>JABSOL010000004.1 GCA_013215985.1 Campylobacteraceae bacterium
AATTATCAATGAAAAAAAAAAAATTGTTAGTTTTATCGCGTTAATTATATTCATATATATATATATATAAAAAAAAAAAAAACAAGGTAAATCAAAAATTAAATACAAGATTTGTATCAGACGATAAGACTTTGTTAGGAGTGGTACAATTAGATAAATGGGATTTTGAAGATGCTCATATAGGTATTTATAATACAGAACGATTAATAAAATTGTTATCAGTAATGGATATAGATATTAATTTTTCAACATTATCTAAAAACTCTTTTTTATTATTTGAGACTAACAATAAAGAAGGAATTCTTGAAATAATAGACAGATCAGTTGATTTTGATTCTTCATTTGAATTATCTTTAAAATGATCAATCGTTTTTTGACTTGAAGAATCTATATATCCATTATAAGAACTCAGAAAAGACATGAATTCTTTTATATAAGTATTTTTATCAAATATTTTTTGTTTTTTAATAAAATTATAAAAAAACATATTCAAATCACCATAATGAGTTAACTCACCAGCTTTTTTTCCCTTATGCCATTTACTTTGTGCATTATTTAATTCATTCCAATTTAAGGGAAGTTTTTTTAATTGTTTTTCATCATATATCCAATGTGAACCAAGACAATATGCATCGGCAACTATACTAGCTAAAACTAAATCTTTTACTTTTACATTATACATAAGAACTCCAATAAATAATTATTAAAGATATTGTGCCATAAATATAATCTTTTGTCTAAATTATTAAATCTTTATATTTTTATATCTATTAATTTTTGGAATAAAAAAAGGGTAAAAGCTTAAGCTTCTACCCTTTTTTAAAGAAAATAAATTATTTACTAATCGTCATTAATGGATCAACTAGTCCGATTCCATACATACCAATCATACCAATTATACCAGCAAGTAAACAATAATAAATTGTAGGAATAATAGTTCTTCTTAAAGTATCACCCTCTTGATCTAATAAACCAACAGTAGCAGATGCTGCAACAACATTATGAATTGCAATCATATTACCAGCTGCCGCGCCAACTGCTTGAAGAGCTACCATAAATGCAGTAGATAAACCTAAAGCATCAGCAACACCAAATTGGTACTGAGATAACATCATATTAGAAACAGTATTACTTCCTGCAATAAATGCTCCTAAAGCTCCAACAAGTGGTGCAAATAATGGATAAATATCACCCATAGAAGCAGCAACATAATTAGCCATAGCAACAGGCATAGAATCAAATCCAGCTCCATTAATTCCAGAGTTAATTAGAATTCTTACTAATGGAATAGTAAATACAAGTACAAAACCAGCACCTAACATTACTCTTGAAGACTCTCCAACAGCTGCTTTAATTTCACCAAATTTCATACCATGTAAGAAATAAGTTAAAAGAACAACAAATACTAAGATACCACCTGGTAAGTATAAAGGAACAATTGAATAAGAAATACCTTCACCTAAAATATCTTTGAAAGGAATTACCCAACCTTTAACGAATGCTTTAACATCATCAGATACTCTTGTTAATACTAAAATTAAAGCTACAAGAACATAAGGAATCCAAGCTTTAGTTAAAGACATAGGAACTTTTTCAGTCATAGCATCAAGTTTCATCTCAAATTTACTTACCCAATGAACTGGCCATTTTTCTCTTGGTGCAAAATCCCAAGTATCTTTAGGTACTAAGAAACCTTTTTTAGCAGCAAATGTAACAATTGGTAAACCAATTAATGCTCCGATTAATGATGGGAACTCAGCTCCTAAATAAACACCAGTTAATGCGTAAGGAATTGTAAACGCTAAACCACCAAAGATTGCAAAAGGAACAATTGATAAACCTTCAGTCCAAGATTTATTTTGACCAAAGAATCTAGTCATCATAACAATCATAAACAATGGAATCATTGTTCCAATAACAGCATGAACAATTGCAACTTCTGAAATAATAATTTGTAAGTATTGATCCCATGAAGAACCTACTGAACTTAAAGTAGCTCCAATACCATCTGAATCTAAACCTTTGTTAACACCAATTAAAATTGGAGTTCCAACTGCACCAAATGATACAGGAGTTGATTGAATCATCATACCAATCATAACAGCAGCCATTGCAGGGAAACCAATTGCTACCATTAATGGTGCAGCAATTGCAGCTGGTGTTCCAAATCCTGAAGCACCTTCGATAAATGAACCAAATAACCAAGCAATAATAATTACTTGAATTCTTCTATCTGGTGAAACATTATTAAAACCTTGTCTAATTACAGCAATTGCACCTGAGTGTTTTAAAGTATTTAGAAGTAAAATTGCTCCAAATATAATCCATAAAACTGCAACTGTAATAAGAAGACCTTGAATTGAAGAAGCTAAAATTCTATTAAAAGAAACTTCCCATACTAAATAAGCAACTAATGAAGTTACTACATAAACAGCTGGCATTGCTTTTTTTGCAGGTAATCTAAAACCTACTAAAAGAACAGCTGCAACGATTATTGGTAAAGCGGCACAAAGTGCTTGTAAACTGATATCCATAAATATCTCCTTGTTAATTACCTTATGATATTCTAATCCTATGATAATGCTATGATAAAAATAACATAGCATTAAAATAGCATTTAGAAAGAAGACAGTGAGAAAGAAGGTAACATTTAATTTTTTTTAATCTTATTAATTTAAATCACATTTTTAACATACTATAATGTAAAAAAGATATAAAGGTAGACGTTGAACAACTTTCAATACGCATTAAATAGATTTATTAAAACAGGAATTACTTTATTTTTATTATATTTAATATTCACAAATTTTTTAGCTTTCATAGGAGTTATATTTTTTATTGGTGTTTTATTTTATTTTTTAGTATATAAAAGATTAAAAAAGATGTCAAAAGGATTTAAATTTCAATTTAACCAAGCAGACTTTCAAAATGCAAACTTTCATCAAGGTGGACATCAATCAAGTTTTTCTCAAAAGCCTCAAATGGATGAAGTTCAAAAAGCAAAAAACTTTTTCTCTTTTACTCACGATCCAACAAAAGAAGATATTAAAAAGAAATATAAAGAATTAGCTAGAAAATATCATCCAGATATTAATGATCATGGTGATGAATTAATGAAAGAATTAAATCATCATAAAGATGTATTAATGCAAACTTTTGCATAAAAATAAATCTTGTTTATAATTCAATTAAAAAAGATCTTTTTGATAATAATATTATTATCAAGTTCTTTTTTATTTTACTCACTTTATAAAAACTATCTCTTCGACAATAATGTTTTAAATGAAAAGATTATTAATCAAATTAAAATTAAAGAACTATATTTAAAAAAACTTGTTTTACAAAAATTTAATATACATGTTAATTTTCCAATAATAATATCTAATAATTTAAATGGAAATCTTTTTGGCTTAGCTTCTTATGGTGAAAATGAAGATATTAAAATTGTTTTAAATAAAAAAAGATTTAAAGAAAGTTTAGATTATATGATAAATGATGTTTTACCTCATGAATATGCTCATGCTATGATTTTTAAATTAAAGATTTATTCAAATGAAGATAAAGGTCACTCAAAAGCTTGGATTAAAATGTGTAAAATACTAGAAGGTTTAAAGTGCGAGAGATTTGTAAATAATGCAGATATTGTTTTTGGAAAAACTAAGTTCTAAGTCAAAATTAAATTTTGACTTAAAAACTTGGTAACATTTCTTTTTTAGAAACTAATTCTTTTGATTTAGAATTAAACATATTTATATGAAAACTATCTTCATGCTCTTTATGTGCTTCTTCATTTCTAAATTCAGAATAAACTAAAAATTCTGAAGTATCTTCATCACTTTGATATACCTCAAAACAAACACAACCACTCTCTTGAACTGTTGAAAATAAAAGTTTTGATAAAAGAATTTGTAATTCTTTTTCTCTTTCATTATTAGCTCTATATATTTCTTGTATTACTATATTCATAATTTTCCTATCTATTAAAAATGTAATGTACAAAATATAAGTTTATAGCTTACTTAAGTGTAAACTTTATGAACTTATTTACTTAAGTTTTTTGCAAAACTTAATAAGTCTTCATTTATTTCTGCTTTATAAGAATTAACTTCTTTTAAGTCAAGAAATTTAAATTTAGAATTTTTATATACTATTACTTTTTTTAAATTGTCTTTTTTTATTAATTTATTTATACTTTTAACTACAAATAGATTAGCCATTAGCCTATCATATGAACTAGGTGTTCCACCTCTTTGAATATATCCTAAAACTAAAAGTCTTGTATCCATTTTTAAATCATTTGTAAATAAATCAACCATTTTAGTAGAAGCATCACTTCCTTCTGCAACAATTGCTAAAGTATAAACTCTTCCATCAAGAACTTCATTTAAAAGTCTGTTTTTTATACTTTCATAATCTGCTTTAATTTCAGGAATTATACATACCTCAGCACCAGAAGTAATAGCAGAGACCAAAGCCAAGTAACCAAAATCTCTTCCCATTGTTTCAATAACAAATGCTCTATTTAAAGAAGATGATGTATCTCTTATCTCATCTAAAGCTCTTGATATTACATTTAAACAAGTATCGACACCAAGTGAATAAGAACTTTTATAAACGTCATTATCAATAGTAGAAGGAATTCCAACAACAGAAATATCAAATTCATTTGAGAATACTTCTATAGCTTTAAAAGAACCATTTCCACCTAAGACTATAAGTTTATTTATTCCGAATGCTTGCAAATTTTCAAAAGATAAAGCTCTATATTTTTTTTTAAAAAATCTTTTAGATCTAGACGTTCTAATTATTGTTCCACCTAAATGAGAAAGACCTGAAACATCTTCTATTTTTGCTTCTTTAATTTTAGAATCAATTAAACCTTCTAATCCTTCATAAATTAAAAATGGCCTAATATTATTATTTAAAGAATGTTCCACAAAAGCTTTGATTGCGGGGTTACTACCTGCACAATCTCCACCAGAGGACATTATTGCAATATTCATTTTATTTCCTAATAGTTTTCTTTATCTTCAAACTCATCAGCACTAGCATATAACTCACTAGCCCAGACTTGATCATTTAATAAATCTTCGTCACTAATAGCATCTGCTATATATACTAACTCTTCAGCATTAGATACTTCTTTAATAGCTAAAATATAAATCTCTTTAGCCCAAGCAGGATCATTTAATAAATCCATATCACATAAAGAATCAGCAATACAATAATAATCATAAGAACTTTTTGCTTTGCTTATACATTCATTATATAAAGTAGCTGCTATTTTTACATCATAAAAACCATCATTCTTTTTAGCTAATTCATCTGCTAAGTTTCTTAAGTCTCTTAAGTTTGTAATCTTCTTAATTGTAATATCAAGTAACTCTTTAGCCCAATCTGTATCATTAAGACCAAATCTTTTACCAACAGAAAATGCTAATTCTTTATAATCTCTAAAATCTTCAGCTCTTTGACTCGCTTCATCAAATAAAGCTTCAGCTAATTCAACATTATTACCAAACTCATCAGAGCAAAATTTATTAGCCCAATAACATAAATTAACATTATGAGATAAATCTGTAACTATTTTTTTGATATTAGAATCTAAAGCATATCTATTTTTTATTTCATCTAATAGTTTTTCATCACGCATATAAAACCTTTTTTATTAATAATAATGTATTTTAGTCTATATATAGTAAGAGTATAGTGAAAAATAGAGTTTAATTCAAAAATAAGTAAAATTTTACATAATAGAGTATTTATAAAAGAAGCTAACATTATTTTAAGTATAACTTACATATAATTCTACTCTTACAAGCCCGTATGGTGAAATTGGTAAACACGTCGGATTCAAAATCCGATGCTTCACGGCTTCTCGGTTCAATTCCGAGTATGGGTACCACCTAAATAAACTACTAATAAAGTACCTTTCTATGGTGCTTCAACGAAATTAAATACAATCTAAACACACAACTATTACACGTATCTCTCTATTTTTTTAATAAGCATATTATCATTAGTTTTTTTGTATTTTGCTTAAAAACGTGTATCAAGTGTGTATCATTAAAATAATAAAACTATATTCTATCAATCTAAATTCAACTTAGATTCACCCTCAAGTAAAATTCTAAAGTTAAAATGTTCAGTCACTTCTTTAAATGACTATACGTATATCTCATGGCATAATTATCTAACACTTGTATCTGTACTTCATCGTGAATATTAGCTACGAACTCATAACCATCAACACCTAACGGTATCTCTTTCATTAAGTTCTTGTCTAACGCCACTAAATATTGCTTCATAACTAAAACTCCGGCACTCTGTAGTAACACATTTAATGTACTGTGAGCAATTCTAATCTTTAATATTCTTCCATCAAGTCCTTTGATATACTTTTGGTCTTTATCTTTCTCTGCTACAGCCTCTCGTAGGTCTGTAAGTGCAGGTAATGAACTCAAGAATCTCTCTTTAATCAACCACCCATCAATCGCATAACATATTATTTCTCTTATTTTCATACTTTCTATTTTCAGTAGGTTTTTTGTGGTAGACTTCCAACTATTTTATTAAAAAGGTATTTTATGAATGTGAAAAATATAGGAGAGCATTTAGCTGTTCTCTTTGTGAGTCTACTTTTAGGTGTATTCTTGGGTGGACTAATATTAATGGTATTAGACATTGAGTACAAACACAATGATTCTTATAGGTTAGTATATGTGTCTTGTGCGCTATTTATAGCTCCTTTCATTACAATACAGATTTCAAAGACCTAACGCATTTAGTATATTAAAGAGTTTCAATTCTTTGTCTTTAAATTATTACCTAAAACTTTCATACTGAAGCTCTGTGGAGATTCTTCTGTACAAACACACATGATTAATTAGATAACGCTCTCAGGGAGCTGTGGGGATGGGTATCATTGTTGGCTTATGTTGAAAACAAATAGATATAGAAGACACAGAGACCTAAGTTGTACTGTAGATGTGTATAGAGTTATATCAGTAGTGGTTAGAGTAGATACCTATAATATAATGATATAGATGCAACCTATACTACACTAGTATCTACCTATATATCTATAGTATTACTCAACCCCTTCTTATAGTAAGTACGGGAGAAGAGCCTACGTTAATATAGGCTCTCTACCGATTATTAGACTATAATTCTTTGTTATCGATTGTCTAAGTTTATGTTCTAATTCTTTCTTTACTATGTAGCTATCATGAACTGTAAGAACTACTTGATTATCTTTTGTAAACTCTTCAATCACATTCATACAAACTCTTGAATCTAAGTAGTGTAAATCTAATCCTCTTCCTTGAAAGAACCACTCATCAGCAATAACTTTATAATGTTCATAACAGTCTAATACAAGTCCCTTGAGGTAACTTCTTTCACAATCTTTATACTTATCAAGTAGTGCTTTAACAGTGCGTTCAACACCTTGTGCATAACTTCTAACTCCATCTCCTATATTGAACATCATATTGATTGTATCTTTTACAAGTGCTCTAGGATAATCTTTAATAATATACAAGTCTCCTGAAGCATCTATCTTTGATAACTGTAGAACAATCCTAAGTGAACAGTTAGCAATATCAACCTCTACAGTTTCAACATCATTAATAGTTATTGTTGCTCTTTTATATGACTTACAGCTCTGCCAATGACCTACATAAATCCTACCATGTTTCTTCAAGTCATTTATATATGTTCTCTTAACTTTTATTCTTTCATAGATTCTTTTACCATCTATTTTGAGTTTAATCCAAGGTGAACTTAGTAACTCCGTGTATCTTTTAAGAATAGCTCTATCTTTGTGAGTTTTCTCATTATCATCATAATCTGCAAGTACTTTAGAACGTTTAAGCTCTATTGGTTCATTGTCTCTATGTAGCGTTATGTCTGCTAAACTAATCTCATACTCATTAATTAAATCCATTAATTTAGAAGTCACTATAAACTCAGACCTAACGTCTACCCGAGGGCCTCTAGGAGCCTTATACAAGTGTATGTATTCATTATCTGCTAACCATTTAATAACATTGTAGAACACACAGTAAGTCAATCCTACGGGGTTGTATCTATCAGGTATTGTGGAGTTATTCTTATCTAAAGATACAGTTATATACGTTCTTGATGACATCACACTTTGAATACTGTTACATAAGATATTCTTTAATGTATCCTCGTATTGCTGTGTTGTAGTTTTGTATCTGATTAGCATACTTTCTATAGCAACTTCTAGTATGTCTTCAGTTATGTATTGAATCTCAGGAGAATAACTCCAAAGTGTATTGACAAACGTCTAAATAATTGTGATGATGATGAACTGGTTTTTGAATCATTAGTAATATATTATTGGTATACTTCAATATATTTTTCTATGGATGAAAAAGAAAATACTCTATTATTTTCTGAAAAAACTTTAACTATAATTAATAGTTCTAAGAATGTTAAAACTTCTGTAATTGAGGAAGAAGGCATTAAATCTATTTCAAAACAAATGAATCATATTAAAAGTATTTATATATAAAAAATACCGATTAAAAGTCTTAAAAAATATGGACGAAATCAAGTTATACATGTTGAATATTCAAATAGAACTAAGAAAGAAGGAAAATATAAAAAGTTTAAAAATGATATAAATTCCAAAAGTTGCATGATTATAACATTAAATAATAATACTTTATTCAAAAATAATATCATAAGATAAGAATAATTTGACTTATCTACTGTTTTAAAATTCTGTGACAGTCTACTTATTTGACCACTTCCTTAATTATGTGAACTGTCACTAGAGTTTTAAAAGCAAAAAGTTGCCAACGTAAATATTGCAAAGTAAGATACTAGTGTCACATTCCAATATTCATTATATTTTTCGATTTGATTATTAATAAATATATTATTATTTTCTTCAAAGTTATTTAGCTCAAAAATTTGTGCTAAATCATTTTTATCTAAAAGTTCACTATATTGTATTTTTAGTTGATTATATTGACCAAATAATCTTTTTTTCTTTTCTTCAATTTCAGATATATTGAATTTTTTAAATAAAAACATAGCTATTAAAACAGAACTTAAAAATAGATAAATATCAACACTAAATACATTAATATCAACCGTGGAAGAGCCTTTAATTATTTTTAGTAAAATAATACTTATGAATAAAGTTGCTAAAGTATAAAAACTTGCTCTAAATGAATTTGATAAATCATGTACGATATCATCAAATTTACTTGATAAACCAAATAAGGTATCAGTAATTTTATTTTTCATATCAATATATTTTTTTACATTTATGTTATAGTTTGATTTTATAGAACTAAGAATACTTCCTTTTATTTTTGTAAAATCATTATCAACTATATGCAAAGATATCACATTTCTAGCAAGTCCAATTTTGTCAGAAATACTTGAATTTGAATTAAATACTTCTTCGTAACTATAAAAATATTCATCTATTTCACTTATATCCAATTTACTAAATTCATACTCGTTCTTTAATGTTTTATATCCATACATTTTATAGGATAGAATATTTTCTTTAAATTCACTAATATCGGCAAAAACACTTAATACTAGAGATAATGAAAGTTTATTAAATAATATAAGCAATGAATCATTATTTGGCTTACTTCTAAAATAAAAATCTTCTGCAAGATATTTAATTTTAGAGATATTAGCAAAATGAGAATTTTCATTTATCTTAGAATGTTTATTAATTTTACATTCTTTTTTAGAATCAAGTTTTTTCAAGATATTACTTGTTCTATTTTCAAAATCTTCTGAATCAACAAAAATAAAATTATCTGTGTAAAAACAGTGATTTTCCCCATCTATTATTTTAAATTTTTCAGTTGTGTTAAAGAATAAATCAAATATATATTCAATGTTATTTTTTTCATTTAAAGAACTTACAAGAAAATTCATAGAATAAATTGAAGTATAATCTGATTCTTCAATAGATTTATCTATCAAAATTTTAATTTTGCCTTTAATATCTTCATATTCATGATTATAGTTATAGCTTGTAAGCTCACTAAGAGTAGAAAACGATAAGATCGAGTCATCAGTTTCATCAAGAATTGATATTTTTAATCTATCATTTGTATCTACAGTTTCAAAAAATGGATTAAATAGGGGCATATACTCATTGATAGAAGACAAAAATGCATGAACTTCTATATCTTTTATGTAAATAATTAATGAGTCAAAGTCTTCAAATATATCTTTTTCTTCACCAAGACTTGTGAAGTTCTTTATATGTTTTTCAAGATTTTGAATATTCTTTTTTGAATTCATCATATCCTTTCTCTGAATAAATTTTCAAATGTTTACCTTTAGAATCAGTATCAGGTATTATCTTTTTTCTAAGATTTTTTATTTCATCTTCAAGAGTTAAACTCATTGAAGAATCTAATTTTATTGTTTTTTTCATTTTGGATTTAATAACTTTCTTATCAATAGCAAAGTTTCCATCGAATAGTATATTACCAGTCTTTGTCTTGTTTAAAGATTTCATTGAATTAATAATATTATCAATTTCAGATTGCCTATCATCTTGTTTTATTGCTTGAATATAATCTAATGTAGTAAAGTCACCCATAATACCAGTTATTGCACTATCGAATGTAAAAGACGGTGAACTTTTCATATATGCAATTAAACTATTTCTACAACTATAATAATCCATCTTATTTTTTTCATAAAATTTATTTTTTAAAAATGAATCAAATTTACTAAATGCTCTATTTGTATTCTCATCATCTGTTGTAATTGCAACAACCTCTAAAAATTCATTCCACCAAAAACTTGCAGCTAAAGAACCTTTTGATTTTGTACTATCAGTAATTAAAGCTTTTCTATCATTTGACTTATTTGTAACAGAATCATTTAATATAGGTATTATAATTGTTTTCAGCATATGTTCTTTTTCTGGAGTTGCTTTTTCCTTTTTAAAACTAGATTCCATTAATACATCTATAAAATGAACTTTAGTAATTACAAAATACTTTTTACTATTGTTACTTGTAAAATGTGTTATTATCAAGCCACCTTTTTGTAGTTCACTATTTAAGTGTGCAATTTTCTTTTGAGCTGCTATCTCTTTTTTTAATAATCTATTTGCAATCATTGTAGCTTGCTTTATTTTTTCATCTGCTTCTGTATATTTTAATATATTATTTAAACAATTTATAACTTCTGTTGATTGATTCTTTTCAATTTTATATTCTCTAATATCATCTTCATTATAAAGTTCAGATAAATGCTCTTTTATATAAAGCTCAACATTTTTTTCAAGTTCAATTGTCGTTTGTCTTTCTATTTTGTTTGATTCAGTATCGATACTATAATAAGTTGAGAAATCAATATTAAACATCTTTAATCCCTTTTTAGTATTATTTTATCTTTATAACTAATTTCTTTTCTTAAAGTAATTTTAAATTTATAAATAAGCCATTTATATCATATTAACTGCACAATTTTACACCCCTGAGAAGGAATCTCCAATGTACAATAAATTAATATGTGATAACTAAAAGAGGCACAATACTAAATTACAGAAGAACTGGAATATTTTTTTCAATCCTTAACTCTTCTGCTTTCAACATATAATAGTAAATTTCCAATTCTTTATCATTAGCATTTTCAATAATATTTAGAATTTTCAATTTATAGTTCATATTTATCTTAATTTCTTTACCATTCATTAATAAACTTATGTCAATTTTCTCTTTTTCACATAATTTAAATAATTCTTTAAATGGGATACTTTGTCTACTTCTTATCTTACTTAAGTATGAGCTTTCAAGTCCCAATAAATCAGCAACTTCTCTATCTGTTTTAAGATCAAATACTTTTTTTATATTGTCATTATAGTTATATAATTTTAATAGTAACTTAATAATACTACATATTATTTAAAAATTCAAGTATAAAGAATATGTAAATTTTGAGTTATTAAAAAAGAAACTGACGAAGGAAGTAGAACTGAGATTAAAAACTAAGGAGCGGCCAGAGACTTGGTTTTTTATCACAGTTCCTTGACTAACTATAAAAAAGTTTCGTCAAATATATAAAGAAAGGATTTAAAATGTATGGACTTACAAAATTTACAAGAGAGATAGCAATTGATAAAGTTAATTTCCAAAAAAGGTTTTTAGAAAACAATTTTATTTTATTTGGAACAACTTCAGTTGCTTTAAGTACCTTTGTTAAAAATGCTTATATTAATTCAAATAGATATATAGCAGAAGTAAATCATAGAGTTTGGTCTTTATATCATTATGCAAATAATAAAGGATTAAAAAATATCTTTGGAACTATTACCGTACCCAGTGTTTATCATAAAAAAATAAGTAATAGATATTACAACTCTAATTTTATCAATGATATAAATCATACTCCAAAAGCTGGAGCTATTGAATTATCAAGAATGTTTAAAAGATTACTAGATTTAAGAGTGCTTAGAGATATCAATAAAGAAGACAAGTGTCACTTTAGAGTATATGAACCACATAAAGATGGAACTCCACATTTACATTTCTCTATGTTTGTTCCAGAGAATAAAGTTGAAGAAATAGTAGATAGATTTAAAAAGTATTTTAAATTAAAATATAAAAACCTACAAGTTAAATTTGAAACTAATATTAATAATCCTGTTTCCTATTTGATGAAATATATTTTAAAAACATTTGATGATTTAAGAAAAGCAGATGCTAAATTATCTGATTTATCACTTTGGTATATAAAGCACTCTATTACTAGATTTTATACAAGTAGAACATTAATCTCCCTTGATGTTTATAGGTGCTTAAATGGTAGATATGACCTCTTAGAGCTAACACAAATGTATAAGAACAGAGAACTAATTGTTTATTTAGATACTGATACTAATAAGATAGCTTCTATTGAAGATCACATAGGAATAATTTATACAAAAAAACATGTAACTATATGTGATATGAAAACAAACGCTACATTTAAATTGAAATATGAAAAAAGAAAAAGTTTAAAAAGCCCTATTATAAATATTGAAGGCATTGAATATATTTCAGTAGATGGAATATTAAAAGTATTTGATCCCATTATTCCAGTTAAGAAAATGAGCAGTATGAACTTGTATCAACACTACTTAGATATTAATGAAGATATTGAGAATTATAATTTACACCATTATGGATTAGTTAAAAATGAAATGATTTCTAGAGAGCTTATTGTTGGTGAAGAAGTATTGGTTAGTGAATATAATTTGGGATTTGATTTTCCTGATAACTATGATATTCAATCGTAAGAACTTAGTTTTGATACTTTTTGAAAGTATATAAACACATATGGTGATTCCCCTGCTTAAACAGCAAAAAAAAGGATTTATAATGTGTAACTATTTAAGAGTAAAGACAGTAGCAGAAAAAGTTGGTATTAGTAAAAGTACAATATGGCTTTGGGTTAAAGAGAATAAATTTCCTAAACCTATAAAAGTAAGTCCTCAAGTAAGTGTTTGGAATGAAGATAAAATTGAAGAATGGATGAATAATAAAGAACTTTAAATGATTATAAAGTTCTTTACTTAAGTCTATAAATTATTTAGTATTTTTACTAATTTATGAACAGTTGTAGAAGGATTATCTTTTTCTGGATTATGACTTGAACTATAGCTATTAAGTAATTTTTCTGCATTCTTAATTGCTGTATTTTGAAGACTAAGTAAAGTATTAAAAATATGTTTAGTATAATTTTTATCTTTTATATTTTTTTTATTTAGTTTTAAAAAAAGATGAGGATTTATTGTCTTTAGTTTTTTAATTAAACTTGTAGAAATTTCATCTCTTAAAATAGCTGTATTTCTATATTCAAAATGTAATAAATACCACAATTCAAAAGAATCATTTACATAAGCAACTTCTATATTAAAATTAGATTTTTTGCTTTTAGCATTATTTATTGCTAAATTAAAATCTTCTGCTTTATGCCCTCCTCCATTTACTCTTTCAATATCTCTATCTATTATTATCCATTTATGATTAAAGTCTTTATATGTTTTACCATTTTCATCTTTGTACTCTTTAAGTTTCTTTAATACACCAGAAGGATGAGTAATATCAAGGTGAGGAACAATAATAAAAGAATCTTGTGTAATTTTTTTATCTTTAATTAAATTATCAATTATTCTTTGAAAGTATGTTGGTGCTGATACACTATCTTCACAAGATAAAATTACATCAGGAACTTTATTTTTATTATTCTTTTTTCTATCAAAATCTTTTTGTTTCAGTTCTTTTTTTCTATTATGGATTTTATCTGATCCATCTTGTCCTCTTCTTGCCATATTAAAACTCAAACTTTCCAAGGTATGGAATTCCACCATATTTACCTTGAATATATTGTTTTTCAAAATCTTCTGTTTTTCTAACATCATTAAACTGAGCTAATGAGAATATATTTGTTGATGCATATTTATCTTTTTCAGTTAACCAAATTTGATCTCTTCTGAAAAGTGAAGAATTTAATAAATTTGTATCATGTGTTGCAAAAATCAATTGTGCATTTTTTGTATTAATACTGTCATTGTGAAATAACTTAATTAAATGTTTTGTAAGCATTGGATGTAAACTTGCATCAAGCTCATCAATAATTAAAATACTTCCTTCTCTTAGTGTATTTAAAATAGGAGCTGCAATACTAAAAAACTTTCTTGTTCCTTTAGATTCTTCATTTTCTAATTCAAATATAATATTTCCAACTTCTTCATTTTTTTCATTATATTGTTTATGATAAGTATTCAATGAGATTTTTGTAATACCACCATTCTTTTCAATTTGTTCTTGAACAGTAGCATCTAAACCCATTTCATTCATAGCCATTGATGACATTTTTTCTTCTTCTAACACAATATCATCAATTCCAATATCAGCAGTTTTAACTAATGAAACAATTTCATTTTTAAAATTAATATCTTTCATATGATTCATAGAATACTGTGAATATGATTCTTGCTTCATTCCATCAATAAAATTAAATTTTGAAAACCAATTTAATATACTTTTTGAAATTTCACCATCATTTTGATCACATTTCCAAATAAATAGTTGGTTAGAAGAAATATTTATTTTTGAATTCTTTTTATCAAAAAAAGTATAACCTTCTTTAAATTTATTTATATTTACATAATGTTCTTCTTCAACTTCTCTATAAAAAAGTTTAGATTCTTTTCCTTTTTCATCTGCATATAACCATTCTGAATAAACAGTAGTAGCATCAAGTTCAAACCCATATCTATATTTCACTTCATTAATAAAACATACAATTTCAAATGTACTTGAAGAATCTTGTGTTTCTGTACTTAGTCTAAAAGGAATATGAGGAAGTTTATCAGTTGATTGAATTACTTTACTTTTATTAAGTACAATTGAACTCATGAAAGACATAGCTTTTAAGAAGTTACTTTTCCCACTTGCATTTGCACCATAAATAACTGCACTTTTTAAAAGTTCATATTTTCTTACATGAAATGAATTACCTTCATCTTTTGAAGAAGTAGCCATAGAAAATGTAATTGTATCTTTAATAGATTTATAATTATTTACTGAAAATTGAAGTAACAATATAATTCCTTAGTCATTTTCATTTATTTTAACATAATAAACATTGATTTTGTTAAATAGTTGCAGCTATGCTATCTATTATAATGGATATTCATATAATCTTATTGTAGATGATAGAATAATATGACATTAGATTTAAGAATGGTACGAAAACTTTCATTTATCGTCCCATATTTGGAACGAAAAAATTGATTTATCGTTTCTTTTTGACTATTATAATATAAATAAAAGGATTTCACATTATGAAAAGATGGATATGGGAACAAGAAAACTATCCCAATTTTACTTATGATATGAATAAACTTGCAAATTTGATTGAAAAAATATCATTAGAACAAGGTTATTTAATAGCTATGAATGATGTATTACCAAAAGATATTATTATTCAAAAAAAATTAGAAGCATTAGAAAGTGAAGCTATTAGTACATCTGCCATTGAAGGTGAAGTTTTAAATAAAGACAGTGTTAAAGCAGCAATTAAAAGAAAACTTGGAATGGAAGATGTTGATTATAGAAAAATTGATGAATCAACTGATTATCTTATAGAAGTTTTAATAGATGCAAATACAAACTATGAAAATGATTTAACTATTGAAAGACTATTTGCTTGGCATAATGCATTGTTCCCTAGAGGATTTTCTGGGTTTAGAGAAATAAAGGTAGCTTCTCTTAGAGGTGAAGAGACAATGGAAATTGTTTCAGGTCATGCAGGAAAAGAAAAAGTTTTTTATGTAGCACCACCCCGAAGTATTTTAGAAGAACACATAAATGATTTTATTACTTGGTTTAATAAAACTGAAGCATCATTACTTAAAGCTTGTATTTCTCATCTTTGGTTTGTAATCATTCATCCATTTGATGATGGTAATGGTAGAATAACAAGAGCTATTACAGATTTAGTATTATCAAAAATTGAGAAATCTAAAATCTCAAAACTTTATTCTATGTCAAGTATAATTAATAAAAATAGAAATGATTATTATAAAGCATTGGAAAGAACAACTGGTTATATTAAAAAACAAGATAATCATTTGGATATAACCATTTGGTGTGAATGGTTTTTAGAAACACTTTATTCTGCATTACTTGATACTAAAAAAAAGCTAAGATTTATTATTGATAAAACTAAGTTTTGGGATAAATATAAAGATAACAATTTAAATGCTAGACAAACAAAAGTATTAAATAAAATTCTTGATATTGGAATAGAAGATTTTATAGGTGGTCTATCTAAAAAGAAATATATGAAAATTGCTGATACAACTTCGAGTACTGCTTCTAGAGATATAAATGAATTAATAGATATTGGATGTCTAGAACAAATTGAAGGCACCGTCGGAAGAAATACTAATTATAAAATAAATATACCTTCTATTTAATAATTTAGATATAAAACTATACTAAAGTATACTTTTAAAGCTATATCTAAGTTTAAATCGATAAAACAATACATAAGTATAGGTAAAGGAAAAGAATGCCAAAAAAAGTTATTGTCTCAAAAGAACCTTCATCTAATATCATTAGTGATGAAAAAATATTTGGAGATTTTATAAAATATAAAAGAACATCATTAGGTTTATCATTAGAAGAAACGGCAGCTTTGTGTAATGTAAATTATTTAACATTAAAAAAACTTGAAAGTGGTAATGTTGGAACTAGATTATCAACTGCTTTAAAAATATCTAAAATGCTTGGATTAAAAACTTTCGTGAAATAAAAATAGATACAATTCCTAAGTACTTTAAAGAAAATATATTAAAAATTCAATAATTTCATAAGTAAATACAATAAATACAGAATCAATTACTGGTACATTTTTTGGTACATTTATTTTAAATTTTAGTCATAAGTACCGTATAATAGGCAACTGTGACTCCAAGTACCACCTAAATAACTGATTAATCAAATCTTTATATATTATCAAGAAATAAAAACAATCCAAGTGTAAATTTGACACTCAAATTACCCTGTTTTTAATAGTCTATTAGTATTAGTTCTTTCCTATTTAAAGTAGAAATATTATCTCTTCTAAAATACTAGATTAAAAAATTCTTGCAACTTTTTCACTATGTTTCTATTTATAATATAAGGAATCAATCGTCAAATATCTGAGCATATATTCAAGTTGATTATCTTCAATATTTATATCAAATAGTATCGATAATGGTCCTTTGAAAATCAATATATATAACTCTTAATTCAGACAAAATTGTGCTTAAGTCAGTGTATTAAATACGAAAATCATGGTTCATTTCTTTTTTTGCATTGTTTTTGCATTGTTAATTATTACAATCATAAATATTAGAAAAAAAGGATATACAATGAAAAAGTTATCACTTTTTGTTTTTATTGATGGTTTTGGTTGGGAGGTTTATAAAAAACATGGTTTTAATATCTCAATTATAAAAGATGCAAAAGCTTTAAAAACAACCTTTGGATTCTCATCAGCTGCAGATCCTTCAATTCTAACAGGACGATATCCAGATGAACATACTCACTGGTCAAGCTTTTATTACGATCCAATAAACTCTCCTTTTAAGTTTTTTAAGTATTTGTCATTTTTACCAAAATATATATTTGATCGTTTTAGACCAAGACATTATTTAAGTAAGTTAGTAAAAATATTTTATGGGTATACAGGATATTTTGAACTATACAGCGTACCTTTTAAATATCTTCCTTATTTTGATTATCTTGAAAAAAGAGACTATTTTGTCCCAAATGGAATATTAAAAACAGATACTATTTTTGACTGGTGTGTTCAAAATAATATTCCTTACCATTGTTCAAATTGGAGAAAAAGTGAAACATATAACATCAATGTTTTAAAAAAAGAAATTGAAAAAAGACAAATAGAATTTACATATTTGTATCTACCTACACTTGATGGTGTAATGCATACCTATGGAACAACAAAAGATGAAACTAAAAATAAACTTTTATGGTTAGAAAAACAAATTGAAGATGTATATACACATGCTTGTAATAATTATGAAGAAGTAAGCCTTCATATTTTCAGTGACCATGGAATGTGCGATACGATAGGAAGTATTGATTTGATTTCTTCTATTGAAGAAAGCCATTTAGAATATGGAAAAGATTATGTTGCGATGTATGATTCTACAATGGCCAGATTTTGGTTTATGAATCAGGCTGCAAAAATTAAAATACAAAACATACTTGAAAAGATTACAGAAGGTTCTATTGTTGAACATGATGAGTTAAAAAGAATGCATGTTTTTTTTGAAGGCAATCGATTTGGAGAAATATTTTTTCTTACTAATCCAGGTATTTTAATCAACCCAAGCTATTTTGGATTAAAAGTTATTCCGGGAATGCATGGTTTCCATCCTAATCATAAAGATTCAAATGCATTAATATTTTCAAGTACAAAAATAGATGAAAACATTAAAAGTATTACAGATATCAGAAAAGTTATGGAAAAAGAGATAAAAAATGAAAAAAGATAATATTGATAACAATTTTTTAATAAATCCACACTATTATTTAAAAGTATTAAAATATAAATCACTACTCATTTTATTTATCACCTTTCTTTCTTTAAGTGCAGGAATCTTTCTTTCTGAAAATTTGGTTAAATCAAAATATAAAGCAACAGTAAAATTAATCAGATATGACAAGAAAATATCTGTGCCACGAGATGTTCCTTATAAGTTTCAAAATTTTAATTATGATACAACTTTACAGACAATAAGAACAAAAAAAAACTTAAAAGAAGTAATACAAGAATTGAATCTTGATATATCTGTTGAAAAACTCTATTCTGCTTTTGAAATTAAAAGAAAAAAAAATTCTGACATTATAGAAATTAGATATACAAGTACTGATATAAAAAAAGCGGTAAAAGGTGCTAACGTACTTAGCAAAATATTTTTAAAGAATTTTCATGAAGTCCAAAATGCCGCGACTAAAGAGATTTACAATTATTATGGTAAAGAAAAAAATAAAATACAAAAAGTAATAGATTTATACCTTCTAAAAAAAGAAAAGTTTATTAAAAAAAATAAAGTTTTATCTCTAGAAATACAAAAAGAATACAAATATAAACAGTTAAATGAAATAGACTTGGATCTAATTGAGGCAAAAGTCAATCAAAAAGAGTTTATCTCTAAAGTTAAAGAGATAAAAAGAAGTTTAGAAAATATTCCTTACGAAATTCAACTCAAATATACAGTAAAATCAGCCAATATAAAAAATTTAGAAAATAAGAAAAAAGAATTAAGGAAATTAAGACAAAGATATACTTTATTAAATCCAAAAGTAAAAAAAATCTCAGATGAAATTTTTATCATGGAAAAAGAATTATTTAACAAAGATAATAAAAATAATAAAACAATAGCAGATGAAACTACATTTGGAAATAATCCAGTAGTAACAGCACTAAAAATTGAAGAATCGAAGAGTCAAATTGGAATAATAACAAGTTATACAAGAATAATTAACTTGATTAAAGAAAAAAAATTAATTCAAAAAGAAATCAAAGATTTAAATTATTTAGAAAAGAAATTTTCAATAATAGAGACTCAATTAACTCAAAGTCAAAATTTAATGTTTAAAGTTGTAAATAGATTAAATGAAATAAAAATGGCATTAGAATCATCTTTAGAAGATTTTAAATTCTTGGAATATGCGACAGCTCCTAAATATGCACAACCCACTTATAAGAAAGCCCTAATAATAATGTTTGGTTTTTTAGGCCTTTCATTATCAATAGCAAGCATTTTATTATTAGAGTTTTTTAATGACAAAATTAAAGAAAGTTTTGATTTAGAAAAAAGATTTGATATAGATGTGTTGGGAACATTAGTAGATGAGAAAGAAATAAGTGATTTGAAAATCAAATATTATATGGATTTTTTTGATAATTTTATTAATGCTTGTGAAGTATTTGATGCACCAAAAATAGTTATTTTTGGAAGTGATGTATCGAATACAGGAAAAACATTTGTTATAGAAAAATTACTATATCTCTTGTCTCGACAAAATAAAAAAATTTTATTTATTCAAAGTATAAGAAAAAATGAAAAAGAGACAGAAAATGCTCTCATTAATAATGCCCTATTTTACGGAGAACCCATTGATTATTCTTTAATAAATAAAATAAATGACAATGTAGATAAAGCATATCTTTTGATAAACGAAACTAATAAATATGACCTGGCTGATTTGCAGAGTTTAAAAAGCTTCTTTAATCATTTGACTCAAAGTAAATATGATTATATATTTTTAGAAATATCAAATAGCCAATCAAATCCATTTCTTTTTTCATCAATTGCAAATTTTGCTAGTTTTGTCTGTTTAGTATGTAAATACAGGGTTTCTAATAAAAAAGATTTAAAAGAATTAATTAAAACTATGAGAAAAAAAGGAACAAAAAATATAAAAGGAGTTCTGAATGTTATTCATAAAAATTATATTTAAATATTTATTATTTTTACTAGTATTTGTTCTTTGTACAGGTTGTATTCCCAGTCCAAAACCTGAAATAAATTTAACAAAAAAAGAAACAAATAAAAAAGAAATTTCAGTAAAAAGAAACTTTGAAGAAAAAGAAAAATATGTAGTAATTGAAAAAGACTTTGACATTTTATATACAGGCAAAACTGAAAATGAAATTAAAAAAGAACTTCTTCTTTTACATTTCAAGAAAAAAGAGAATTATATAATAGGAGTTGGTGATAAGTTTAATATATTTATTTATGGTGAACCTGAGTTAAATATAAAAGGTGCAGTTATTAAACCAGATGGAACGATGACTATGCAACTAATAGGAGATGTAAAGATTGCAGGAATGACAATCAATATGGCGATGAAAGAACTCTCAATTAAACTTAAAAAATACTTGATAAACCCTATAGTTTCAATTATTCTTTATGAATTAAAAAGTGAGAGTTTTACTATTTTGGGGAAAATTAATGAACCAGGAACATATGCAATAACTAACAATACTAAAGTCATAGATACAATTGCTATGGCAGAAGGTTTATCTATTGGTATTTTCGAAAATAATACTGTTGAATTGGCAAATTTAGAACATGCATATATAAGAAGAGATAATAAAGTATTACCGGTAAATTTTATAGAGTTAATAAGGAAAGGAAATCCTTTGCATAATATTCCTTTAGAAGATAAAGATTATATCTATATTCCTTCTGCTTTAAATAATGAAGTTTATGTACTAGGAGAAGTAGAAGAACCTGGTCATTTTGGGTTCAAAGAAAAAATGACATTAATTCAATTAATAACATATGCAAAAGGATATAAAACAAATGCAAATATAAATGAAGTCGCAATTATAAGAGGAAATCTAACCAATCCTATTGTTTATATTGCAAACCTAGAAAAAATGATAGAGGGGAAACAGAAAGATTTTAGAATTAAACCAAATGATATTGTTTTTATACCTTCAAGTAAATTAGGTGACTGGAATACTGTTTTATCATTAATTATGCCAAGTTTAGATGCAGTCTTAAATACATTTTTAGTCAAAAAAATACTAGAAGGAGATTAAAATGAAAAGCTTATTTAAATTAATACAAGAGGATATTTCTATGTTTAGGAATAAAGATAAACTTGAATTAAAGGATTATTTCATGGTGCTAAATCCAAGAATGTACCCTGTTGTGTTAGTTCGAATTTCAAGTTTTTTACAAGAAAGCCATTTAGGAATACTGGCCAAAATAATTTCAACAATTAATTTTGTTCTTTTTGGATGTGACATTGCAAAAGGTGCAAAAATACAAGGAGGATTATACCTTCCTCATCCAAGTGGTGTAGTCATTGGAGAATATGCAATCATAGGTCGTAATTGTATTATTCACCAGGGAGTTACACTAGGAGATAGAGGAGAAGAACATGAAACTTCAAATCCAACATTAGGCGATTATGTGGAAATAGGAACGGGAGCGAAAGTTCTTGGAAAAATTCTTATTGATGACTATAGTAGAATTGGTGCAAACAGTGTAGTACTAAAAGACACTCCAAAGTATGCTGTGGCGGTAGGGGTTCCTGCTATTATCATCAAATATAGAAAAGTAATTTAAAGGTATATTATGTCTGAGTTTAAATATATTATATTTTTTATTGTAATATTTTTAGGTATTCCTATTGGTTTTATGATGGCAAAAAAATTTCCTAAAGTCGAAAAATTCTTATGGTTTTTATTGCTCTTTTTTACTGCCAGTACTGAAGATATAAACTTCTTTTCTATGGAGTTATATAGAGGAACATCAAAGGGTTTTGAAATAGGTTTGGTGGATGTTACCGCGATGATAATGTTTTTAGTTCTCTTAAGCAGACGTGAAAAATATCCTTTGAGCTTACCTCTTGGCAGTTCTTTGTATTTTATCTATTTTGCTTTTTCTTGTATTTCTATTATAAACAGTGACATATATATTTATTCATTTTTTGAATTGTGGAAAATGACACGAATGTATTTATACTTTTTTGTCATTTATAATTTGATTCGTTCCTTTAAAGATATTGAAGAATTTTTAAAATACATGTGTATTATTGTATTTTTTATTACAGTTATGGTTTTAAAACAGAAATACTTAGAAGGAATGTTTCAAGCAAGAGGACCTTTCCCACATCAAAATTCACTTGTTATGTATTTAATTGTTTACGGAAGTTTTTTTCTCTCTTTTTTGTTAAATGCTAAAAGATCTAATCTTTTTTTATGGACCATTGCATTTGGTGCTTGTGCTATTGATATTTTAGCCACTCTTTCTCGTGGGGGTATGGTTTTGTTTAGTCTTTCTATCTTCATAATCTTTATTCTGTCTTATGTCCATAAATTCTCTTGGAGAAAAGTAGGAGTGGCAGGTCTACTTTTGATCTTAGGCACAGGAGTTTTATTTAAAGCAAGTGACACTATTATGGAAAGGATAAGAACAGCTCCCAAAGAATCAGTTAGTGTAAGGCTAATTTTAGCAAAAGCTGCACAGAATATGGCAAATGAGAAAATATTTGGAATAGGTCTTAATAATTTCGCCTTAAAAATAAATCCTCCTTATTCTTATGGTAGCCATATACAAAGAATAGATGATGAAGAAAAAGGCGGCTTAGTAGAAACTATTTATTTAATGATAGCAGCAGAAACGGGATGGCTAAATATGGCTGTGTTTATGTTTATGCTTCTATTTTTTTATTTTAAAAACCTGTCTAATTACATGAAATTAAAACATGGAAAGTGGCGTAAATACAGATATATATGCATTGCACTTATTGGTGCATTATTAAGTATTTATTTACAATCTTCTTGGGAGTGGGTACTAAAACAGACAAATAATTTTTATCAGTTGATGTTTATATTTGCCATAATTGGAGCAATCAGAAGAATAATAATAAAAAAGGATTTTAAGTGAAAACTACAAATGAAAATTCAACTTTTGAATCTAACGAATCAAATATACAAACAATAATTTCAGAAGAACAAACAAACGAAAGTGAAAAATCAGTAAAAGTTTCAGAACATACTCCAAACAAAGAAACGACAATAATTAAATCTATTAATGAAAACTTTATTTTTTCCAAAATAAATCCTTTGATTGAAGAGAGTATGAATAATGAACAAAAAAGAGAAAGTAAAAGATTAATAAAACTTGCCCTTCCAAGACAGACTAAAAAAGTTATTGAAGTGAATATCTGTTTTTGGTTTTTAAGACTCTTTTATATCACTTTTTATTTGGGTCATGAAAAAAGAGATAAAAGCAGACAATTCGATAAAAATTTTATATGGGAAGTTTTGGTAATGTTTATTTCGTCAATATTTGTTTTAAGTGTTGCGTTATCTTTGGTTTTTGCAATCTTTTTGGCTTTATATTATATAAAATCACTCATAGGAGTAGATTTGTTTGAAGGGCATTTACTAAAATAATAAAGGATGAACAATGAAAATTTTAGTTATCAGCAATTATTACCCTCCCTATTACATTGGTGGCTACGAATTGTCTTGTTTTGATACAGTACAATATTTAAAAAAATGTGGGCACGAAGTGTATGTATTGACAGGAAATTATAAGAATGAGAGTATTGAGTTTGAATCAATTTACAGAAAATTTAAATATATCAATTATAAAAACCCTTCTTTTTTTGATAAACATAAGGTTGAAGTTTACAATTATAAGGTAACACAAAAATTAATAAAAAAGATTTTACCAGACTTAGTCTATTTTTGGTCTCTTCGTTTGGTTTCACTTTCACCTGCGGTTGCTGTTCAGAGACTTAATGTAAAAAAAGTATTTGAAATTGGTGACTTGTGGATGAAGGGTTATTTCCAAAATACAATTTTCGCTAAATTAAAAAGAAGCATTAAAAATTACTTGCCTTTTACAGTAGGTTCTATAGTTGATTTCTCACCTTCTATTTGTGTCTCTGCGTGGATTGAAAAAGAAATGAAAAAGAAGTATTTTGCAAAAAAGACTTATGTTATTCCAAATGGTGTAAAGATATCTGAAAGAAATAAAAGTCACAGGAGTCAAAAAATAAGATATATGTTTTGTGGTAGAATTGACTATACAAAAGGATTAGATTTGGCTTTAAAAGCCTTAAGTAATTTAAAAGACAGAGGTCTGAATAATTTTGAGTTTCATATATATGGTGCAGGGAATGAAGTATATATACATAAATGTAAAAGAATAATAAATGCTTTAAATTTGAATAAAGAAGTGAAGTTTTGTGGTAAAAAAGATGATATAAATAAATATTATAAACAATACGATATCTTGTTAATGCCCACTCGAATGAAAGAACCTTTTGGTTTGGTTATTATTGAAGCAATGGCAGCGGGTGTTGTGGTTATCGCTACAAATGCATATGGACCAGCCGAAATCATCAAACATAATAAAGACGGATTACTCTTTAAACGTGAAGATGTTGATGATTTGACAAGAAAAATACTTAAACTACATAATAATACTGCTTTATATACTAACTTAAGAAATGCAGCTTTTATTAAAGTTTTTGAAAAGTTCAATCTTTTATCTGTTAAAAAAGAAGTTGAAAATATCTTAGTATTGACTGCAAGAAAGGATATTTTATGAAGCTTAATATTAATGAGATTCTTATCAAAAGTAGCGTTTCAAATTATATATTGATCATACTTAAAATAGTAGCTTCTTTGTTTCTCATTAGAATAATTTTTTTAGGAATAAGTAATGAAGAATATGGTTTTTGGGCCCTGCTATGGAGTATTTTTGGATATTCTGTTTTATTAGATTTCGGTTTTGGAACAGCAGTACAAAAAGCAACCAGTGAAGCTTTAGAAAAAAATGAGTGGGAAGACTATAATAAATTAATTTCAACTATCTTTTTTTCTTATGTAATACTGTCTTTAGGCATCTTTATTTTTACTCTAATTATGGCCATTAACCTTGAAAAAATATTTGCATTTTCTTCAAATGAATCGATTAACTATTATAAAATTATTTTTATGATTTTTGGTTTTGGAACAACTCTTATTTTCCCTTTTGGCTTTTTTAAAGAGATATTAAGAGGACTAAGAGAAATACCATTAAGAAATAATATCGATATGATTTTTATTATATTAAACTTTATTATTATTTACCTTTGTGTTTCCGTATATTCTTCTCTTATGCTTATGGCTGTTGGAGCCATTATTGTACAATTATTAGCAAATATCTTTATGACCATATATGTATATAAAAAGATTCCTTCTTTAAAAATATCAATAACTTTATTTCAAAAAGACAAAGTAAAAGAAGTAATGAGTTTTTCATTTTTTGCTTATATAGTTATGTTTTCAAATTTGATTATTTTTAAAACCGATCAAATTGTGATATCAATATTTTCAACAGTTACTTTAGTTGGCTTTTATCAAATTATTTCAAGAATAAGCGAATTATTCAGACAATTTTCAACACAAATACACGATATAATTGGCCCCATTAGTGCTGCTCTTTTTACATCTTCAAATAATGACAAACTTTCAAAAGTCTTATTGCAGTCCAATCAAATTGTAGGTTTCATTTCTACTATGTTAATTGTTCCTTCCTTTTTATTTATTGAAGATCTTTTATTTATTTGGTTACAAATTAATAATAGTGATGTGATATTAACTGCAAAAATACTATTAGTATCCATGTATATATTAGTTACATTAAGAAGTAGTACTGTACAAGTACTATTGATGTGTAACAAACACAAACAGTTAACAGCAGTAGCTATTATTGAAGCCTTTATGAATTTGTTCTTAAGTATATACTTGATTCAATTCTATTCAATAATTGGAGTTGCTATAGGAACATTAATACCAAATATAGTTTTGGCTATTGTTTATAATATTCCTATTTCATGTAAATTTTCAGGAATCTCTATCTTTGAATATTTAAAACAAGCTATTTGTAAAAATATTTTTACAGGTTTGATTGTTTATGGTATTTTATTCTATTTATCTCAATTCTTTGGAAAAGTATCATTTATAGGTCTAATACTTTATGGAATCATGTCTATCCTATTATATTGTTTTGTTTATTATATATGTTGTTTAAATAAAAAGAGTAAGAAAAAAGTAAAAAATGTTATAAAAGAATATTTTTTTGAAAAAAAAAAATTATTAAATATAATTAATGTATAATTGTTTTAGTCTATTTATATAACATTTAGGAGTTTAACAATGAATTTAGATATTAAAAAATCTAGCTCTCAGGTACAAATAATATTTATTGATGATGATAGAATTGATGCTACGAATTTAAAAGAGATACAAAGCTTACTGAGCCCTTATGTTCTTGAAATTCAAAAAAGCAATGTAAAAGAACTTGAACTTGACTTTACTTCGATAAATTTTATAGACAGTTCTGGTTTGGCTATGATTATAAATATATATAAAAAACTACTGGAAAAAGATCAAAATTTGACTATTATAAATAGTGGTACTTTTATACAAGAGATATTTAATGTCACTAAACTTGATACTTTCATAAACCTACGGTGAACACTATGAAAAAGTTTACTTCCAAAATGACAATACAAAGTAATCTTAATAATATAAAAAAAGTAATGGAGTGGATTGAATCTGACTTAAAATCATTATTTTTAAGTGAGAGAAAATATCAAAGTTTAATATTGGGTCTTCAAGAAGCAATCACAAATGCAATTATACACGGCAATAAATTGGATGAAAATAAGTTTGTTAATATTTCTTATTATCGCAATGGCAGAATAAAGATTATCATTGAAGATGAAGGAGAAGGAATACTGCAAGAAAACCAATACTATGATATATCAAGAATTGGTAAAGAAGATATTTTAAAAGAATCAAGGCGTGGAATAATGCTTATGAAACACTTCTGCGATGAAGTGATATTTAATAAAAATAGTGTAACCTTAGTTATAAAATACAAATAAGAGGTGTTTATTATGCAAGATTTAAATAAACTAAGAGAATTAGCGAATGATATCACAGTTTTATATGTGGAAGATAATGATCTAGCTCGAGAAAAAACGTGTGAGTTATTTAAAAGAATATTTAAAGAAGTTTATACTGCTTCAAACGGACAAGATGGTTTAGCTTTATATATGAAACACAAATTTGATTTGGTTATTACTGACATTGTTATGGCAAAACTCAATGGACTTGAAATGATTATTTCAATAAAACAAGTCTATAAATCTCAAAGAGTCATATTCTTATCTTCTTATTCTGATATAAACTTTTTAACACAAGCAATAGAATTGGGTGTTGACGGTTTTATTTTTAAACCCATTGATAGAGATAAACTTTTTGATGTCCTTCATAAAATATTAATGCAAATAAAATATACGAGAGAGAATAAACAATACAAAACAAACTTGGAAGATTTAGTTAACCAAAGAACAAAACAGTTAAAAGAAAAGAATATTATTTTATTGAAAACATTAGAAGAAGTTAAAAAAGCAAACTATTTAAAAGAAGAAATGAAGATAGCACAATCAGTCCAGCAAAACTTTTTGCCAAAAGAAATACCAAACAATAATAAGATGGAGGTTGCAACTCATTTTGAGGCAGCTCAATTTGTTGGTGGAGATTATTATGATTTTTTCTTTTCGAGTGATGGCGCAATTAATATAGTAATAGCAGATGTATCAGGACATGGCCTTGGACCAGCCATTAATATGAGTAGTTTTAGAGGTATATGCAGAGCCGTTCTATCAACATCATCTTATTTTCAAGAGCAAGTTGAACATATCAATAATATGGTCTGCTCAGATGCAAAAAATAATAGTTTTTTTATTACCGCATTTTTTATCAAATTTTATGAAAAACAAAATAGAATCACTTATATTGGAGCTGGTCACAATGATATTTTATATTTTAATTCAAAAAAAAACTCTTTAGAGAATTTAAGTTCTGTATCTATTCCGTTGGGAATATTTGAGACAAGTAAATATCAAGTTACTGAAAAACATATTTCTAAAAATGATTTCATGGTTTTATATACAGATGGTTTAAGCGAAGCAATCAATGAAAAAGGAGAAATGTATGGCCTAGATAGACTCATACGAACAATTAAACAAAATACTCATACGAGTGCATCTGAACTTTTAAACTGTATTACATTATCCTTGAAAAATTTTATACAAGAAAAAGAAAAAAATGATGATACTACAATCCTTATCAGTAAATTTCTATAAGATTTAAGAATTTTATTCATTTATTTACTTTTTACTTCTGCATTTTATTTGCAACTTGTTATGGAAAACTTTTAAATATAAGTCGTTTAACTTATTTGGAGGTGTAAAATGACAAATGTAATCTTATCTGGTGGAAATGGTACAAGACTTTGGCCCATTTCAAGAAGCCATATGCCTAAACAATTCATAAAAATTACATCTAACTACTCTTTATTTCAAGATACAATTTTAAGAAATAAAATCTTTACAAATAAGTTTTTAATAGTCTGTAATGAGCAAAATTATTTTATTGCAAAAGAACAAATTAATCAACTTATAAATGAATTCTCATTGGATTTAGATGTTGAATTTATTCTAGAATCTATTGGAAGAAATACAGCTGCTGCAATTATAATAGCCAGTTTATATCTAGATAAGAATGAAGTTCTTTTAGTAACTCCATGTGACCACACAATTAAAGGAGAAAAAGATTATAAAAAAGCAGTAAATAAAGCCATTCTCAATTCAAAAGAAGATTATATAAGTATTTTTGGAATAAAAGCATTATCCGCGAACACTGCCTATGGTTATATCAAAGCACATAACGAAGATGTGGAAAAATTTTATGAAAAACCTAATCTTGATAAAGCAAATGAATATAAACTTGCGGGATATTTCTGGAATAGCGGAATGTTTTGTTTTAAAGCAAAACATTTATTAAGTGAAGCGATAGAACACGCTTTAGATGTTTATGAGATGTGTATGTATGCATTTAAAAGTGTATCAAAATCAAAACCATTATTATTAAACAGTGAATTAATGAAAAATATTCCAGATATAAGTATTGATTGTGCTGTTATGGAAAACTCTTATAAATTAAAAATGGTCAGATCGAAATTCTACTGGAATGATGTAGGTAGTTTTGATGCTATTTATGATGAATTGCCAAAAGAAAAAACAAATGCAATTACTTATAAGAATGAAAAACCATTATTGATCAACTCTTCAACTAATTTGGTAATTGCAAACAATAAAAAAGTAGTACTTTTAAATGTTGATGATTTGATAGTTATTGATACCCGTGATGCTTTGTTAATTGCAAAAAAAGGAAAAAGTGAAGATGTAAAAGATGTTGTGAAAAAATTGAATATTGAGGGATCATCTATAACGCAAGAATATCCCTTGGTACACAGACCCTGGGGTACTTATAATTTACTGGAAAGTAAAGACAATTATAAATTTAAAACTATTTTAGTAAAACCAAAACATCGACTCTCTTTACAAAAACATTATCATAGAAGTGAACACTGGATTGTATTGAAAGGAACAGCTACTGTTACTATTGGAAAAATTAAAAAGCTTGTGCATGTAAATGAATCTGTTTTTATTCCTTTGGGTACTAAACATAGATTATCAAATAAAGGGAAAAGCAATTTACTCTTAGTAGAAGTTCAAGTGGGAGATTACCTCGGAGAAGATGATATTGTAAGATATAAAGATGATTATAAACGAATAGGATAAAGGATTTTAGATGAAAGCAATGATTTTAGCTGCAGGTAGAGGAACAAGGGTTCAACCAATTACAAATGATATTCCAAAAGCAATGATTCAACTTCTTCAAAAACCTGTTTTAGAATCAATTATTGAACATTTAAAAAACAATGGAATAACACAAATCATCATAAATACAAGTTATCTCTCTACACAAATTGAACAATATTTTGGAAATGGCAGCAGATTAGGCGTTCACATTGCTTACTCTTTTGAGGGTGAAAAAGTAAAAAAAGAATTAATTCCCCACGCACTAGGAAGTGCGGGAGGAATGAAAAAGATTCAAGAGGATAATGCATTTTTTGATGATACATTTTTAGTATTATGCGCAGATGCTTTAATTGATTTAGATATAAAAAAAGTAATCAAAATACACAAAGAAAAAAAAGCACTTGTTACAATTGCCCTTAAAAACGTTTCTAAAAAAGATGTACATAAATATGGCATCGTGAAACTAGATAAAAATAATAAAATAGTCTCTTTTCAAGAAAAACCTAAGAGAGAAGATGCCTCATCTACATTGGCAAATACGGGAATATATGTTTTTGAACCAGAAATTTTCAATTTTATACCCTCAGGCGTTAAATACGATATTGGAAGTGAATTACTTCCTATCCTTGTTTCTAAAAAATTAAAGGTGTATGGTATAACGATTCCTTATGAGTGGATAGATATTGGTAATGTAAATGACTTTTATTATGCGACAAGCGCAATATTGAAAGGAGAAATAAAAAATTATAAGATATTTGAACAAGAGATAAAAAAAGGAATTTTTGTCGGTTTAAATGTAAAGGTTGATTTTGACAAAGTTAATATTACTCCTCCTGTTTTTATAGGTTCTTCAACAAAAATAGATGAAGGTGTAACTATCATAGGACCTTGTATGATTGGATCGAATTGTCATATCAAAAAAAATGTTTTATTAAAAAAATCTATTATTGATGACTATAAAAAAATCGTTTTTCCTGCCTCGATAGAGAATAAAATCATTTTTTCACATTCTATTATATCCTTAGATGGAACTCTTCTTGATACTCAAGAGTGTAACATGAATTGGCTTGTTGAAGATGTTCGAGTAAAAACAAAACAAACATTCCTTGAAAAAAATATTTCGAAATTATTAAAACAAAGAAGTACAAATGAAAACTGAAAAACAAAAAGTCTTATACATAGATACACCTTTTTTAGGACTTTATGGTGGTGATAAAAATAGAAGTAAATTTTTATTCAAATCTTTATGCCTGAAATATGATACGGATATACTAATTATTGAAGATAAAGAGTATGAGAGTAAAATTTTAAAAAAACATGAAATCAATAAAATGTATATAATTAAAAGTAAAAAAGAATCTTTTTATTTACCACAATCAATCCACAGTTTTGATAAAAAACAAATAAATTATTTTAAAAAAATACTACGATTAAATCAATATGATTTGCTAGTTTTTAAGTTTAATTCAACTGCAATCTTAGCAAATATTGCAAAAAAAAATCTACCTTTTTCAAATATAATCATTGATGTGGATATGTTAAGTTCTCGAATATGTTATGACTCATGGATAAATAATAAAAGTTTAAAAAATAGATATTATTTAATTGAATATTTTAAATTATATTATTTTGAAAAAAGATTTTTAAAAAATAATTTTACATTTTTTTATACCAATGAAAAAGAAATCAATCTGGTAAAAAATAAATACAAGCTGCAAAACATTAATAATCACAAAGTATTACCCAATGTCTTTTATGAACTTACAAGTGACAAAAAATGTAAAAATAAAAATAGGTTTATTCTATTTTACGGTATGTTGAACTCAACAGTTAATATTAGTGCTTATACATTTTTAAAAGACAAGATTTATCCATTGATAAAAGATTTTTTGATTAAAGAAAATATAAAAATTCTAGTTATAGGAAGAAATAAAACCAGCTTATATAATAAAGCATATACAAATATTGAGGTTATTGGAGAAGTAGATGATTTAACTGCTTATATCAAAGCAAGTGAATTTGTTTGTTTGCCTCTTGTAATCGCATCTGGAACATTGACAAGAATACTTGAAGCAGCTTACTTAAAAAAAGTTGTTTTGACAACTACTATTGGTGTTGAGGGATTAGATATGAAAGATTGCATTTTTATTGAAGATAAAGCAAAAAATATTGCTTTAAAATTTATTGAACTAGCACTTAATAAAAATGAATGTAAGGAAACTGGAATAAAGGCTTATTCTTATGTTGTTAAAAAACATTCACAAAAAGAAGTTTCAAAAAAACTATATGCTTTCATAAAAAATCTAAAAGTAAAAAAAATAAATGTCATTCATATCCCTAGACGTTTTACCCAAACACATTGGGGTGGAACTGAAAATGTGATTTTATCTTATGCTAAAGGATTAAAAAAATTCCATATTAAGTCCCAAGTGTATACTACAAAAATATTAAACAGTAAAGAAAAAGAAAATATACAGGGAATTAAGATCAGAAGATTCTCATATTTTTATCCATATATAAATTTAAGCAAAAGAATTAAAGAAAAATTAAATCTTATTGGTGGAAATGTATTTTCTTTTTCTTTATTATTTTCTTTATTGTTTAAAAAAAATATCGACTTGATACATCTGCATACATTTAAAAGAATAGGCTCAATTGCAAGAATTGTTTGTAAACTACGGAATATACCTTATATTGTTTCAATTCATGGAGGTATCTATAATCGAAATGGAATAGAAACAAATAAGAATTATTTTAGAAATAGTTTTGAGTGGGGCAAAATTTTAGGTTTTTTACTAGGATCTAGAAGAGTGATAAAAGATTCAAATGCAGTTATATGTTTAAACAAAAAAGAGTATGTAAAGATCAAAGAAAAGGAGAATAATAAAAATATTTTTTTATTACCAAATAGTGTTGATGTTTCTATATTTTCAAAACCTAAGAATCAAAACTTACGAAAGAAATATGATTTGCATAAAAATGCGTTTATTTGTTTGGTTAGTGCTAGAATTGATAAACAAAAAAACCAATTATTACTTTTGAAGGTATTGAAGAAGATAAAAAATGAACATGAAAATATTCATATATTGTTCGTAGGAAATATTACTGATATTGAATATTATAAGAAAATACAAGAATATATTTATATGAACTCTTTAGAAAAATATATCACATTCATTACTCATATCAAACCAGAATCAAAAGAGTTAATCGATGTTTATTTAAACTCAAATGTATTAGTACTTCCCTCAAGTCATGAACCTTTTGGAATTGTTGTGCTTGAAGCCTGGGCCAGTTCCCTACCAGTTATTGTAAGCGAAGTAGCTGGAGTTTGTAATAGTATTGAAGATAAAAAAGATGCATTGATTTTTGAAAATAACTCAATTGAATCTTTGGAGAAAAATCTACTTTCTTTGATAAAAGATAAATCGCTACAAAACACCTTAATTAAAAATGCGAAAAAGACTGTTATGACATTTGATACAGACATTATTAACGCTCGAATAAACTCAATATACAGACAACTTCTTAGTAGAAAATAACAGATAAGTATTTGCAATCTATTTGCATAAAAAAACGTTAATATTTTGTATTAAATAAAGGAGTTTGGGATGCATATTTTATGGATAAACAATAAAGCTTCAAGAGGTGGTGGTGCTGAACAATATGTTTATAATACAGTAAAGCATTTAAATAATAAAGGAATAAAATCCTCTCTTCTTTATGACCCAAACATTGAAGTAGAAAGTGAATTCCTTAATATATTTCATAGTGCTTTTCCTCTAGTTTGTGTCAAAGAACAAATAGAAAATATTAATCCCGATATCTTATATATACACCAGTTGCATGATTTTGATACTTATAAAGAGATTATGAAATGTAAGGTTATAAAAATAAGATTTTATCATGATCATAAATTATTTTGTTTAAGAGAACATAAATACAAAACCTTGAGTAAAAAAACCTGTACTTGTAAAACAGGTTTTGACTGTTATACTTGTTTGGGATTTATCAATAAAACTCAAAATGGTTTTAAAATAGCAAGTCTTGGAAAACTTAAAAAACTTCAAAATATCAACAAACTTTTAGATGGTTTTGTTGTTGGGTCCAACTATATGAAAGAACATTTAAAACTTCATCATTTTGATGAATCAAAAATAATTATTAATCCTTTATATGCAAATGACAATATTAAATATAAAAAGAATGTGAATCGAAGCAACAATAAAACATTGTTATATGTAGGACAATTATTAACAGGAAAAGGTATAGATATTTTATTAGATGCAATGACTGCTATTGATAAATCATATTCCTTAAAAATTGTAGGAAAAGGTGTTCAAGAAGAATTTCTTAAACAGTACTCAGAAAAATTAAACTTACAAAATAGAGTAGAATTTGTTGGATACGTTAAGCATGAAGAATTGTCATTTTATTATCAAAATGCATATTGTTTAATTGTACCAAGCAGAATTCCTGAAACATTTAACTTAACAGGTGTTGAAGCTTTAAAAGCTGGACTTCCAGTTATTGCAGCGAATGAGGGAGCAATAAAAGAGTGGTTGAGCGATGGTAAAAATGGTTTTCTTTTTGAATCAAACAATTCTACAGACTTGGCTTTTAAGATAAATAAACTGATTTCAAATGAAACCTTGCATCAAGTTTTTTGTCACAATGCTTTTAAAAGTACATTACATGACTTTAAAAGTCAAACCCATATAGATAATTTAATTGCGATGTTTGGTCAAAAAACAAAAGGAGTTTAAAATGAAATCTTTTGGAAAATTAAGCTTCAAAGGAAGTGCACATTTTGAAGAGAAAATGACAAGTCTATTAAATGATATATCTAGTGATATTGAAAATGTTATTGATTTAAAATCCTATACATGTGTAATTTTAATTGGAGGTTATGGAAGAGGAGAAGGAGGTGTAATAAAAATAAATAATATTGAATTCCCTCATAACAATTTGGACTTTTTAATTGTTTCAAAAAATATTGGAAAAACAAAAAAGATACAACTTAAAAACAACATCAATTCCATAATCACAACTCATTGCAAGCGTGTTAACATAGATTTTGACCTCTCAATTATCTGTGAATTTACATTAAAAATATGTGAACCTTTGGTCATCACTTATGATATGAAATATGGACATAAAGTAATTAATGGTGACTTCTCTTTTTTTACGCGTATGAAACGTTTTGATATTGAAAATATACCAAATTGGGATATACGGAACTTGATGGTAAATAGAGGAACCCTTCTTATCATAAATGATTTAATACTTGCAAAAAAAAACCGTACAATAAAAGACCTAAAAACAATAATTAAACATTGTGTGAAAGCAATCATAGGATATGGAGATGCTCTTTTATATTATTATGGTGATTATCATTACTCTTATGTTGAAAAAAAAATACGTATGTCAAAACAAAACAATGTAGATGATGCATTTAAGAAAATGTACAATGATGCAATGGATTTTAGATTTGAACCAAATTACGAAAAATATTTACAACTTGATTTAATTACATTCCAAAATAGTGTGAAAGATATAGTCAAACAAATACATTTAACCTGTGAATCAATATCTTTAGGTAAAAAAGATATCAAATGGAAAAGTTACTTTGAAACTGCATTATCAAACTCTTTCTTAGATACCTTAAATATTAAGATGATTTTGAAAAATATTCCCAATTTATTTTTACCAAATCATTTTATAAAAGACTTAACTCTAAAAAATAAATTAAGAGCAAAAATACTTGGAAAGAGAGGAGTACTTCCGCTACTTTTTCCATATGTGGCTTTTGGAATGCAAGATAAAAATATGGAATTACTCAATAGTTTTTTTAATATTAAAACTACTGATAAAACAGTCTTAAAACAACAATATCTTTTGTATTGGAGAAAATATATAAACAATAATTTTTCTTTAAAAGAGTATGGTTTATAAAGGGTTTATTATGATTTGTTTAACAGGTGACTTACATCATAAAAGTTTGAAAACACTTAATCAAAAACATTGTAATATCACTGAAATACAAACAGCACAAGCTTTTTTAAAACGATTGGAAAAACACAAGGTTAAAATGACACTTTTTATAACAGGAAAATCTTTTTTGGAAGAATTTGACGATGTCTCTGAAATTATATTCAATCCCTTGATTGAAACAGGAGGACATAATTATGATGCATTTGAATGTGAGTTTTTTCATCGTGTTTGGAATAAATTGACAAAAAATTACAATGGTCCAAAATGGATTCAAAAAAAGGATGTTTTTAAAACTATGGATATCATTTACAAAATGTCTGGAAAAACTATTAAGGTGTGGAGAAATCACATGTATATGCATGGAATCAATACAGAAGAAGTTCTTTTTAAAGAAGGAATAAAAATATGCTCCGATGGTGTTTCAAAAAGTTCATATGGACTTCAACAACATAAAACAGGATTATATAATTTACCTATAAATATTATTCCAGACCATGAACATTTAATTCATGCAGAACGAACTCCCCAGTGGATTAAATCCTGGCAAAAAAGGTATAAGTGGAGTGATGATTTTGGTCCAAATTCTTATCATATTAAAGAGTGGACAAAAATGGTTTTAGAACAATTAAAAGATAATGAAGAAAAAGGGCTACTGTCCAATGTTATCATCCATCCAATCACAATGTACTTGTGTGATAAATTTGAAAAAGTAGATGAAATACTTGCATATATATCAAGCTGTGAGAATATACATATGAGCGATCTATTAACTCAAAAAGGACTAAATCATGTTTAATAAACACGTTTCAATAATAATTAGAACGAAAGATTCATCAATTATAATTGCTCAAACACTAAAAGCCCTATTTTCACAAACATTTAGACATTTTGATTTGATTATTGTTGATTCAGGCTCGAAGGATGATACCTTGGTAAAATGCTCTAAATATAAACATACTCTTATAAAAATAAAAGCCCAAGATTATCATCCAGGAAAAGTTATAAATTATGTTTTAGAACAGTGTGATACAGATGTTATTGTTTTTCTAAATTCAGACTGTGTTATGCTACTTACAAATACCTTACAGCTTTTATTGGATGCCCTTGAGCTTGAAAATATACACGCAGTATTTGCAAGGCAAATTTGCCGTCCCGAAGCAACATCTTGTGTTAGAAGAGATTATGAAGTATCTTTTCCTATGGGAGAAAAACCAGAATGGATGCACTTTTCTCTTCCTCTTGCTGCAATTAAAAAAGAGGTTTGGAGGGAAGTTCCTTTTTATACCCAATCGTGGGCTTCTGAGGATACAAAATGGGCAATAGATATCAAAAAGAAAGGATATCACGTTCAATATGTAAAAGATGCTTTGGTAATGCACTCTCACAATTATAATTTCAAACAACTGTTTAATAGAAAATATGTTGAAGGTGAAGCGGATGTATATATTTTTAATATAGAATTAAATATTTTTACAGTGATTAAAAATTATGGCACTTCGGTTTATCATGATTTTGTTTTTCATTTAAAATATTTTGATGTATTGGGTTTTTTTAAATCATTAATATTTAGATTAGTTTACCATTATGCTTATTATAGAGGACATCAAAATGGCCTTAAAAGAAAAAAATCTAATGATAAAGAAGTAACATTTGGTAATTATCAATAAGAACTTGATATAAAGTTATCAATATTACTAAAGAACTGTACAATGAAAATATTAAAGAGAAGTATAGATTTCAATAAAATAAAGAAGATAAGTATATGAAGAATAAACAAAAAAATTAATACATCACATATCGTTAATAACTTCATGACTATTAGATATAAAATAATAATTACTTTTCAAATAAAAAGACATTATATATCAAAACCCCTTCTCTGCTAAGGCACTATCATTTACCTCATCTATAAATTTATCATTAGAAGAAATAAACAATACAATTAAAACAATAAATATATTATTTTATCAAGAATATTGTTATTTTTATTTAATTTCATAATTATTAAAGGAATAGAATTATTTCCTAAAAAACCAAAATGCAATGTATTTGCATAAAAGAATAGCATTATATAATTAGTGAAAGGATGTGAAATGTATAAAATATTTGTAAGTGCATTGGTTTTTGATGAAGGTAAATCTGGTATTTCAAACTATATCGAAAACTGTGTGTACAATTTGGCTTTAAACAATGAAATATATTTGGCTATATTAAAAAGAGATATAAAAAACTATACAAGAACACATAAAAATATCCATTTTATTGTATATAATGATATATTAAAATATACTCCTTTTAATATATTCTTTCATTTTTTTATTTTACCTTTTCTAATATCCCGTAAATATGATTTCATTTTTTTACCAGCAGCGAATAGAAGATTAATGATATATTACCCTTTATATACAATTGCCACCTTTCATGATTTATCACAATTTTATATCAAAGAAAAATATGATTGTTTTAGGATCTTCTATATAAAGTATTTTATTCCTTTTTTTTTAAGAGGTATCAATAAAATACTTGCAGTAAGTAATAATACAAAAAAAGATATGTTGAAGTATTTAAATATATGTGAAGAAAATATAATAGTCAATCCAAATGGATTTGACAAATCTTTATATGTTCATAATAAAAAAAAGACATCAAAAAAAAATAAGTTTAATCTTTCAGTTAAGTATATTTTATATATATCTAGAATTGAACATCCTGGTAAAAACCACATCAACCTCATAAAAGCTTACGAATGTCTACCTTTAAGTGTCAAAGAATCATACGATTTAGTCTTAGTGGGCTCTGATTGTCAAAATGCTAGATTTGTTCATGAATACGTTTTTAAGTCCAAAGATAAAACGCATATAAAATTCTTAGGTTTTGTAAAGAATGAAGATATGCCTCTTCTTTTTTCAAGTGCCCAATTATTTGTGTTCCCTTCCCTTTACGAAGGATTTGGAATTCCTTTAGTTGAAGCGATGGCAATGAATGTACCTGTTATATGTGCTTCGAATTCATCATTAATAGAAATAGGAAAGAATGTTTGTGTTTTCTTTAATGAATATGATGCATTAAACATCAAAGACTCAATACTGAAGGTTATTTATGATGAAGAGTTGCAAACAGAAATGAAAAAAGCTGGATTACAACGAGCTAAACGATATGATTGGAGATATCATGCAGAAAAAATCATTAAGATTTATGAAAAAAATAAATTTTTACAATATTCAAAAACGCTTTAGTGAATATATCTTGTCTATAATCATTTTAAGTTTTGGACTTTTGTTGTTTTTTTATTATCTAATTAAAAACAAAGTAGTTTTAAAAAAAAATGTTTTTAAAAGCATTGTTATAAATAAAAAGAAAAAACTATATATATATAATACAGAGATTCTTTTTTTTAGAAATGTTCCTCTCTTTTATTATATATTAAAAGGTGATATTTCACTTATAGGATTAGCTAACTGTGAAAAGAAATCTTCTTATGCAACAAATCAAAATAAAATAGGACTTTGTAGTCTTTGGTTTATACGTAAGAACAATAAAATTCCAAATACATCAATATATAAATGTAACAAGGAGTATTTGGATAATAAGAGTTTTTTTTATGATTTTAAGATACTTATTAAATCATTTATTTCTCTTTTGTATTATAAAAAACTAAATAATTACAGTGCTAAAATAAAATTATTTGATATCGAATTTGATAATTTAACAAGAAATGAGATATTAAAAAACATAAAAACTTTAGTAGACAAACAATTGAAAAAAACTGTCTATTTTATCAATGCAGATTGTTTAAACAAAAGTCAAAACGAACCAGTATATAAACATGTATTACAAAAAGGTGATTATATATTAGCTGAAGGCAGTGGAATTAATATTGCATGTAATATCTTAAATAATCCTTTAAAAGAAAATCTGAATGGAACAGATTTATTCCCATATATCTGCTCTCTTGCTCAAAAACAATCTTATAAAATATATCTTTATGGTGCAAAAGAAGGTATTGCAAAAAGAACAAAAAATGAATTGTTAAAAAAATACAAAAGATTACAAATTGTTGGAGTCCATCATGGTTACGTTAAAACTCAAGATATCCCCAAATTAATACAAGAGATAAACCAATCAAGAGCTGATATTCTATTTGTAGCTTTAGGATCCGCTATACAAGAGCTCTTTATAGAAAAATACAAAAAACATATTAATGTAAAACTATTTTTGGGAGTGGGAGGTTTGTTCGATTTTTATTCAAAATCTATAAAAAGAGCTCCACTTTTTATACGAGAGATTGGTTTTGAATGGACTTATCGAATGTTACAAGAACCACAAAGAATGTGGAAAAGATATATCATAGGAAACCCAAGGTTCTTATATAGTGTTTATCAATATAAGAAAAACTCAAATAAAAATATTTTGATTGAAAATTATTTAGAAAATTATGATGAACATACTTTTGATTATAATTACAAAAGTTTCTTATGGAACTTTAAATTGAATTGTTCTTCTATTTTCAAAAGGTTAATGGACATTTTTATTTCAAGTGTGATGATAATTTTGTTTTTCCCTCTATTTTGTTTGCTTGGTTTAATTATAACAATTGAGTCAAAAGGTTCAGTAATATTTTGCCAAAATAGAGTTGGATTAAAAGGTAAAATATTTAAAATGTATAAATTTAGATCAATGATTATACATGCATCTAGATTACAAGAAAAATTATTAAATAAAAACGAATCAAAAGATGGTGTACTTTTTAAAATAAAAGATGATCCAAGAATTACAAAAATCGGTAAATTTATAAGAAAAACAAGTATTGATGAACTACCACAATTATTTAATGTGATAAAAGGTGAAATGAGTTTAGTAGGTCCAAGACCTCCTCTTGAGAGTGAAGTTGAACTATACAGTATTGAAGATAGAAAACGATTAGATATAAAACCAGGAATTACTTGTATTTGGCAAGTCAGTGGACGAAGTAACATACCATTTAAACAACAGGTTCTTATGGATAAAAAATATATAAAAGAACATGGCTTTTTCTACGACATTATTATTTTACTTAAAACAATTCCGGCTATCTTATTTTCTAAAGGTTCCTATTAATTTGCAAAGTTATTGCAATTTGTTTGTTTATAATTAATAAAGAAAAAGGAGTTATTATGTTTAGTATAAACTATGAAAATAGAGAACATATTACTATAGTTAGATTCAAAGGCAGTTTAACTTCAGAGAATATTAAACTGATAAAAAATGACTTGATTTCTAACAATAAAAATAGTAAAAATTATATTTTTGACTTTAAAAAACTTGAAGTAATTGATTCTGCCGGACTTAGTTATATTATTAACTGTTTAAAAATAACAATGAAAAATAACACACAAATAAAAATATTGAACCTCATAAATCAACCTAAAATAGTTTTTGAAATAACAAGAGTTGACTCTTTGTTTGAAATTTATAACAATGAAAGAGAAGCCTTAAATAGTTTTAAAAATAAGGAGGAATCTAGTGAGAGCAATAATACAAATAGGAAGTAAAGAATATATAAAAAATGATTTAAACCTTATAGATGACATACTGTTTTTAAAAATATGCGGAAAAATGATGATTTCTTATTATTTTGATTTTTTATATCAACTTGGAGTTAAAGAAGTGTTTATTGCATCAAATAATCCTTGGATATGGAAAGATAAACTAAGTGATATAGATAAACTAAATTTTAAAATAAAATTCATAAAAAGCCCTAGCAGTAAAAAGAGTTATTCTTTAAACATACAGAACTTCAATAATGAAGATTTAATAATTATTGAGAATTTTGGTTTTATAAAAAATAATTTTAATCTTATAAATAATAGATTTTTTAAATCATCTCAAAACACTATTTTTAAAGATAATAGTTTTAAAATATTTTATATTCAAAATCATCTTAAAAATATAGATATAAATTCTTTTAAACAGAAAACATTCTTACATCTAAAGGAAATGAATACAGTAGAAGATTATTTTTTTGTCTCAAATCTTATTTTTAAAAATTTAAATGCTAAATATTTTTTATTAGGTTATAGCAATGAAAATGGAATTGTTATTGGCAAAAATGTTGAAATTGAAAGGGGATGCGAACTTATTGCTCCTGTTATTATAATGGATAATGTAAAAGTTTGTAAAAACTCAAAAATAGGTCCCAATACCGTTTTAAACCCCAATGTTTTTATTGAATCAAATTGTGAAATAACAAATTCTATTGTATATGACAATACCTATATAAATAAAAATTTAAAGTTTGAAGAAAAACTTATTTTATCTAATATGATAGTTGATAAAAATAACAAAAAAGTATATAATATTGACAAGAAGTTTGTTTCTGAGAATTTAATGAGCCTTTTAAGCTTGTGAATTTAGTTAGTTTATTAATTATAGGATTTATTATGGATTATAATATTTTGACAAAAAAAGAACTTATTACAGTAATCAAAGATTTACAAACACAATCTTATGACAAATCCCGAGATATTTTCATATCTAATATATCACATGATGTAAGAACCCTTTTAAATTCTATTTATGGACATACCCAAATTTTATCAAAAGATAAATTCTTAAATAATGGACATAAAGAACTTATCGATAAAATTTTAGATGCCAGCTCTCATATGATAGATTTAATTAATGAAATTATAAATATTAGTAAAAATGTAGGAATTGGTAAATTAAACCTAAGTGATTTCGAATTAAATACCCTTATATCTAATATCTATTCTATTTTTGAGTCTATTGCATCTTCTAAAAATATTAAAATAGTGCTTAATAATGAATTTGAGTCTGGATTTATAATAAAAAGTGACAAAAATAAACTCTTTTACATTCTCTTAAATATTGTTGGAAATGCAATAAAATTCACAGCAAAAGGCAGCGTGATTTTAAATTGCAAAAAAAATGATAAAAATAGCGTTTTATTTGAAGTTATTGATACTGGAATAGGTATTGAAAAATCAATGCAAAAAGAAATATTTGATAATTATGTTAGAACACAAGAAAGTAATGATTATGAAGGTAATGGTTTAGGATTATCTATTGCAAATAAGAACTTACTAGCTCTTGGAAGTGAGTTAAAGATTAATTCAATTAAAAATGTAGGAAGTAAATTTTCTTTTGTGATTAAATGTCAGAAATCTAAAGATAATTTTCTTTCCCTCAACGAAAATATTTTCGAACTTAAAGAAATAAAAGCACTCAAAAAGAACAATGAACTTTTCATTTTAATAGGTAGAAAAATCGATAAAGAGAAGTCTATACTAGAAAGTTATTTAAGTTCTAAGAAAATAAAATATGAAATATTTGACAAAAAAGATGAACTTTTAAATTATTTGAATAATAATAATAATAATGTTGACATGATTTTTTTAGATACAAACATGAGTAATAAAAATTCAACAGATATTATAATACAGATACAAAAAATAAATTTAAAAATTCCGATTATCGCATTGACTGCATCAGTTATGAGTGAAGATTTAAAATTAATAAGCCAAAACTTTACAAATTATATTATAAAACCCTATAGTTTCAGTGATATTGATCAGGCTTTAATCTTCTTTAGCGGTAAAGAATTTGAATTTGTAGATAATGAAATAAAAGAAGACAAGAATAATCTTATAAATATTGCAAATACACAATTAAAATATGATATTCTTAAATATGCAAGACTGGGTCAATATAAAAAATTATCCCAACTTATGGAACAAATAGATAACCAAAGATCTAAAGAAATATTAAAAGCATACCTCAATAACTATAATTTTGAAGAAATAATAAATAAAATTAAAGAAGCTGTATTATGAAAAAAATATTAGATAAGAAAATACTTATTATTGATGATGTAAGTGAAAATATTAATGTATTACGACATATACTTGATACCCGTGGTTATGAGTTATACATGGCTAAAGATGGTTTAAAAGGTATTGAAATTGCAAAAAGTGTAAAACCAGACTTAATACTCTTGGATATCATGATGCCTGAAATTGACGGTTATGAAACCTGCAAAAGATTAAAAAAAGATAAAAATTTAAAAGATATACCTGTTATATTTTTATCAGCATTGAGTAATATAGAAGATAAAGTTAAAGCTTTTGACGTAGGAGGCATTGATTATATTCCAAAACCTTTTAATGAAGAAGAAGTAATAATCAGAGTTAAAGCCCACCTGCAGACAAGTATGATTATTACTTCTTTAAATAATCTGATTGAAAAATCATTTCACGAAATTTATACGCCTTTGAGTGTCATTCAAACTGGAATAGAAATGCAAATCTTGGAGTATGGCAGCAGTGAATATATTGAAAGTATTGAAGCAGCCATTATAAACTTGAATGTGGTTTCTGATGATATTTATTATGCTATTAAAAAAGAAATTAGTCCTTTTGATCCTAAATGGATAGAACTGGATTTATTTATAGAAACACAAATTAAATATTTTAAACCACTTGCAAAAACAAAAAATATTACATTTACATTTTATAATGAAATAGAAAATCCAATGATTTATATAAATGATACAGAGTTAAAAAGATTGCTTTTAAATGTATTATCAAATGCCATTAAATATTCAAGCCCCAATACAATTATTGAAATTGAAATTGAAAATATAAATAATAAAATAGTTTTTTCTATTCAAAACCAAGGTAGGATAATCAAAGAGAAGGATAAAATCTTTAAAAATATGTTTCAGGAAAACTCAAATAATTTAGGTTTGGGCATTGGATTGGATATCGTTGATCAAATATGTAAAAAAAATAAAATTAAAGTAACTGTTAAGTCAATCAATCATTTTACAAAATTTAGCTTCACGTATAAAGAAGAAAAATGAAAATTTTATTACTTGAAGATGATTTTTTATTGAAAAAACATATTGAAAAATATTTTGTATTAAAAGGTCATGAGATAATTGGTTTTGATGATGGATTAGATATGTTGGACAATGTTAATCTTTATGAATTTGATTTCTTTATTTTTGATATTAACGTTCCTAATATTGATGGTTTTGAAGTATTAGAATTTTTAAGAGAAAAAAAGATAAATTTTCCCGTTATCATGATAAGTGCTATGGTGGATATATCCAATGTTAAAAAAGCATATGCGCTTGGGTGCAGTGATTATTTAAAAAAACCATTTGAACTAGCTGAATTAGAATTAAGAATGGATGCCATAATAAAGAATTTTCATTTTAAAGACTATATTGAATTTGAAAATGGTTATAAATACGATTTAATTGAAAAACAATTATTTAAAGATAAAGAAATAATTATATTATCAAAGAAACAGAATGAAATTTTGTATTTATTGATTAAAAATACAGGCAGAGTTTTATCCTTTGATACTATTGCTGATTTTATTTATGAGGACTCTTTTAAAGACATACACACTATTTCTAGTCACATAAGAGACATTAGGAAACATATTGATTTTGAATTAATTAAAAATGTTCGTGGTGTTGGATATATAATAAAAAAGTAGGTAACAAAATGAATCAATTATTCACAATTTTGCTAGTAGATGATATCGAACAAAACTTAGATGCATTATCTCTTATGATTTTAGATGAATTTGATGTTAAAATAGAAGTCTCAAAAAGTGCGCAAGATGCAATTGATAAACTAATGAAAAAAGATATCAATTTAATTCTAACAGATATACAAATGCCAGACATTGATGGTTTTGAATTTGCTGAATATTTAAAAGGCATTGAGAAAATAAGAGATATTCCAGTAATTTTCATTACTGGTATTTATGATACAGAAGAGTACCAACAAAAAGGCTACGATTTAGGAGCTATAGAGTATATTACGAAACCAATTAATAATGCATTATTTACTTCAAAATTAAGGGTATATATCAAACTTTTTGAAGATAAAATAAATCAAGAAAACAAATTAAAAGAAAAAAATAAAATTATTATATACCAGTCTAAAATGGCTGCTATGGGTGAAATGATAAACGTAATTTCACATCAATTAAAACAACCCTTAAATATCCTATCTCTTTATTGTCAAGATATAAAAAGTTCTTTTGAATTGAATGAAATAAATAAAGAATTTATAAAAGATTTTGATAAAAACACAAAAAACCAAATTCGATTTTTAAGTAAAACCATTGATGATTTTAGAGATTTTTTTAACCCAAATAAAATGAAACAAGATTTTAGTATTCAAAATTCTGTTATTAAAATATTAAACTTAATAGAAAAGCAATTGACTCTCAATGAAATAAAAATAGTTATGGACATACAAGAAGAATATATTTATGGCACAGAATCAGAATTTGAACAAGTCGTATTAAATCTAATTTCTAATGCACAAGATGCACTAATAGAAAATAAGATAGAGTATAAAGAAATCAAAATTAAAAGTTTGAAAAATGAGGACAGCATTGAATTCTCAATTGAAGATAATGCAGGGGGAGTGCCAAATAGTTTAAAGGATAAAATATTCAATCCTTATTTTACAACAAAAGACAAAGGTACGGGAGTTGGGCTTTATATGGCAAAGCTTGTTATTGAATCAAGTTTTCGTTCACATTTAATATTACAAAATACTTTAAATGGGGCAAAATTTATAATAAATTTTTCAAACAAGAATTTAGAATAACTTACAAATAAAAAGATTAAATAATGTCAAAGGAACAATTAGTAAAAGAGAAGAAAATATAATATTACTACTAAAATAAATGTTTGTTATTAAAATAGTTAATAAAATTATAGAAGGATACCTTATGAAAAAAATAGTTTTGACTGTCTTATTATTTTGCAGTGTTTTATTTGCTGCAAAAGATATTAATGTTTATACATATCATAATCATGCTCCGTTCATTATAGATAAAAAAACTGGCTTATCTTATGATTTAGTAAAGTTCTTAAATAATAATTCAAATGGTGCTTTTAATTTTAAGTTAAAAATAGTTCCAAGAAGTAGATTAAATTATAATTTAAAACCTTGGATACAAAAAGAGTGTGGAATTATAAAAGACTGTAACTCAAACTGGTTAGTTTTATGGGTGAATCACAAATGGGGCTTTGGTAAAGATGCTCTCACAAACTTTTCATGGACTAAACTTTTTGAAGATTCTAATGCAATTATTTATTCTAAAATCAGAAAAATCAATTATAACAATCCAAAATCTCTTGTAGGAAAGAAACTAGCAGGCATAGCTGGGCACAGATATGTGGGTATTGATGAATTAGTAAAAGAAGGTAAAATCATAAGAATAGATGGAAATAGTGAAGAACTAAATTTACAAAAAGTATTATCCAATAGAGTGGATGTAACCCTACTTCCAACTTCTTCTTTTAATTATTATTTAAATACGAATAAAGATTTAAAAAGTTTAGAAAAAGCAAAAGTATCTCACCAGATTTATATGAGAAATATTATGACAACAACACAAAATGTTGAATTAATAAGCTTTTTACAAAGTCTGAATTTTGAAGGAATTAATAAAGAACATGCAAAACAATAAACAAATTGGGCATATCTTATTTAATAAGATTTTTTTAGGATATGTTCTTATTGCGATAATTTTTACAAGTTATCATATTTATGCACAGTATTCTTTGGCAAAGAATACTGTTTTAAAAGATATGCAAACGATTGAAAAAGCATTTTATAATGGACTTGCCAATAGTATTTGGCATTTGGATGAAAAACAAATAAGTTCCAATGCACAAGCTATTGAATCAATACAAGGTATTGTTGGAGTATCTATAATTAGTGTAAATAATGAAGTTCTTTCTCAAAAAGGAAATCTATCTTTAGAAGATAAAAAGTATAAAATTTTTCTTTACAAAAGAAATGAAAACATAAAATTTAGCAATGGCTTAATAAAGCATACTTTTGAAATAATACATGAAGAGTTTTCAAAAGGTGAAGTTCTTGGAATGGTAACTATTTATACCTCTGAAACTGCAATATATTCAATTATAAAAGAGAGTTTAATTTTTATTTTGATTTATACCTTTATAATTATAATTGTTCTATGGGTATTATTCATTCATTTTGCAAATAAGTTATTAACAAATCCACTTCATCAAATAATACAAGCTACAGAAAAATTGAGTATAATTGAGTACAAAGAGATAAGATTAAATCATAATGATAACAGCAGAAGCGAATTAGATATTTTGGTTGATACCTTCAACAAAATGTCAAAAAGAATTATAGATTCATTTAGTAAATTAAAAGAACAAAAAAATAAATTAATAGATGCAAACAAATATCAAACTGACTTCTTGGCAAATATGAGTCATGAATTAAAAACTCCTCTAAATTCTATCAATATTATATCTGCTGTCATGTCAAAAAACAGTAATGGTGAATTAAATAATAGTCAAGTGAAAAACTTAAATATAATTAATAAAGCAGGACAAGACTTATTACTTTTGATAAATGATATTTTAGATGTTTCAAAAATAGAAGCGGGAGAATTATCAGTAATTTATGAAAAAGTTGATCTAACAATACTTACTAACGATATATATAATACAATGAAACCAATAGCAATAAATCAAAAAATTATTTTAGAAAAAGACATAAGATTAAAAGAAAAAATTATTATTTCTGATTCTAAAATAATAAAACAAATAGTCCAAAATCTACTCAGTAATGCAATAAAATTCACACATAAAGGTAAGGTTTCTTTTAATATATATCAAAATAATTTAAATATTTTTATTGAGATAATTGATACAGGAATTGGAATACCAGCAAATAAAAATAAACATATTTTTGATAGATTTAAACAAGTAGATGGTAGTAAAACAAGAAAATATGGAGGTACTGGTTTAGGATTAGCAATTTCAAAAGAATTAGCTTCTCTTTTAGATGGAGATTTAACCATGAGCAGCACAGAGGGAGAAGGTAGTGTCTTTAAACTAACTATACCCATAAAAACAAATGATATTATTCAGGAAAAAAAAGAAGAAAAGCATAAAACTAAAAATGAAAAAACAACTTTTGATGAGATAGGACTATTATCAAATGTAAATGATAAGTTATATACAATGCAAAAGATTAAAGTTTTTCTTTTTAATAATAATCCAGTTGAATTTTTCAGTTTAATTATTACATTAAAAAAAGAGAAATATATTAAATTATTACTGCTAAAAGATAAAGCTTCTGTTAATGTAGAATTGTTAATAGTAGAGAAAAGTATATTAATTTTTGATTT
>JABSOL010000058.1 GCA_013215985.1 Campylobacteraceae bacterium
CCTGTTAAAAAGAGTAAGTTTCGTGAACGTTTAGATACTGCAATGAAACAAGCGCAAGAACAACAAGCTATGCAACAAAAAGCAAAAAGCAGAAAATAAATAAAACATATTTTCTTATAAATTTAAAAATTATATATGACTTGATTTATTAGTAAATTAAGATATTGTAATTAATTCTTTTGTACAAAAATAATTTACTATGTAAGATTATACTTGTTTTAGAGCTGGTTTATCATTGCTTTTTTAATAATAAACTAAATAATATATTTAAATATAGCCGTTTGGCTATATTTAAAAAATCATATGTGCAATTAATGCAATAATTGGTAATGAAATTACAGTTCTTAATAAAAAGATAATAAATAACTGAAATAATGATACAGGTATTTTTGTAGCTAAAATTAAACCACCCACTTCTGACATATAAATTAATTGAGAAACAGATAAACAAGCAATAACAAATCTAGTTAAATCAGACTCAATTGAAGCTCCTATTACTGCTGGTAAAAACATATCTGCAAAACCAACCATAATTGTTTCAGACATTAAAGCTGCATCAGGAATTTGAAGTAATTCTAAGTAAGGAATAAAAGGTAGACCTAAATAAGTAAATATTGGTGTTTCTTCTGCTAAAACTAAAGCAATAGTCCCCATACACATAACAATAGGTAAAACACCTAACCACATATCTAAGACATTTTTAAAACCATCTTTTAAAAATATAGGTAAACTTGGACAAGAGTCCGCTCTTTTAACTGCTTTTTCTAAAGCATAAGAAACAAGTTTTTTACCCTTAGGTAAAACTTCATTATCTCTATTTTCATTTTCTTTAATAAATGTATCTTCTATCTTAGATAAAGGAAATAATTTAGGTAATATTATTGCACATACAATTCCAGTAATTGCAACAGTTGCAATCATATATAAAAAATAACTTTCTAATTTAACTTGAGATATTACAACTAAACAAAAAGTTATTGATACAGCAGAAAAACTAGTAGCAATTACAGCTGCTTCTCTTTTTGTGTAATAACCTGCAATAAGTTGTTTATTAGTAAGTAATACACCAATAGTTCCATCACCTAACCAAGAAGTAATACAGTCAACTGATGAACGTCCTGGTAGCCCAAATAACGGTCTCATAACTCTACTTGAAAGTACACCTACAAATTCTAATAAACCGAAGTCTAGAATTAATGGTAATAACAGTCCCGCTAAGAAAAATATTATAAATAAGATTGGCATTAAATCATTTAATAATAATCCACCTGTATTTGATGAATATATCATTTCTACATTGTATTTATAATATGTAATAAATACAAAAATAGTTCCAAATATTCTAATTATTGTCCAAATCCAAGAAACGTTAAATAAGTTATTTAAAAATGAATTATTTAATATATATTTTGGTTTTAATATTTTTGTATATAAAGTAACAATGAATGTAATTGATATTGAGATTAGTATTAGTAAAGATAATACATTTGATAGTAAACCTTGAATAAGGTCTTTTATAATTGCAATAGGAATAGTAAAACCTTCTGCATAAGTAACAAATTTACCATCCATATATGGAACTGGCATCATAAATAATAATATCCCTACAAGTGAAGGTATTATAAATTGTAATATTATTGTTCTGTAGTTTTTTTGAGAGAAAAAGCAGATGTTTATATAAAAGTCCGTTTGGACTTTTATAAATTTTTAGTCTTCTTTAGAAGCTAAGATTTCGATAGTTTCAATAATATCTTCTTGTTCAATTGAATCAAGAACTTCAAATGATGAATCATCAGCAGCTTCGATTTCTCCAAATACAGTATGACCACCATCTAAATGAGGACAAGGTACAAAACAAATAAAGAATTGAGATCCACCAGTATTTTTACCAGCATGTGCCATTGATAAAGAACCTTTTTTATGTTCTTGTTTAGCAGCTGAAGTTTCACATTCGATTGCCCACTCAGGACCTCCTGTACCAGTTCCTAATGGACAGCCAGCTTGTGCCATAAATCCATCAAGTACTCGGTGGAAGATTAAACCATCATAAAATGTATCATTTGCTAAAGAAGCAAAATTAGAAACAGTATTAGCTACTTCATCTACAAATAATTTAACCCAAATTACACCTTTTACAGTTGTAATTTTTGCATATTGAAATTTCGCTAATTCTTCTGTTGAATATGAATATTCTTTTAATTCTTTTGAGTAACCAAACATTTAAGTCCTTGTAATATTTTTTAGAATTATATCACTTTTCATCTAATCTAAGGTAAAATTTACAAAGTAATGAAAAATTTGAAAAATTAGCTTTATTTCTCATCTATTTCTAAATAATTTAATTTAACTAAAGTATTAATTACATCTTTAAATAATGGAACGGCTGATTGTGAAGCATAATAATAATACCAATATTTTCCAGTTGAATTTGGTTCAACCGCAGTTACCCCAATAGTATATTTAGATTTTTTGTCATTTGCAAAACCAAAAAATGAAGAAATATATCTTTTTTGATATTTCCCGCCTCTGGCTAATTGAGCAGTTCCTGTTTTTCCACCAATTTCAAGACCTTTTATATATGTTCCTCTTCCTGTACCTTTTTTAACGGTATTAATTAACATTCGTTTCATTTTATTTGCAGATTTACTTGATATAACTCTTGTCTTTTCACTTTTTACTGTATGTATAGTTTTTCTGTTTATTGTATATTCTGAAACTATTTTTGGACTTACAATATAACCATCATTATTAAATACTGTATATGCTTTTAAAACTTGCATAAATGTTGAAGTCATTCCTTGTCCATAAGCAATAGTAGCTTTAAATACATTATCTCTACCTCTTGATTCACCTGATCTTAGTTTTTTTCGTGAAGGTAAATAACCTCTTTTTTCATAAGGTAAATCTATTCCAGTTTTTTTTGTAAAACCAAATCTTAATAAACCATCATAAAAATCATCTGCTTTTAATCTCTGCGCTACTTGAAGTGTTCCTATATTACTTGAAAAAATAATTGTATCATTTAATGTAATATAATTTTTTTTGAATCTATGGTCATCTTTAATTACGTATTTGCCCAATGGATATCTTCCTTTTGGGAAAAAACCTTCTGCATTCTTTGGGCCTTTATTATAAGCATAAAATAATTCATTATGTTTAATAAGATTTTTATCCATAGCTAATGACAAAGAAATAGGTTTTAAAATAGAACCTGGCTCATATTGTGTTTCTATAGCAAATACATTTAATGAACTCATATCTTTTTGTAATATTCTACTTGGATTAAACCTATTAGATGAGGCTAAAGTAATAACTCTACCTGTATCACTTTCCATAATTGATACAATTATTTCTTTTGCCCCATATTTTTTTTTACTTTTATCTATTAATAGTTCAATGTTTTTTTGTAATCTAAGCGGAATATTAAGTTTTATATTAGCACCATCAACTCTATTTTTTATTAAAGAATTTTTATTAAAACTAATATATGATAAAACATCTTTTTTACCAGAAATTATTCCATCTTTACTATTATTTAGTAAATTATCAAAACTTTTTTCTATCCCTTTAATTCCTTTTACTTTTGTTTTCCCTTTGTCTGATTCATATTTTCTAATATAACCAACAACAGGAGTTAAAGTATCTTTATAAGAATAAAGTCTTTTTTCACCACTTTCAATAACTTCTAAACCAACTAAATACTTATTTCCATTTCTATATAAAGATTTAAATACTTTTAATCTTCTTAGTTTAAATGCTAATTCTTTTAGATTTTTAGCAGTTCTTGCATTAATGTTATATGATAAAATTATATAACCTGGACGTTTTGATAAAGACTTATATATTTTTTTGTATAATTTTTTCTTTGAGATATTTGAATATACAGATAATAACTTAACAAATAAATCAATTTTATTTTCATCTAAATATCTAGTATCCACAGCAATTTTAAATATTTTTTTTGAAGATGCTATTTTAAAATTATCAGAAGATAAAATATCTCCTCTAATGGCTAATTCACTTTTACTAATGTTTATTCTGGGAAGTTTTCTTTTTGTTACACTTGTAGTAAACACTACAGAAATAAATATTAGAATACCTAAAAATATAATAAGTAATAGCGTTACTATTTTTTTCATTTTGGTCGAACCAATGTTGTTATTTGAAGTCATTTTTATCCATAATATACTATAATATATGAATCTTATCTAAATAAACATTTTAAATCAAAAAGAGTTCAATGGCAAAGCAAAATCAACCAGATTACATACTATTTTTATTAGTTTGTACTTTAATAACTATCTCTGTATTATTTTCATATTCTTTATCAGTTTATACTGTTGTATACCATGACTATAACCAATTTCACTTCTTCGGTAGGCAAGCAGCTGTAGGAACTTTCTCAATAATTCTTATGTGGGTTTTAGCTCAGTGTGATGCTGATAAAATTGTTGGAAAAATATCAATGGCAATGTTTATATTGTTTTTTGCAGTAATGGCTGTAATGCCATTTTTACCAGCTTCTTTAGTAACAGAATCAGGAGGTGCTAATAGATGGATCCGTTTACCTGGTTTTTCTTTATCTCCTGTAGAATTTTTTAAAGTTGGCTTTATTTATTTTCTTGCCTGGTCTTTTCATAGAAGAGTTATGGATAAACCAAAGAAAATGAAATTAACTGAAGAATTATTACTTCTTTTACCATATTTTGCTACATTTTTTCTAGTAGTATTTTTGGTGGCTTTTTTACAAAAAGACTTAGGCCAAGTTGTATTATTAGGTGTAGTATTAATGCTTTTATTAGTTTTTGCGAATAGATCTTATAAACTATTTTTATCACTTGGACTTGTAGCTATTGCAGCTTTAGTAGTATTAATTCTTGTTGCACCTCACCGTATCAAGAGAATATATTCTTGGTGGGCTATGAATCAAGAAAGAATTTTAGCAATTCTACCAGATTCTGCATCTACTTATTTAAAAATAAAAGAATTACCCGTACCTTATCAAGTAGGACATTCATTAAATGCAATTAGTAATGGTGGTATTTTTGGAAAAGGTTTAGGTGAAGGTAATTTAAAAATGGGATTTTTATCAGAAGTTCATACTGACTTTGTAATTGCAGGAATCACTGAAGAAATTGGTTTTATAGGAATTTCTTGTATTACTTTGATACTATTTTGTATTATCTGGAGAATTTTAAAAATATCAACAAGAGTTGTTAATCCTATATATCATTTATTTACTTTAGGTATTGCATTAATGATTATAATTGCTTTTTTAATTAATTCTTACGGTATTACTGGTATTATTCCAATTAAAGGAATTGCAGTTCCTTTTTTATCTTATGGTGGTTCAGCTATGTTAGCTTCGTCCATATCAATAGGTTTAGTATTAGCAATTAGTAAAGAAGTAAGGAAATAAAGATGAGTGAGACTGTTGTAATTACAGGTGGTGGAACAGGTGGACATTTAAATGTTGCAAAAGAATTTATAAATGAATTAAAAAAACGTGGTATTAAAACTATATACATAGGAAGCGCAAACGGAAAAGATAAAGAATGGTTTGAAAACTATGAAAATCTAGATCAAACATATTTTATGAATTCACGTGGTGTTGTGAATAAAAACTTTTTCGGAAAAATAAAAGCTTTATTAGAAATTATGAAAGAAAGTTTTAAATGTTTAAAAATTCTAAATAAATATAATGTTTCAAAAGTTATTTCAGTTGGTGGATACTCAGCAGCACCTGCTAGTTTTGCAGGAATAATGAAATTCTCTTGTTCTTTATATATTCATGAACAAAACTCAAAAATGGGGAAATTGAATATATTTACTAAATCATTTTCAAAAGAATTATTCTCTTCTTATGAAAAAGATTCAAAAGTTAAAAATTATCCTGTAAAAGTAAATTATTTTAATGATGCCCGAATCAGGACTGAGTTAAAAACAATAATATTTTTAGGTGGTTCTCATGGAGCTAAAGCTATTAATGATTTTGCTTTATCTCAAGTAGGATTTTTAAAAGAGAAAAATATTAAAATTGTTCATCAAACAGGTATTAATGATTATGAAAGAGTAAAAGAAGAATATTCAAAATTAAATTTAGATTTAAACTTAGATCTTTTTGCTTTTGATAAAAACTTAGATGTAAAAATGAAAGAAGCTGATTTTGCAGTATCAAGAGCAGGTGCATCAACTTTATGGGAACTTTGTGCTTCTTGTATACCAACACTTTATATTCCTTATCCTTATGCTGCTGCTGATCATCAGTATTATAATGCTAAGTTTTTAAATGATAATAATATGTGTTTTATTTCAAGAGAAAAAGATTTAAAAAAAGATTTATTAAAAGAGTGTTTTCAAAAAGACTTAAATAAAATGTCTAATGATTTAAATTCAAGTATTGAAGATGGATCAATCTCAGATATGTGTGATATTATTTTAGAAAATAAATAAGATAACGTTTAAAGAAGTGTGAACACTTCTTTAAAATAAAATTAATAATATAATACCAAATAGAATTCTATAAATACCAAATGCAACAAAAGTAAACTTCTCTAAGAATTTAAGAAATATTGTAATTGCTCCATAAGCTACAATAAATGAAACTACAAATCCTATTAATAGACTTAAAAGATTTGCATCTGCAAAGTCTTTATAATGTTTTAATAAATCATAAGCCGTTGTAGCACATAAAACAGGAACTGCTAAAAGAAATGAAAACTCAGCAGAAGCTTTTCTATTTAATTTAACTAACATAGCCCCTATAATAGTTGAACCAGCTCTACTTGTTCCAGGAATTAATGCGAAAATTTGTGCAAGACCTATATATAAAGATTGTTTATATGAAATATCTTCTACATCTTTTGTCAGCGCTTTTTTTTCATCATAAAACTTCTCTACTATAATAAATACAATTCCTCCAATTATAAACATAATTGCAACAATTTGTACTGAGAATAAAGATTTGACTATATCAGCTAATAAAAACCCAACAATACCAATAGGTAAAAATGCTAAAACAACTTTTTTCCATAACTCAATATGTTTTAATGTAAATTTACTTGGATAATGTAATACAACTGCTAATATTGCTGCAAATTGAATTATAACTTCAAAAGCTTTTGTAACATTATCTTGTTTTAAACCTAATAATTCACTTGCAACAATTAAGTGTCCCGTAGATGAAATTGGTAAAAATTCTGTTAACCCCTCAATAATTCCTAATATAATAGAATCAAATATTCCTATCATTTAATTTCCTTTGTTAATTTTAAAAATAATTTTAATGATTTTTTTTCTTTGATACCCATATGATAATCTATAAGTTTTAAATATTCTAAAATATTTTTTTCACTTATTCCAGATCTTTGTGCATATTGTTTTAAAATATATCTAGGTATTTTAATCTTTCTTTTATCAAAGTTTTTGACACATTTTTTTAAATATTTTTCATTTTTGTTAAAACATAATCTTGCAAATACAAAAGGCAAGTTATATTTATCTTGCCAAGTTTTGGCTAAATCAACATAATCATTTTTATCTGGATTTGTATGATAATATCTTAACGCTTTATCTCCAATTATTACTTGACCATTTATCTTAAGGACTTTTGCAAGGGCATTAGATGTTTCAGATTCAATGTCTTTTTTATTCTCACCTTTAATTACAAGGACTGAGTTTACTTCTTTTTTAGCAATTATCCCTAAATCCAAACATTTTTGATTACGAGAAGCGATTGAAGAAATAAAAGCTGAATCAATTTGTTTTTTCCTATATTTTTTATTAATATTAGCAGGATATGATTTTTTATAATTAATAATTGATTTAATTTGTGTTGACTTAATATTCTTTTTTATGTAAATATTAAAAGGTAATAAATTGATATAATCAATTTTACCAAATATCATGCTCATTTTTATCCTTTTTATTTAAAATAATTTTGTTATAATAATAGAAATTTAGTAAAAAAGGGGTTAAAATGGTAAAAGTAGAGTTTTTAGGACCTATTGGAATCGAACCTTTAAGTGTAGATATTAAAAATTTGAATGAATTATCAGCTATTTTAAAAGAAGATAATGAAATTTCATCTTGGTTAGAGAACTGTGCAGTAGCGATTAATGATACTTTAGTAATGTCAAAAGAGTATGCTTTAAAAGATGGAGATAGAATTTCTTTATTACCTCCTGTTTGTGGTGGATGATAATGTTAAAAAAAAATGAAGAAATAGATTTATCAAAATTTGAAAATGAAAAAAGAACTTTATTATTATTTGATGGATCTTTACCAGTTGAAGAAATAACTAATAATTGGTATAAAGAATTTAAAAATTCTAATTATGGTGCAATTATTACTTTTGTTGGAGTTGTAAGAGATGAAGATGGAATTGATGGTTTATCTTTTGATTTATATGAACCAATATTAAATTCTTGGTTTGATGCTTGGCAAATTAAAGCAAAAACTTTAAATGCAAAAGTTTTAATGGCTCATTCTAGAGGTGATGTACTGAATCATACTTCTTCATATATTGCAGCAGTTTGCTCACCAAAAAGAAGAGTAGCTTTAGAGCTAATTGATGAGTTTGTAGAAGATTTCAAAGCAAGTGCTCCAATTTGGAAATATGACATTATAAATGGCAAAAGAGAATATGCCTTAGATAGAAGTACAAAAATTAAAGGTGCAGGTATTTTAAAATAATGATAAACATTTTAGTAGTGGAAGATAGTAAAATAGTATCTACTTCATTAAAAGATTTAATTGAAAATGATTTAGGTTATTCGTGTGTTGTTGCTGAATCTAAAAAAGAAGCTGCTGAATGTTTATTAAAATACAAGGGGAAGTTTGATGTCGCTTTACTGGACTTAGGTTTGCCTGATGCTCCAAAAGGTGAAGTAGTAGATTTAATAAGGAAATTTTCAATTCCTACAATTATTCTAACTGGCTCAAATTTACAAGCTGATGAAGAGAAGTTTAGAGATAAGCAGATTGTTGATTATGTAATTAAAGATGGATCTTATTCTCTTAAATATGCAGTTTCTGTTGTAAAACGAATTGTAAATAATAAATCTGTAAAAGTTTTAGTAGTTGATGATTCAAAATCTACTTGTAATAAAGTATGTAATTTATTATCAAGATATCAACTTCAAGCTATTCCTGTTTATTCTGCTGAATCGGCCTTACATATTTTAGAGAAGAATCAAGATATTAAAATCATTTATATTGATTATTTAATGCCAAATATGAATGGTTTAGAATTAACTAGAGAAATAAGAAAAAAATATTCAAAATATGATTTATCTATTATTGCTTTATCGGGAGAATCAAATAGAAAAATAATATCTAAGTTTTTAAAATATGGAGCAAATGATTTTATATACAAAGGTTTTACAGAAGAAGAATTTTTCATAAGATTAAATAATTCTTTAGAAATGTTAGAACTTTTTGAGAATAACAAAAATGAGAGTTGATTTACATAATCATACTTCCTTATGCAACCATGCATCTGGAACATGTGAAGAATTTGTATTAAAAGCAATTGATGAAAAAATAGATATATTTGGATTTTCTGATCATGCACCTATGCCTTATGATCCCAAATATAGAATGCCAATAAATAAAAAAGAAGACTACGAAAAAGAAATCTTATTCTTGAAAAATAAATATAAAAATCAAATTGATATATTATTAGCATATGAAGTTGATTATATGCAAAACCATAAACTAATGTTAGATTCTATTTTAAATGCTAATGTAGATTATTTAATTGGTTCTGTACATTTTTTAGGAAAAAAAACAAATGATTTATGGGGATTTGATAATCCTGAATTTATTTCAAAATATCAAGAAAAAAATATTGATAAAATCTGGCAAGATTATTTTGATACAATCGAAGCAATGGCTAAACTTAATGTCTTTGATGTTGTAGGTCATATTGATCTAATAAAAGTATTTAAATTTTTACCAAAAAAAGATATTAGATTAATTGCTAAAAATGCTTTAAAAGCAATAAAAAAATCAAATATGGTTTTAGAAATTAATGCTGCAGGTTTAAGAAAACCTATTAAAGAAACTTACCCAAGTATTCCAATTTTAGAAGAAGCTCATAATTTAGATATAGATATTACATTTTCATCAGATGCCCATGAAGTATCACAAATTGGATTCTCATACGATAAATGTTTAGAAATTGCCAAAAATATTGGATTTACTAAATGTGTCTCTTTCAAAAATAAAGAAAAAATTATACATAAGCTATAAATTCTATTAAAAACATTAATTGTATAATTTTTATACAATAATTTTATCTAAGTTTTTTAGTTATTTTGTTAGAATGAATATATAAAATAAAAGGGGTTATACTTATGGGAAAATTTGTAAATAATAATGAAGAATTTTTTAAATACTGTGAAGAACACGAAGTACAATTTGTTGACTTTAGATTTACAGATTTAAAAGGTATGTGGCACCATATATCATATATGATGTCTGCCGTTACTGCTGAACAATTAGAATTTGGTATGCCTTTTGATGGTTCATCTGTTGATGCTTGGCAACCAATTAATAAATCAGATATGATTTTAAGACCTGAAGTTGGTACTGCATTTTTAGATCCATTTACGGCAGATTCTACAATTATTGTAATTTGTGATGTATATGATATTTATAAAGGACAATTATATGAAAAATGTCCAAGATCTATTGCTAAAAAATCATTACAACATTTAAGTGAAACTGGTGTTGGTGATGTTGCTTACTTTGGACCTGAAAATGAATTTTTTGTTTTTGATGATGTGAAAATTATTGATAATATTAATGAATCTTACTACAGAGTTGATACTGATGAAGGTGAATGGGCAAGTGCTGCCGATAATGAAGCTGGAAACATGGGCCATAGACCAGGAACTAAAGGTGGTTATTTTCCAGTTCAACCTACAGATTCAATGGTTGATTTAAGAGCTGAAATGATGTTAGTTTTAGAACAAGTTGGATTAGAAGTTATTTTAGGTCATCATGAAGTTGCTCAAGGTCAAGGTGAAATTGGAATTGTTTTTGATGGTTTAATTGAAGCTGCTGATAATGTTCAAAAATATAAATATGTTTGTAAAATGGTTGCTCATTTAAATGGTAAATCTTGTACATTTATGCCAAAACCTTTATTTGGTGATAATGGAAATGGTATGCATGTTCATCAATCAATTTGGAAAGATGGAAAAAACTTATTCTTTAAAAAGGGTGAGTATGGTAATTTATCTGATATGGCTAGACATTATACTGGTGGAATATTTAAACATGCTCGTGCACTTGCAGCTTTCACTAACCCATCAACTAATTCTTATAAACGATTAATTCCTGGATTTGAAGCTCCAAACATTTTAACTTATTCATCTCAAAATAGATCTGCTGCTTGTAGAATTCCTTATGGTACAAGTGAAAAAGCTACTAGAATTGAAATGAGATTCCCTGATTCTGCTGCTTGTCCTTATTTAGCATTTGCTGCAATGATGATGGCTGGTCTTGATGGAATTAAAAATAAAATTGAACCAATAGGTCCAATGGATGAAGATTTATTTGAAATGCCTTTAGATGAAATTAGAGAGAAAAATATTCCTCAAATGCCTCATACTTTAAGAGGATCTCTAGAAGCATTAATTAGAGATAATGATTTCTTGCAACCTGTATTTACAAAAGATATGGTTGATACATACCAACACTATAAATTTGAAACACAAGTTTGGCCTTATGAAGCTAGACCTTCTGCTTTTGAATTTAAAACTACTTATTCTTGTTAATATAAAGTATTATATAAGCATAAAAAAAAGGAAAAGATTTTATCTTTTCCTTTTTTTATGAATAAAATAAAGCAAATAAATAATCTCTATTTGAATGCTAAACTAATATTTTAAAATTCTATTTGTTCATTTTCATTTATAATTGTAATTTCAGGAAGAATTGAAATGTCAGTATAGTATTCTTTTTTTCCATTTATATTTGCTACTCTAACTTCATCAGGTTTTATAAATTTTCTAGGAATTTCAGGATGAATTTTTAAATAATTTTTATAAAAGTATGAAAATACTGGACCTGCCGTACGTCCACCAGTTTCTCTTTTTCCCATAGGACTATTATTGTCATTTCCAAACCATACAATTGTTTGCATACTAGGAGTATATCCACAAAACCATGCATCAATATTATCATTAGTTGTTCCAGTTTTTCCAGCAACATCTAAGTTTTTAACTCTTGCATTTCTTCCTGTTGCTTTATTTACAGTATCATTTAAAATACTAGTCATTAAATAAATTTGTTCAGGAGATGTAATATATTTTTCTTCTTTCTCAAATACAGTTTTTACTTTATCTCTTGTACTTATACTTTGAATAAGAAAAGGTTTAACTTGTATACCTTTGTTTGAAAACATTGAATATGCTTCGGCAACTTCTAGTGGTGACATTGAAAAAGCACCAAGAGTAATTGATAAATCTCTTGGTATTTTATTTATTCCATACTCTTTTAACCCATTATAAACTACATTTATTCCTAAATCAGTTACTAGATTTATAGTTGCTAAATTTCTTGAATGCATTAGAGCTTCTCTTAAAGTTATAAATCCTTTATAATTACCTTCGTAATTTCTAGGTTTCCACTGTGTCTCTTTGCCTTCTTTTTTATATTTATACGTTCTTGAAATATCAATTAATTTTGTTGCTGGTGAATAACCAGAATCTAAAGCTTTTTGATATAAAAATGGTTTTACAGATGAACCTGCTTGTCTTTTTGATTGAACCACTCTATTAAATGATGATTTTCTATAATCAAGTCCACCAACAATAGAAATTATTTTTCCAGAATTATTTTCAATTGTTATAATTCCCGCATTTAATGTTTCAACATGAGAAGAAACTAATATAGTTTTTTTAATATTAGTTTTTTTATCAAGTATTGTTCTTTCTTTTATATAAGATAATTCTTTCGGTACTTTAATTAATTCTGCCCAATATTTTTTTAATTTACCATTTTTATAATAATTTGAAGATTCTAAATTTTTTTGATCTTTTATTATTTTTCTAAGTTTTGCAGTCTTTTTTCTTGCTTTTATATATAAAAGTTTATCAGATTTAAAATGTTTGTTATCTCTTTGAACTATTAACTTATAAGAATGATTTAAAGCGTTTCTTGAAATTTCTTGAGCTTTTAAGTCAATTGTTAAATCAACCCTATATCCAGCTGTTTTTAAATTCTTAATATTTTTGTTTAATAATTTAATTGCATAATCAATTACATAAGGTGCTTTATTTTTTGTTCTAGTTTGTTTATATACTTCTGGAACTTCAGTAATTGCAGTATCGTATTCATTTTTATTAATCCAACCTAGTTTATACATTCTTGAAACAACTTGATTCCCTCTTGCTAGTGCAAATTTAAGATTTTTTGTAGGATCATAAAAACTTGGAGCTCTTGGTAGTCCAACTAATATTGTCATTTCTTTTAATGATAATTCATATAACTCTTTTTTAAAATATCCTAAAGCAGCAGTTCTTATCCCATAATAACCACGTCCAAAATAAACTTGGTTTAGATATCTTTCTAGAATTTCTTCTTTGCTTAAAATTGTTTCAAGTCTAAGTGTTAATAATATTTCTTTTACTTTTCTAATTAGTTTTTTTTCTCTTGTTAATACAAGGTTTTTAACTAATTGTTGAGTTAGAGTACTCGCACCTTCAACTAGTTTTCTAGCTTTTATATCTTTTATAATAGCTCTTGAAATTGCATCAAGGTTAATACCATTATGTTCAAAAAATTGTGTATCTTCAATTGCAACTAAACCTTCAATAATTCTAGATGGAATATCATCATATTTTACATATAATCTATGTTCATCTTGAAATATATTGGCTACTAATTCTCCATTCTTATCAAAAAATTGTGTAGTTAAAGGAGGCTTGTAATCAATTATTTTATTAATATCAAATCTAATATTACCATATAAAATAAATAACCATGTTAATATTCCTATTATTACTAGTGTGAATAATCCAAAAATATAC
>JABSOL010000059.1 GCA_013215985.1 Campylobacteraceae bacterium
TTAATGCATCGTAGTGGAATAATCGCCCGTATGGGACGACTGAAGGGTATCACATAATAATATCACATGTGAGCAAATTCAGAATTTCGGCTGGAATAGTATCACACGGATACTTTTGTACTCAAATTTATTTTTTAACCTTATTATGGCTACAATTATTTAAAATAATTTTAAGGAAACTTTTATGTTAAAATTTTTATTATGCACATTTTTATTTACAACACTTCTTTTTTCTTCTTCAAACATAGAAAATAAAACGATTAAACTCTTAGGTTTTAAAAAAGATTCTATATCTAAACGATTGAAAATTAGAGATTTGACAAATTTATCATATAAAGAATTTAAAATTAAAGATCCTTATTTAAAAAAAGATGTAGTATATGGTGGTGTTTTATTAAATAAGTTTATAGATGCTTACGCAAAAACAAATGTCTCAAAAGTAATTATTACAGCTATTGACGATTATCAAATCACTTTATATAAAAAAGATTGGAAAAATAATACAATTTTATTAGCTAGTAAAATTGATGGTCATTATTCTTCTTATCAAGAAAGAGGACCATTAAGGGTAATTTACCCTGATTATGATTCTTCATTAGAAAAATATAATAAAAATCTTGTAAATTGGATTTGGATGATAAAAAGTATTGAGTTTAAATAATGTCAAAAAAAAGTAAAATTCTCTTATTTGTTTTTTTATATATTTTACTAGGTTCATTGTATTTTGTATATGCTTTTAAAATATATATACCTAAAAAATCTACTGAAACATCTAACTTTTTTATTAATAATGAATCAAGTAGGCATATATTAAAAGTATCTATTTTATCTGAGAAAGGATATAGGTTTTATCGTAATTCCTTAGAAGATAAGAATGAAAATAATTTATATGATGGTATTGATTATACTGCTGCAGCGGCAGGATTCTTAACATCATTTTCATTTGATAATATAAACGATGTTTCTTTATTATTAGATTTGATAAATGAAAATATTGATTTAATGGAAAAATATGAACTTAATATTAATAAAGATGACTTGAATTTAATTAGATCAAATGTGGATAGAATAAGTAAAGTAGTACAAACTATAGAAATTAAAAAATATAATTCACTTTTAGAAGGTATTATTTCAAGAGAAGAAAATACATATATGATTATTATCTCAATAATTTATTTATCTGTTTCAATTGTATTTTTAATTACTTTTCTTTTATTTATATTATATAGAAATAAAAAGCTTGAAGAAGAAAATTTAAAACAACAAAAAATATTTCTTCTTCAATCTAAACAAGCAGCTTTAGGTGAAATGTTAGGAAATATTGCTCATCAGTGGAGACAGCCTTTATCTGTGATTACAACTTCTGTATCTGGATTAAAATTATATTTAGATTTAAATATGGACGTAAAAAAAGATGATATTCATAAATGTGTAGATGATGTAATGGCTCAAGCTAATTATTTATCTTCTACTATTAATGATTTTAGTAATTTTATTAATGAAGATAAAAAAAATATTAAATCTGTAAATATCTTAAATACTATTATCACTTTAGAAACTCTAGTAAAAGATATCTTTTCTTCTAGTTCAATTAAGATTATAAAATCAATTAAAAAAGATATTAATATTAATAAATATGATAATATTTTAATTCAAGCTATTATAAATATTCTTCATAATAGTAAAGATGCTTTTGAGAAAAATTTAATAAAAAACTCTAATCGTTACTTTTTTATTATAGTAGAAAAGATTGATTCAAAATTAATTATTAAACTAAAAGACTCTGCAGGTGGAATTAATCCTTTAATTATTAATAAAATATTTGAAGTATATTTCACTACAAAACATAAAGCACGTGGAACAGGATTAGGTTTATTTAGATCATATGAAATAATTACTAAGTATTTAAATGCTGATATAAAAGTTCAGAATGTAGAATATAAGTATGATGATAAAGATTTAAAGGGTGTAGAGTTTATAATTACACTTGATATAAATTAGGCATAAAAAAGGGAGAAATCGTCATTTCTCCCAAAATTATAAAATAATTGAATAATACATTATATTCAATTTATCACAACTACTGTGAATTATTTGAATGTTTCTTCTTTAACAATACTAAGAATGAATAACCTCAATCATTTGCACCTCCACATTGTTTTCTTACTTACATTATAACATCATTCTATATTAAACTTTGCTTAACTGTAATCAAATAAATAAACTTTAACTATAATATATAATAATCTTATATATTATTATATGTGTTTTAATGAATTCCTGTGCATCTGGATATATTTATCTTTAGACTCTTTTGTATATTTATAAAAATCTACACCTTTAATATGTAATACAAATTCAAAATCTTCTTTTTTAAATTGTTCTAAATAAAAATGAGTTTCTATGAATTTGTCTTGATAAGATACAAATATACTTTTGTCAATATTTTCATTGATTATTCCATCTTTTATAAAATTATCACCAAGTTCCAAAGCAGGACAAGATTCATCAATATATATATCATTATCTATATTTGGGCTTAAAGGGTAAGTTCTGCATACACTAGGTCTATTTTCATAAATTGAACACTTTGAATCTACTATATATTTACACATTTCATATTCTTTATTTAAAATCAAACTTGCTTTTAAATATCCTAAGTCTCCAAATGAAAATAATATAAGAAAGTTCTTGTATACTTTTTCAAAATCTTCTAATAATATTTGAGAAAAGTTAGAGCCATACAAACCAGAACAGCATTTAGCCCCACAAGTTTTACAAGTTGAGAAAGATAAGTTTTTATTTTTTACATTTTCAAAATTTTTCATAATGTATAATATTGTAAGTTTAATTTTAATAAGCATAAATAAAGTAAAAAAGGACTTTTTTAGTATTATTTATATATAATCTTAATTAAAAAATCATAAGGTTTGTATAATATGTGTGGAATTGTAGGATATATAGGAAATAAAAATACTCAAGAGATTTTATTAGCTGGACTTAAAGAATTAGAATATAGAGGATATGATTCAGCTGGAATTGCGTTATTAGATCAGAATAAAATAGAAGTATTTAAAGCCTTAGGGAAACTACATAATCTAGAAGAAAAAGTAAATACAAACAAAGAATATCCTTTAGGAATAGGACATACTAGATGGGCAACTCATGGAAAACCTACTGAGTTAAATGCACATCCTCATATGGGTGAATACTCATATGTAGTTCATAATGGAATTATTGAAAACTATAAAGAATTAAAAGAAGAATTAATGAAAGTTGGACATAAATTTGTATCTCAAACAGATACAGAAGTAATAGTTCATTTATTCGAATTCTTTTATAATAAAACTCCAAATTCTAAAGAAGCATTTTTAAATACTATTAAAAAACTAGAAGGTGCTTATTCAATTCTACTTATCTCAAAAGTAGATCCAGATAATATCTTTTTCTTTAAACACGGAAGTCCTTTAATAGTTGCACGTGGATTAGAAAAAGGTGAAGTATTATTCTCATCTTCAGATTCTCCTTTAATTGGATTATCTAATGAAGTAGTATATTTAGAAGATGGTGTTGGTGGAATAGCTAACAAAGATGGAATAAACTTCTTTAATGATAATGTTACTTGGGCAGGATTACCTACTTCAAAACAATTTGCTCAAAAAGATGGATTTAGATTCTTTATGGAAAAAGAAATCTATGAACAAAGTGATGTAGTTACTGATTCAATGATAGGAAGATTAGGTGAGAATGAAATTTCATTTGATGAATTTCCTGCTTCACTAATTGATGGAATTGAAGAAATTAAAATCTGCGCCTGTGGTACCTCTTTTCACGCAGGACTAACCGCCTCTTATTTGTTTGAAAGATTAGCAAGAGTTAGATGTTCTGTTGAAATTGCATCTGAGTTTAGATATAAAGATCCATTATTAAACAAAAATACTTTGTTTATTGTAATTTCACAATCTGGTGAAACAGCAGATACTCTGGAAGCTTTAAAAATGGCGAAAAAAGCCGGACTTAAGACTTTAGTAGTTTGTAATGTAGATAATAGTTCAATGACTAGAGTAGCAGATGCTACAATTCTTACTCGTGCAGGAGTAGAAAAAGGAGTTGCTTCAACAAAAGCTTTCTCAACTCAAACAGTAGTTTTATGGATGATGGGTTTATATTTTGCAAATCATAAAAATACAATTACAAAAGAAAAACTAGAAGAAGAAATTAAAGCTCTAAGAGAAGTACCACAAGCTTTAATTATTCAAGATGAAATGCATGAAAAAACTAAAAGATTATCAAAAAGATATCTTCATGGTCATGGATTTTTCTTTATTGGAAGAGATGTATTCTTCCCACTAGCTCTTGAAGGAGCTTTAAAATTAAAAGAGATTTCATATCTACATGCAGAAGGTTATCCTGCAGGTGAAATGAAACATGGACCAATTGCTTTAGCAGACCCTGAACTGTTTACTATTGCTTTAATGCCACAAAATCTTTTATATGATAAAATCAAATCAAATGTTGAAGAATTAAGTGCAAGAGATAGTACTATATGTTCAATTTCACCACTTGAATTTGATTTAAGTGATGATTTTATTAGAACAAAAAAAACTAATCATTATATGTTAGAGTTTTTTGAAATGTTAGTTGCTTTACAGTTATTATCAATGGAAATATCTGTAAGATTAGGTAATGATGTTGATATGCCAAGAAACTTGGCTAAATCTGTTACGGTTGAGTAATCGATTATTAACATAGGTAAAATTATCGTGCTGGAGTATTTCTTATTTTTTCTCCAGCTTATTAGAATCAAAAATAATGGAAAACAAAGATGGAAAACCACTAAGGAAAACAAAAATGGAAAACAAAAGTCAATACTTATTTACAAGTGAAGTAGTTGCTCCAGGACACCCCGATAAATGTGCAGACATAATTGCAGATTCAATAGTTGATAGATTAATAATTGAAGATTCTAACTCTAGAGTTGCTTCTGAAGTATTTGTTGCAGGTAAGCATATTATTATTGGTGGAGAAGTTAAATCAAATGCAAATTTAAGTAACGAAGATTATATTAAAATTGTAAAAGATGCTTTAATAAAAATCGGTTATGATGGAACAAGTTCTTTTACAAGAGAACAATGTTTACATCCTGATGATATTGAAGTACAAGTTTTATTAAATCAACAAAGTCCTGATATTAATCAAGGTGTTGATCAAAACTCTGGTGAAATTGGTGCTGGTGATCAAGGAATTATGTTTGGTTTTGCATCTAGTGAAACTGCTGATTACATGCCTGCTGCTATTACTTATGCAAGAATGTTAAGTGATAAAGTTTATCATTATGCTTTAAATCATAATCATAAATTAGGAGTTGATATTAAAACTCAGGTTACGCTAGATTATGGAAATAAAGCAAACTTTGAGAATTGTAAACCTCAAAAAATTCATACAATTGTAGTTTCTGCTCCTTCTGTAGAATCTATGGATATTACTGAAGTAAGAACATTAATTCAAGGTTTAATTGATGATACTGGACTTCCTACAGATTTATATGATCCTAAAGATACAATTATTCATATTAACCCAACAGGTAGATATGTAAATCATTCATCTTTACATGATTCAGGTTTAACTGGAAGAAAACTTATTGTTGATTCATTTGGTGGTTATGCACCAATAGGTGGAGGAGCACAAAGTTCTAAAGATTATACTAAAGTTGATAGATCTGGATTATATGCAGCTAGATGGTTAGCTAAGCATATAGTAGCAGCTGGTTTAGCTTTAAAATGTAATGTTCAATTATCATATGCAATTGGAGTAGCACGTCCTACTTCTTTATCTGTTGATACTTTTGGAACATATACAAGCGTAAATGATGATGTTTTATCAACATTTGTATTAGAAAACTTTGCTTTAACTCCTAAATGGATTACAGATAAATTTGCACTTGATAAACCTAGTGCTGAAACTTTCCTTTATGCAGATGTTGCTGCACGTGGACAAGTTGGTCAAAGTGATTACCCTTGGGAAAAACTAGACGAATTAGAAAAATTTGAAGCTTTAAAATAAATATTATAAGGATATACAATGGATTTAAAAAACTTATTTAATAAAATTACATTTGATAGAAGTAAAAAAGAACAACCTACAAAAAAAGATGCACCTTCTCACTGGATTAAATGTCCAGAATGTGCATCTTTAATGTTCTTTAAAGAAGTAGAAGCTCAAGACAATATTTGTCCTAAGTGTAATTTTCATATGAGAATTGGGGCAAAAAGAAGAATTGAAATTTTATGTGATGAAAATTCATTTGTAGAATATGATAGTTCTTTAAAACCAGTAGATCCATTAAACTTTGTGGATAAAAAATCTTATAAAAAAAGAATTGAAGAAGCTAAAATTAAAACAGGAAGAAATTCGTCTGTAATTTCTGGAGAAGCTAAAATAAATGCTGTACCTGTTCAATTAGTTATATTTGATTTTGCTTTTATGGGTGGATCTTTAGGTTCTGTTGAAGGCGAAAAAATTGTTAGAGCAATTAATAGAGCAATTGAAAAGAATCAAGGTTTAATTATTATTTCTGCTTCTGGTGGGGCTCGTATGCAAGAAAGTACTTTTGCTTTAATGCAAATGGCTAAAACTTCAGCAGCATTAAAAAAATTAGATTCTGCTAAATTGCCTTTTATTTCTGTATTAACAGATCCTACTTTTGGAGGAGTTTCGGCTTCTTTTGCATTCTTAGGTGATATTATTATGGCTGAACCAGGTGCTTTAATTGGTTTTGCAGGTTCAAGAGTTATTAAACAAACTATTGGAGCTGATTTACCAGATGGTTTTCAGAGAGCTGAATTCTTACTTAAAAAAGGTTCAATTGACATGGTTGTAAATCGTGCTGATATGAAAAAAACTTTAAGTGATTTATTAACAATGTTTTATTCAAAAGCTAGTTAATGTCAAAAAGTAATTTTGAAGAGATATTAGGGTTTTCACCTTTTATTTCTTCTAATTCTTTATATGCGCTGTGTGATTTCGAAACTCTATTAAAAAAAAACCTATCTCTTTATGATTTTATTCTTTTATGTAAAAAAAACTCTGTTAAAATACTACAATATAGAGATAAAATATCTTCAAATGATATACAAATAAAACATTTAAATAGTTTAAAATCTGAATTAAATATTCCTATCATTATTAATGATAAAATAGACTTAATTCAATATTGTGATGGTTTACACTTAGGTCAAGAAGACTTGACTAAAGTAAACAAAAATAAAATTATTGCAATTAAATTAATTAGAGCAAGAATTAAAAATAAGCTCTTAGGATTGTCTACACACAACGAAATAGAGATTCTAGAAGCAAATACACTTGATATCGATATGATTGGTTTAGGAGCTTACAGAGCTACTAAAACTAAAGATATAGATTTTATTTTGGGCGAGAAGATTTCATACCTGGCAAAAATGTCAAAACACCCAGTTTGTATTATTGGTGGGGTTAAAAAAGACGATTTAGTAAATAATGCAAATTTTAATGTAGTAGGAAGTGATTTATATGAGTAAAATTAATATTTACCAAATAGCGAAAAGTTCAAAAGATGATTATGAACCAATAATTAAAGATTTTATAAAAATGTCTTCAAAATATTCAAAAGTTCAGATATTTAATTTATTTAATAAACAAATAGGAAAAGCTCAAACAATTTCAGATATTGAAGCAAAAAAATCATATTCTGAAGTTTTTGAACCTCACTTATCAAGCGGATATAATATTGCTTTAGATGTATTAGGATCTAAGATTGATAGCTTTGAATTTGCTGAAATTATCTCAAAACACTCAACTATTAACTTTTTTATAGGTGGAGCTTACGGATTTGAAAAAGAATTTTTGCATAAATGTGACAAAAAAATATCTCTTTCAGACCTGACTATGGCGCATAAAATAGCAAACATAATGCTTTTGGAACAAGTTTTTAGAAGTTTATGCATAATTAATAATCATCCTTATCATAAATAATTAACATTAAGTTTAGTATAATACGCAAAATTTAAAAACGAGGTATAATTTGGCTAATAAAAAACATATCGAAGAGTTAAGAATTACTCTTTTAGAAAAAAAAGATTTAATAATTAGTAATATCAATGATAGTAGAGAAAGTATTAATTCATTAAAAAATTCTGAGTGTAATGATGAATTTGATTACGCAGAAGTATCAAGTGATTCATTTAAAGAAGGTATAATAGCAAATCAACAAATTGCAGAACTTAAAGAAATCGAAGAAGCTTTAGTAAGAGTTGAAAAAGGTTCTTATGGTATTTGTGATATGTGTGACGAGATTATTGCACTTGGTAGACTAAGAGCTAAACCATTTGCAAAATTTTGTACTCCTTGTAGAGAGATATATGAGGAAGAAAATCAAAAATAAAGGATAAAATATGGGACTAAAGAAATATATAATTTCTTCAATATTATTAATAATCATTATAGCTGGTTATGTTTTTTCACTGGAGGCTAATGATTATACTATTGTAATATTGGATAATACATTTACATTTCCTATTGCTGTTTGGGCAATTATCCCAGTTGTTATTCTATTTGTTGCATCAATTTTTCATATGCTGTTTTATGGGTTTAGAACTTTTCTAAATTCTAGAGCAGTTGAAAAAGATGAAAAAAATATTGTAAATTTATTAAAAGAAACATTATTAGAAAATCAAAACAAGATTAAGTTTAAAACTAAAACTTTTATTGATTTATCTAGTATTTTGTCTCAACTTACTTTTGATGTGAAAAATGACTTTGATTCAAAAGATAAAGATTTAAATGAAATTATTTCATTAATTTCTAAAGTTAATGAAGGTGAATATGTTTCTTTAAAAAATTATAAATTTAATAAACAAGGTTCAATAGAAAAAAAGAATTTAATTAATAAAATTAATTCTTCTGTTGATTATGCACTTGATATTATTAAAAAATCCGATACTTTCTCTTCCGATATTGTAAAAGTTGCTTTTTTACATGTTTTAAAAGAAAAATCAATGACTACAATTAATAAGATTTTATCTTCTGTAAATCTAGATAAAGAAATGACTCTATCTTTATTTGAAAAAGATAAAGAAAATGCTGATTTTTCTATTGGTTTTACTAATATAAAAAAATATGCAAAAGAAGCTAAACTAGACAAAAAAGAATATATTAATTTGTTTAAACTATACAAAGATACATTTACTCCTGATGAGTTAATTAAACTATTTGAAGAATTATCTTGCGAAGATGAAAATTCAAGTGAAGCTTATTTATATATTTTATTTGAATTTGAAATGATTGATACTTTAAGAGAAGTATTAGATGCAACTAGCGATAAAGATTTTAAAGCTTTTAGAGCTTTATTAGATTTAAAAGATAATTCAAAACACTATACTTTAGAAACAATTAGCTATAATAGTTAATGAAAAAACTAGACTTTACAAAATCACTAATGGTATTAGCGCCATTAGCTGGTTATACAGACCTTCCCTTTAGACGCGTTGTTAAAAAATTTGGTGTAGATTTAACTATATCAGAAATGATTTCCTCAAATGCATTAGTATACAAATCAGAAAAAACTTTAAAAATGATAGAAAAACACGAAAGTGAAGATCCTTATTTTGTTCAAATTGCTGGTAATAAAGCTGAACTAATAAGAGATGCAGTTCTTATTTTAAATGATGTTGATGGTATTGATGGAATCGATTTAAACTGTGGCTGTCCCGCTCCCAAAGTATTTAATCATGGATCAGGTTCAAACCTTTTAGGTGATTTAAAAAAATTAGAAGAAATGTTACTTACTATTAAAAAATACAGTACAAAACAATATTTTTCTGCAAAAATAAGAATTGGTGTTGACGAAAAAATACCTGTTGAAATTGCAAAAGTAGTTGCTGGTTGTGGTGTTGATTTAATTTCTGTTCATGGACGTACCAGAGCTGGAAAATATAAAGCTCCTGTTGATTACGATGCAATTAGACAAATTGTTGAAGCTGTTGATGTTCCTATTATGGCTAATGGTGATATTAAAGATTATGCAAAAGCAAAAGAAGTATTAGAATTTACTGGTGCTGCTGGTGTTATGATTGGACGTGGTGCTATTGGAAAACCTTGGATATTTCATCAGTTAAAAAATAATGAAGAAGATATTTCTGAAGAATTTAAAAGAGAAATTATTTTAGAACATTATGATTCTGTTCTTGATTATCATGGTGATCATGGTGCAATTATGTTTAGAAAACTTTTACATTCTTATTCAAAAGGATATAAAGGCGCTTCAGAGTTTAGAGATATAATCAACAAAGTTTCTGATAAACATATTTTAAGAGATACAATCTCTACATTTTTTGAAAATACAGAAGTACAATTATAAAAGGAATATTTTGCAAGAATATTATTATGAGTTAACAATACAAGCTAAAGAAGATTTAAATTTATTCTTAGATTTAATTACTGCTTTAAGTGATGATGCAGTAGAAGAGTGTGATGATTCAATTATTATTAGAAGTGAAGAAGATTTAAAAGAAATCGAATTTGGTATTAATGAATTTGCAAAAGCTATGAATTTAGAATGTAAAGTTATTTTAGAAAAGAAAAAAAATGAAGATTGGATTAAAATTTATCAAGAATCTGTAAAAGCTATTGCAGTAGGTAAGTTTTATGTAAGACCTGAGTGGTGCGAAGCAGATAAAGATTTAATTGATATTATTATTAATCCAGCTTTATCATTTGGTTCAGGACATCACGAAACAACAAATGCTTGTTTAGAAGCTATTTCTAAGTATGTTAAAAAAAATAATTCTGTTATTGATATAGGTTGTGGTTCTGGTATTTTAGGAATTGCAGCTTCAAAATTAGAAGCAGAGGTTGATATATGTGATACTGATGAAGTTTGTATAAAAGATAGTGAAGTTAACTTTTCATTAAACAATACTTCATACAATAATGCTTGGGTTGGATCAGCTTTAAAATCTTCAAAAGAATATGATATAGTTATTGCTAATATTGTGGCAGATGTATTAGTTATGATATCAAAAGATTTAAAAAAATGTATAAAAAAAGATGGTATATTAATTATGTCAGGAATTTTAGATAAACATTTAGATAGAGTATTAAAGAAATTCAAAGATTTAACAATTGTAGAAACTATTCAACAAAATGAATGGTGTACACTTGTTCTTAAAGGAAATTAATTGAGTAAGAATAATAATCAAGATAATAATAATAAAAACAACAAAAATGGGAATTTTTTTAACAATAACCCCTTAATGGTATTTGTTTTATTTTCAATGGTAACAATATTAGCTTTTAAAGCTTTGTTTCCAGAAAATCAAGCAGGAATGAATAATTCTAATGTACAAGCATTTGGTTCTACACAGAGTAAAACAATTGCATATTCTGAATTAAAGAAGTTAGTGGCTAACAATGAAATTCAATATGTATCAATTGGTAATACTTATATTAAAGCAGTATCAAAAGGTGATAATGGTCAAAAGATTACTTATACAGCTAGAAGAGTAATTCCAGATGAAACGTTAATTAAAGCTTTAGAAGAAAAAGAAATTAATTATGGTGGAGTTTCGGAAGAGAACTTATTAGCTGATATTTTATTTGGTTGGATTTTACCAATTTTCATATTTTTTGCAATTTGGATGTTTTTATCTAAAAAGATGTCAAAATCTATGGGTGGAGGAGGCGGAGGTCTTCTTGGTATTGGGTCATCTAAAAAAATGATTGATTCTGAAAAACCGAATGTTAAATTTTCTGATATGGCAGGAAATAAAGAAGCAAAAGAAGAAGTAGCTGAGATTGTTGAATTCTTGCGAAATCCAGACAGATATGTAAAATTAGGGGCTCAAATTCCTAAAGGTATTTTACTTGTAGGACCTCCGGGAACTGGAAAAACTTTATTAGCTAAAGCGGTTGCTGGTGAAGCAGAAGTAGAATTCTTATCTGTGACTGGATCTTCATTTATTGAAATGTTTGTAGGTGTTGGAGCTTCTAGAGTTAGAGATTTATTTGAACAAGCTAAAAAAGTTGCACCTGCTATTATTTTCATTGATGAAATTGATGCAATTGGTAAATCAAGATCATCTGGTGGACCAATGGGTGGTAATGATGAAAGAGAACAAACTCTAAATCAATTATTAGCAGAAATGGATGGTTTCTCTTCAGCTGGTGCTCCTGTAATTGTATTAGCAGCTACGAATAGACCTGAAGTTCTAGATGCAGCATTATTAAGACCAGGTAGATTTGATAGACAAGTTTTAGTTGATAAACCTGATTTAGAAGGTAGAATTGAAATTTTACAAGTTCATATTAAAGATGTTGTATTAGCAAAAGATGTTGATTTAAGAGAAGTGGCTGTTATGACTGCTGGTTTAGCAGGAGCTGATTTAGCAAATATTATTAATGAAGCTGCTCTTTTAGCAGGTCGTGCTAATAAGAACCAAGTTGAAAATGAAGATTTCAAAGAATCAGTTGAAAGACAAATTGCTGGTTTAGAGAAAAAATCTAAGAGAATTTCTCCAAAAGAGAGAAAAATTGTTGCTTATCACGAATCAGGACATGCTTTATTAGCTGAGATTACTAAAGGTGCTAAAAAAGTAAATAAAGTATCTATTGTTCCACGTGGGCTTGCAGCTTTAGGTTATACACTTAATACTCCTGAAGAAAATAAATACTTAATGCAAAAACATGAGTTAATTGCTGAAGTAGATGTTTTATTAGGTGGACGTGCTGCTGAAGAAGTATTCATTGGTGAAATTTCAACAGGTGCAGGTAATGATTTAGAGCGAGCAACTGATATTATTAAATCAATGGCTTCTGTTTATGGAATGAGTGATATTGCTGGACTTATGGTATTAGAAAAAAGATCAAATTCATTCTTAGGTGGACAATCTCATAAAGATTTCTCTGATAATATGGCAATGAAATTAGATACGCATATTAAAGATACTCTAAGTGAAAGATATGAAGTTGTACTTCAAGCTTTAAGAGATCATAAAGAAGCAATTGAACAAATGACAGCTGAACTATTAGAAACTGAAGTAATTTCAGGAAAAAGAGTTCAAGAAGTTATTAGAGAAAATGGTGGAGTTGTTTACGAAGCTGAAGACTTACATTCAGAGGCTGTAAAAAAAGAAGATAAAACTGAAAAAGAAGAAACTATAGTTTCAGAAGATATTGTTGACTCATCTTCAGATAAACCAAGTTCTCCTACAGTTTAATGTTTAAGATGCTAAAAAATCTAATATTAAAAGAATCATATAAAAAGATACTTTGTTTATTCATTGTATCTTTAATTATTGATATTTTTATTTCAGGTTTTTTAGCAAATATTTTATATCTTTATACTTTATTCACTATTTTTGTATTTAGAAATACTTCTATAGAAATTAAAAACATTAAAAGTATACTTTCTCCTATAAATGGTGAAATCTCTGCAATTGATTATAAAAATAATAAAACTATAATTTACATTGATGTTTGTATTTTTTCTCAACATACGTTTACATCTCCTATTAATGCAAATCTTACATCTTTAGTAAAAAGATCTGGAATTAATTTAGATACTAATACATATTTAGCAAAAAATTTAAATACAAAAATTACTTTTGATATTGGTGATTTAAATATTATTTTACTTGAAGATAATTGTTCAATGGGTACTTATATAGATTTATCAAAGTCTTCTTTTAAGCAAGGTGAGAAAATTGCTATTTTTACTTCTGGAAAAGTTATTATAACTTTGGGTAAAAAAATTAATACATCTTTAAAGATTGGTCAAAAAGTTTATTCTACAAAAACAATTATTGCCTAAAATTTTATCTTTAAAAATAATATATATAAATAAAAAAAAGCAATTAAAACTGGGACTAAAAACTTTTCAAGAAAAACTCCATAATAAAATGGCCAACAAAGCAAAATTCGTTAGAAACAACAGGTAAGGAGCAAGCGAATAAGAGCGGAAGCCTAAATATT
>JABSOL010000060.1 GCA_013215985.1 Campylobacteraceae bacterium
TATTTCATATCTTTTTTCTATCATTATATTTGCCTTTTAATTTAAATATTCATTAAAAGCTTCTTCATTTTGAATAATGAATCCTGCTTTTGTAATTTCAGTTTTTTTCATAGCTTCAATAGCTACAATTAAACCTGTTTTTTCTCTTTGTGTTAAATCATAAACTCTATTATTATAAATATCACCATCAATAACTTTATAATTATTATATTCTCTCTTTTCTAATATTTTATTTTTCATATCTTTTGAAAAAATAATAGCTACATCTATATTTGAGTCAAGAAGCGAAGATAAATATTCCCAGTCATCAACTAAAATACCTTTTTGTTTTCCAGCTCTTGAGTATAATAAGTGATAGTTTTTAGGAAGTTTTTTTCTAGATTTTTTTATATCATATTTTGTGTAATCAAAAAATTGAATATTCGGGAAAAGTTCCATAATATTTTTATATTCTATTTCTTTATAAGTAAAAGATTCTTTCTCCCATAAAATATCAGATGTTCCATTCAATTGAATAATAGGTCTGTAATCTTTTCTTTTACATTTTCGTACTAAGGCTGCAATTTCTTTACATAATTGAAAAAAGAATTCATCTCTTTGTAGTAAAAATTTAAAAGTTCTTTTAAATCTTGCTTGTTTTATTTTATTTTTATTAAAATCACTAGTTTTATATATACCTTGGTGGTAAATACATGAAGTAGCACAGGCATTTGTAGCTTTTTTACATAAGTTTACTTTTGCTAAGTTTAAAGCTTTATCATCGTATTGTACGCCATAGTATTTAGCATTGTTAAGATTCTTTTGAGGAGCTAAATATAGTGTACCAATTAGATATCTATTCTCTTCATTTATTAAGTTTTCTTTTATTGTAATTAGAGTACTTGTATTGTAATTATAATCCAAACTAAACCTTTAATATTTTTTTCAAAGACGCAATTGTATCCAATTTATCTTAAGAAAAATTGATATTAAAGTTTAGTTTTATAGTAAAATAATTACTAAAAAATTATTAATTCTTTTAACTTTTTTGGAATAATTTCTCCAATTATTGAAACATATCCAAGTGAATAATCTTCAATCTCTTTTATATACTCATTTGCGTGTTCTTTTTTCATAGCAATTAATAAACCACCAGAAGTTTGAGCATCACATAAAAGCATTTTTGTTATTTCATTTAAATTATTTTTATATTCAATTTTATCTTGTAAATATTTATAATTCTTTTTACTTCCACCTGGAATTACACCTTGTTCACATAAAGGTATAGCTTCTTTAATAAAAGCAACTTTTGAAGAATCTATACTTAAAGAATGGTCTTTACTTGTTGATTCTAAAGCATGACCTAATAAACCAAAACCTGTAATATCAGTACAAGAAGATACTTCATACTTAGCTAAGAGTTGTGAAGGAATATAATTTAGACTTTCCATAATATCAACACTATGTTCCATAGCTTTTAAATCTAAAAGATCTCTTTTAATAGCTGTTGTTATAATTCCTAATCCAATAGGTTTTGTTAAAACTAATACATGTCCAATTTTTCCAGAATTGTTTTTTAATATTTTATCTGGATGTATTATTCCTGTTACAGATAAACCATAATACATTTCAGGGCTTTCAATAGTATGACCACCCATTAAAACACCACCACACTCTTTAATTTTATCATTCCCACCACGAAGAATTTCATCTAATACTTCACTTTTATGGTTTTTTGCGTCAAATCCAACTATATTCATGGCTGTTAAAACTTTTCCACCCATAGCAAATACATCAGATAAAGAGTTAGCAGCAGCAATTTTTCCATAAATATATGGATCATCTACAACAGGTGTTATAAAATCTAAAGTTTGTACTAAAGCTTCAGTATCATTCATTTTATAAACAGCTGCATCTTCACTATTCTCAAAACTTACTAGAACATTTTTATCATCAGGTACAAGTGAGCTAATTGTATGTTTAAGATCCTCCGGACCCATTTTAGCTGCTCAGCCTGCTGCTCTAACGAATTTTGTCAATTTATATTGATTATTCATTATATTTTCTTTTTATTAATTTTTTTTATTCTACACTTATTTTACAAAATATTATATTAGTTTATAACCTTCTTGTGGAATATTTAGTATAATGTCTTTTGGTATTTTTTTTCTTAATTCTTTAATAAATGTTTTTAAAGCAGCGTTTGACATAGTTTTATTTTCCCAAATTCGCTCTTCTATTTGAGTGTAAGAAGTAATAGAAGAATCTTTTTGCTCATATAATAGTTCTAAAAACTCTTTTTCTCTTTTTCTCAATAATACAGTTTCTTCATTAAACAATATTTCTCTTTTTGCTGTATCTAAGTATAAGTCATCAGATAAACATAATAATTGATTTAATTTATCAGCCAAGCTTGAAAGTAGGGCTTTTATTAGTTTTTCAGAATTTAAAGGTTTTAAAATAAAAAAGTTAATATTTAAATTAATTAAATCCATTAAATATTCTTCATTATTAAAAGCTGAAAGCATAATTATTTTTGTTGATGAATCATTTTCTCTTATTCTTTTTACTAGTTCAATTCCATCACCATTTCTCATTTGAATATCAGTTATAATAATATTTGGTTTATATTCTAAGTACAAATTATAAGCTTCATCCCCACAATTACAGTCATATATATCATTAAAATAGTATTTTAAAGTATTAACTAGTCTTTTTCTTATTCCATCTTCATCTTCAACACATAAAATTGAAAAGTCTTTTAATTGTTTTATTAACATATCATCCATTTTTAACCTCTAATATTATTTCGAATACTGCACCTTTTGGTGAGTTTGTAACATTTAATTTTCCATGCATATTTTTTTCAATAATCATATTTGACATATAAAGTCCAAGTCCTGTTCCTTTAAGTGAAGATTTTGTAGTAAAATAAGGTTCAAATATAATATCTATATTATTCTCTGAAATTCCACCTGCATTATCTTCTATTGTGATATAAACTTCATTATCTATAATTTGTATTTTAAAATCTATATAAGGATTTTCTGTTTTTCTATCTTCAAAAACATCTTTACAATTTAAAAGTAAATTTAATATTACTTGTGAGAACTCTCTTGGAAATGAACAAATTGTAATATCTTCTTTAAAATCTTTATTAATAACAATGTCCAAATCATTCAATGATGCATTTACAATAGAAATAGCATTTTCACAAGCTTCAATTAAAGAGAAGTCTACTTTTTCTTTTGAGGGTTTAAAAAAGTTTCTAAAATCATCAATAGTATTAGACATATAAATTAATAATTTGTCTGATTCTTTAATACATTCTAAAATAAGTTTATCATCAACTTTTTTAAATTTTGTGGCAGTTTCAAGTTCCATAAGTATTCCAGATACTTCACTTAAAGGTTGTCTCCACTGATGAGCAATCATTGAAATCATAGTTCCAAGTCTTGCAAGCCGTGATTGGTGAAGCATAGCTCTATCTTTTTTCTGAGCTTCTTGTATACCTATTTTTACTTTTTCTTTTAATGAAGCATTTAGATTCTTTAATTTAATTTCTTTTCTTTTAACATTGTTTTGATATATTTTAAATACTTTTGATACTTGATTTGACATAAGAATTGATAAAGCTGAAATAACAAACATAATTAATAAAGAAACAATAATAATATACTGAACATATTTTTCAACTTTTATTTCTAAATTTTTTTTATTTGTTTTTACTGATTCTTTTATATCATCAAGATATAATGAAGCCCCAACAATCCAATTCCATTTTTCAAATAATTGAACATACGCTATTTTATTATCTAACTTATTTCTTTGTGAAGAAAGCCAAGAATAATTAGTAAAAAAACCTTTTTCATCATTTAAGGCTTTTTTAACAAAAGTATCTATTATTTGCTGATTATTTGTATTTACTTTATGTTCACTTCTTTCATTTGTTAATAATTTTGAGTTTTTATCATAAATCCAAATATATGCTTCATTATCAAACTTTATTTGAGAGATATATGATAAAGATATTTTTTTAATAAAATCAATATCTTTTTTAATGTTCTCAATATTTCCAATAATCCAATTTTCTTCTTGTAAATATTTAATATATACTATCTTATTAGAATATTTAAAAGATATTAATTTACCTTCTTCTGAATATAAATAATTCTCAAAAAATTTATCATCTTTTTTAAATTCTAATTTAATATTCTGGTTTTTTGCTTGAATAATACTTGAGTCATTAATATCATATGCAAAAAAGTAATTATCTTCTTCTTCATTTGCATTAATCAAAGATGTTAAAATTTTTTTTTGCTTAGATCTATTTACTTCTAAATTAAGATCCATATTTAATTGTTTAAGCCTTGAGCTTAAAGTAAATGTTCTTTTGATTACTTTTTCCATTGCTTGATTAGTATAAACCTGTTCTTGATGAGTAATAAAAGATAAAGTAGATTTTATTTGTTCTCGTATTAGTTTTTTCTGCTGTCTTTTAAATTGTTTTTCAATTAAAATACTTTCTTCTTGAAAATATTCATTTTGGGTTTCAACAAATAAATAAATAGTAAAAGATGTTAAAAATACAATTGCAATAATTGGCGTATATATAATAAGTCTAGGTAAGTTTTTTTCACTGAACATTGTTTATTCTATCTATATTCTTATAAAAGTAAGATGTATAATAAATAAAAAACTAGATAAAACTTATTATTTATACATTTAATTACAAAAAACTTACTTTTTACTCACTTAATCTTGCTATTATAGGCAAACTTATATAACGGAGTTCTAATGAAGAAAGTTATTTTATTCTTTTGCCTATTTTTATTTGCATATTCATATGCTTTAAGCCCTCAAGTAGGAGGTACTTTAGTTTTTGGAAAAAGTGGAGATGCTAGTACTTTAGATCCTTCACATGTGAGTGATGGTGAGAGTTTTCATATAGCTACAACTGTATACGATACTTTAGTTCAATTTAAATATGGAAGTACAGAAATAGAGCCAGCACTTGCAACTTCTTGGGATATTTCAAGGAATGGATTAGATTATACTTTTTATTTAAGAAAAGGTGTATATTTCTCAAAAACTAAATATTTTAGAAGTAAATCTGAATTTACTTCTGCTGATGTTGTATTTTCTTTTAAAAGACAATTTGATAAAACTCATGCTTATAATAAAATAGGGGGAGAGTATATTCATTGGCAAGCAATGGATATGGATAACATTGTACAAGATGTAATTGCAGTTGATAAATATACTGTACATATTATTTTAAAAAGAAAAGAAGCACCATTTTTAGCAAATCTTGGAATGGAGTTTGTATCTATTTTATCAAATGAGTATGCAAATCATTTATTAAATAAAAATAAAACACATGAACTATCAACAAAACCTATCGGAACTGGTCCCTTTGTATTTAAAAAATGGATAAAAGATGATAAGTTTATTTTTTTAGCTAATGAAGATTACTGGAATGGAAGACCTTATTTAAATAAACTTGTTTTTAAAATTATTACTAATAGTTCAGTAAGGGCACAAGAGCTTAAAAATGAATCAATTCATATTATGGACTTTCCTAATCCAATGGAAATTAAAGACTTAGAAAAACATTCAAAAATTAAACTTATTAAACAAGAAGGATTAAATATTGCTTATTTAGCTTTTAATACTGAAAAAAAACCATTTGATAATAAATTAGTAAGACAAGCTATTTCATATGCAATAGATGCACAAAAAATAGTTGATAATATTTATGAAGGTTTAGGAAAAGTGGCACGTAGTCCTCTGCCTCCAACAATGTGGTCTTATAATTCAAATATTAGAAGATATGATTATAATATTTCTAAAGCAAAAGAATTAATGATAAAAGCTGGATATGAAAATGGTTTTGAAACAAATATATGGGCAATGCCAGTTTCCCGTCCTTATAATCCAAATGCTAGAAAAGTAGCAAGATTTATGAAAAATGATTTAAAAAAAATAGGTATAAAAGTTAAAATCATTTCATATGATTGGTCTACATATTTAAAAAAAGTAGCTAATGGTGAGCATGATATGGTTTTATTAGGTTGGACAGGTGGAAATGCAGATCCGGATGACTTTTTAAATGTACTTTTATCAAAACACGGAGCAATGCATAAACCTTCAGAAAACAAAGCTTTTTGGAAAAATGATGAAATCACTTTATTATTAGATAAAGCAAAAAGAATTACTAATATAAAAGAGCGAACACTTCTTTATAAAAAAGCTCAAGAAATATTTGCAGAAGAATCTCCTTGGAAATTAATAGCTCATTCATTAGTAGTAGAACCAATGCTAAAAAAAGTACATGGTTTTAAATTAGATCCTTTAGGAAAAAGAAGATTTAAAGAAGTCTGGTTAGAGAGATAATGAAATAAATTATTATAATCTTTATTTTAAAATATAAAATCTTAATTTCAGAATATATTAAAGTATGTTAAATAGGTCTTCTTCTTTATAAAAAACTATAAAATATAGTAAAAACTCACTTTTTACTCACTTCAGCTTGTTACTATAGTTGCAGTTAAAAAAAAGGAGACTACATGAAGAAAATAATTCTTGCATTGTTTGTGTTTTTATCATCACTTACATTTGCAGCAACTCCACAAGTAGGTGGAACATTAGTATTTGGTAAAAGTGGTGATGCCACTACTTTAGATCCTTCTCACGTAAGTGATGGGGAAAGTTTTCATATTGCAACAGCTATATATGATACTTTAGTTCAATTTAAATATGGTACTACTGAATTAGAACCTGCACTAGCTACATCTTGGGATATTGCAGATAATGGTTTAGAGTATGTATTTCACTTAAGAAAAGGTGTATATTTCTCAAAAACAAAATATTTCAAAAAGAAGTCAGAATTCACTTCTGCTGATGTTGTATTTTCATTTAAAAGACAGTTTGATAAAAAACATGCTTTTAATAAAATAGGTGGAGCATACATTTATTGGTCAGCAATGGATATGAGTAAAATTGTAAAAGATGTTATTGCTGTTGATAAATATACAGTTAAATTTATTTTAAAAAGACAAGAATCTCCATTCTTAGCTAATCTTGGTATGGAATTTGCATCAATTTTATCAAATGATTATGCAATGTCTTTATTAAAAAAAGGTAAAACTAGAAACTTAGGTAAAAAACCTGTTGGAACTGGTCCTTTTGTATTTAAAAAATGGGTTAAAGATGATAAGTTTATTTTCTTAGCTAATAAAAACTACTGGGATGGTAGACCTTATTTAAATAAACTAATTTTTAAAGTAATTACTAATAATGCTGTTAGAGCTGCTGAACTTAAAGCTGGGTCTATTCATGTAATGGATTTTCCAAATCCTGCTGAAGTTGCATCTTTAGAAGCTAATTCAAAGATTAAACTTGTTAAACAAGAAGGTTTAAATGTTGGATACTTAGCGTTTAATCAAGAAAGAAAACCTTTTGATAATGTTTTAGTTAGACGTGCTATTTCTCATGCAATTAATACTCAAGGTATTGTTGATTCTATTTATGAAGGTTTAGGAAAAGTAGCAACTAATCCAATTCCACCAACAATGTGGTCATATAACAAAAACTTAAAAGGTTATGATTATGATATTAAAAAAGCTAAAGCTTTATTAAAAGAAGCTGGATTTCCAAATGGTTTTGAAACAAATATCTGGGCTATGCCAGTAGCACGTCCTTATAATCCAAATGGAAGAAAAGTAGCTGAAGCTATGCAAGCTGACTTAGCAAAAGTAGGAATTAAAGTAAAAATTATTTCTTATGATTGGGGAACTTATCTTAAAAAAGCTGCTATGGGTGAACATGATATGGTTTTATTAGGATGGTCTGGTGATAACGGTGATCCAGATAATTTCTTAAATGTATTATTATCAAAACATGGTGCTATGCATAAACCTGCAGAAAATAAAGCTTTCTGGAAAAATGATGAATTTACTGCTTTAATTGACAAAGCAAAACAAGTTACAGACATTAAAGAAAGAACTGCTTTATATATGAAAGCACAAGTAATTTTTGAAGAAGAAGCAGTATGGAAACCTATTGCACATTCATTAGTTATTGTACCTATGTTAAATAAAGTACATGGATTTAAAATCGATCCATCATCAAAAAGAAGATTTAAAGAAGTTTGGATAGAAAAATAGAGATTTAAACTAAGTAGGAAACTACTTAGTTTATAAAGTTTTTATAAAATTAAAATTTTCGTATTTTAATTTTATAAGAAGAAAAATAAAGGATAGTATTTGTTAAGTTATATAATTAAAAGATTATTATGGGCAATTCCTACATTATTAGGTGTTTCACTTCTGGTATTTTCAATGGTACATTTAATTCCAGGAGATCCCGCTTTAATGATGTTAGGTGAACATGCAAGCGCTGCTAGTATATTCGAATTAAAAGAACAAATGGGTTTAAATAAACCTATTGTTGAACAATATTTTTCTTATGTTGCAAATGCAGTTCAAGGTGATTTTGGAATATCTTTAGTTTCAGGTGAACCTGTTATTGATGAATTTATGGAAAGATTTCCAGCTACTGTTGAATTAGCTATGTTTGCTATGTTTTTTGCTGTAATTGCAGGATTATTTGCAGGTATTATTTCAGCTGTTAAAAGATATTCAATTTTTGATTATGCTGCCATGTCTACAGCCTTAGCTGGTGTTTCTATGCCAGTATTTTGGTTAGGTTTAATGTTGATTTATTTTTTCTCAGTTGAATTAGCTTGGCTTCCTGTTTCAGGACGTTTAGGATATGAGTTTGATATTGAAGGACCAACAGGTTTATATTTAATTGATTCATTATTAGTTAGTGATTATGATGCTTTTTGGGATGCTGCTAAACATTTAGTTTTACCAGGTCTTGCATTAGGAACTATTCCTATGGCTATTATTGCAAGAATGACTAGAGCTTCTATGATTGAAGTTATGAAAGAAGAGTATATAAGAACTGCACGTGCTAAAGGTTGTTCAAATATGCAAGTTATTATGGTTCATGCTTTAAAAAATGCACTTTTACCAGTTCTTACTGTAGTAGGGCTTATGGTGGGTACACTTTTTGCAGGTGCTATTCTAACAGAAACTACTTTTTCTTGGCCTGGAATTGGAAAATGGTTAATTAATGCAGTTCATCAAAGAGATTTCCCGATAATTCAATCAACTACACTTATCATTGCTTCAATGTTTGTAATGGTAAATCTAATAGTAGATGTATTATACGCGGTTGTTAACCCAAGAATAAGGCTTTCATAATGAATGAAGAAAACAAAGTATTAGAATTTTATAGACAATTTAAAAAGAATAAAACAGCTTTAGTTGGTTTATACATAGTTGTAATTTTATTTATTTGTGCAATATTTGCTCCATTTATTACCTCTTATGATCCTTTAATTCAAGATTTACAAAATAGACTTATTCCTCCAATGTGGAATGAAGCTGGAAGTATGGCTCATATTTTAGGAACAGATGATTTCGGACGTGATTTATTTACAAGAATTATTTATGGTTCTAGAATATCTCTAATGATAGGAGTTGTCTCTGTTGGTATTTCTTTAACATTTGGTCTTGTTATGGGAGCTTGTGCAGGTTATTTTGGTGGAATGGTTGATACTATAATTATGAGAATTGTTGATATTATGTTATCAATTCCAGCTATTTTATTAGCAATTGTAATTGTATCAATTTTAGGACCTGATTTAGTGAATGCAATGATAGCAATTGGTATTGTTGGAATTCCAGCATTTGCTAGAATTGTAAGGGCTTCTGTATTAGCTGAAAAAGAAAAAGAGTATGTAGTTGCAAGTAGAATTAATGGTTCTTCTTCTTTTAGACTAATTACAAAAGTGATTTTACCAAATTGTACGACGCCTATGATTGTACAAGCTACTATGGGATTTGGTGGAGCTGTACTTGAAGCTGCTGGACTTTCATTTTTAGGACTTGGTGCTCAACCTCCAATTCCAGAGTGGGGAGCTATGCTTGCTGATTCATTACAGTTTATAACAACAGCTTCTTGGATGATTATGTATCCTGGAATGGCAATATTTTTAACAGTTATGGGATTCAATCTTGTAGGTGATGGTTTAATGGATGTGTTAGATCCAAAAATGAAGGATAGATAATGTTACTTGAAGTAAAAAATTTAAAAACACAGTTTTTCTCAGATCGTGGAGTTAATACTGCTGTTGATTCTATTTCTTTCTCAATAGAGAAAGGAAAAACATTATGTATTGTAGGTGAGAGTGGATCTGGAAAGTCCATGACATCTTTATCTATTATGGCTTTAGTTGAAGAACCTGGTCGTGTAACTGAGGGTGAAATTATATTTGAAGGTAATGATTTATTAAGAAAATCAGAAGATGAAATGAGAAAAATAAGAGGAAATGAAATTGCTATGATTTTTCAAGAACCTATGACTTCTTTAAATCCTTCTTATACTGTAGGTTTTCAAATAGATGAAGTTTTAAAACTTCATCAAAAACATTTAAACAAAGATGAGCGAAAAATTAGAGTTATTGAACTATTTGAAGAAGTAGGAATTCCTTTAGCACGTGATAAATATAATGAATATCCTTTTAAATTATCAGGAGGTCAACGCCAGCGAGTTATGATTGCAATGGCAATGGCTTGTGAACCTAAACTATTAATTGCAGATGAACCAACAACTGCTTTAGATGTTACTATTCAAGCTCAAGTACTAGAACTTATGAATGATCTAAAAAAGAAAAAAGGAACATCTATTTTATTTATTACTCATGATTTAGCAGTCGTATCTCAAATGGCTGATGAAGTAATTGTAATGTATAGAGGTCATGTAGTTGAACAAGCTAGTAAAGAAGAATTATTTGCTAATCCTAAACATCCTTATACAAAAGCACTTCTAGCTTCTATTCCCATTCCAGGAAAAGTAAAAAGAAAATCAAGGTTAGAAACAGTTGATGAAAATGTTAACTATTTAGACTTTCCTAAGGAAATAAGATGAGTACTCAAGAAAAAATATTTGAAATAAAAGACTTACAAAAAACATATGAAATCTCTAAAGGCTTTTTTAAAGATCCTTTAAAAATTAATGCAGTTAATAAAATATCATTTGATGTTTATGCGGGTGAAACATATTCTATTGTAGGTGAGAGTGGTTGTGGAAAATCGACTACTGCTAAATTACTTTTAAACATTGAACAGCCTTCTGCAGGACAAATATTCTTTAAAGGTGTTGATATCTCTACTTATGATGATAAGCAATGGAAAGAATATAGAAAAAAAGTTCAAATTATTTTTCAAGATCCATATTCATCTTTAAACCCTAGATGGACAGTTGGTGAGATTATTGCTGAACCTTTACAGTTAAACTCTGAGTTATCAAAAAAAGAGATAGTTAAAGAAGTTTATGAAATTATGAAAAGAGTTGGTTTAAATGAAGAGTGGTATGATAGATATCCTCATCAATTCTCAGGGGGTCAGAGACAAAGAATAGGAATTGCTAGAGCATTAGTTCTAAAACCAGAAGTTATTGTTTGTGATGAGCCAGTATCCGCTTTAGATGTATCAATTCAAGCACAAGTACTTAATTTATTACTTGATTTACAAGATGAGTTTAATTTAACGTATGTATTTATTTCTCATGATTTAAGCGTAGTTGAGCATATAAGCGATAGAATTATGGTTATGTATTTTGGGGATGTTGTTGAATTATCTTCTGTTGAAGATCTTTTCTCAAATCCAAAAGCAGATTATACAAAAAGATTATTAGGAGCAATTCCAACACTATGAAAAACTTATATAAAAACCACTTAGATAGAGTATTAGGGCTTTTTGATAAAGTATTAGAAAAATACTCATATGATGAAGTTGTTTTATACTCAGGAGAAGCAAAAACAATTTATTTAGATGATAATAAATATCCATATAAAGTTTATACAAATTTTAAATATTTTGCACCTGTATTAAATTATCCTAACTCTTTAATAATTTATAAAAGTGCTTCTAAACCAAAACTTATTGTTTTACAAAAAGTTGATTTCTGGGATTCACAACCAAAACCTCTAGAAGGTGATTTCTGTGAATTTTTTGATATCTCATATTACAATAATATAGATGATATAAAAAAAGTACTTCCTTCAAACCTAAAAAACACTGCTTTTTTAGGGGAAGAAACAGAAAGATTTAATAACTTATCTTTTAAATCTTTTAATGATCAAAAGATTATTGATTTTATACATTATCATAGAACATTTAAGAGCGAATACGAAATTGAATGTATGAGACGTGCTAATAAAATTGCATCCTGTGGACATATAGCTGCACAAAAAGCTTTTTTATCAGGATGTAGTGAACTTGAAACACATTTTGAGTATTTAAAAGCAATTAAACATACTGAGAAACAAGTTCCTTATGAAAATATTGTTGCATTTGATGATGCTGCTGCTGTATTACATTATAATTCTTATAAAACTGAATCTTTTGAAGCAAAATCATTTTTAATAGATGCAGGGGCTTCATATAATGGATACCACGCTGATATTACAAGAACTTTTGCAAAAGAGCAGTATAGTGAATATCATGAGCTAATCAAAGCTGTAAACGATTCTACTTTAAATATTATTTCTAAAATTAAAATTGGAATGAATTATGAAGTATTACAAGAAGAAATGCATTTAGATGCAGCTAAAATTATAGAAGATTTTTCTTTTATGAATATAGGTGCAGATGAAGCATATGAAAAAGAGTATACAAAATTATTTTGTCCTGCTGGAGTGGGACATTATATTGGACTTCAAGTTCATGATATTGGAAATACAATTAAAGATGAAAATGGAACTTTTCATGAAAAGTCTAAAAAACATCAATATTTAAGACTTAATAAAACTATTGAAGTGGGAAACGTATTTACGATTGAACCTGGATTTTATATAATTGATCAGTTGTTAAAACCACATTTTGGAAAAAAAGAATTTAACTGGGATGTAATTAATAAGTTTAGATCTTTTGGGGGACCTAGAGTTGAAGATTCAATTTATATATCGGAAAATTCGGTAGAGAACTTAACAAGGCCATATTTACCTTAAATAGTTTTATAAATAATATGCTATGATGGATAAAAAAAGGATTATAATATGAAGTTTTTTTTAGTTATTTTCATATTATTATCTTCTTGTTTATTTTCAAATTCTTTAAATCTAAAAGATTATAATGATAGATTAATAGGAAAAACTAAATTAAAGAAAATACATTCAAATATTTTTACAAAAGAAGAACTTAATTATATTAAGAATGCTAAAAAGTTAAAAATTGGACTTGGTGGAACTAAACCATTTATTTTTATAAAAAAAAATAAAATAGTAGAGGGAATAGTACCAGATATAGTTGAAGAAGTTTTTAAAATTGCTGGTTTAAAATATGAATTTTTAATTGATAGTAGATCAAATCTTTTATCTATGATAAAAAACAAAAAACTTGATGTTCTTCCTACTGCGCTATATAGTGCAAAAAGAGAAAAATTTGGTGAGTTCACTAAAGAATATATTCAAATTCATTCTGTTTTTTTTACACATATAGATAATAATAAAATAAAAACCTTTGGAGATTTAAAAGATAAAACTATTGCAATACAAAAAGATTATGTAATGCTTAGTTT
>JABSOL010000061.1 GCA_013215985.1 Campylobacteraceae bacterium
CAGCAATCATTCTTTTTGAATGTTCAGAAACTTTTTTATTCTTCTTTCCTATTTCAATAATTCCATCTAAATACTTAATATCATTAGTTATTTTATACAAATAATATGAAGCAGACATATATGAATAAGTATTTGTAATCTTAGAATCTTTGTAATTATATATTTTATTTAAATATAATAATGCATTATGTTTTGATTTTAATTTATGATAAGCAATTCCAATATTTAAAAAAGATGGTATTTGATTGATTTGAGCAGTTTTTTTAAATATATCAATTGCATCTTGATATTGTTCTTTTTCTAAAAGTAAAACTGCCTTATTAAAGTCAACTTGAAGAGTCATATTTACATGATTTTCTTTAAGTTTTTTATATTTATAAACAATATCGGGATATGAGTCATTATCATTTTGATTTTCAACTTTTGCATTAGATACACAAGTAAAAACAATTAATAAACAAAGTACAAATAATCTTTTCATTTTATACCAAAGTATTAACTTGAGCATATAACTCATCAGTTCTTTTTTCTAATTTATCTATTTTTTGTTTTAAGTTTTGATTCTCTAATCTTAGCTCTTGAGTCTCTTCTCTAGCAGAAGATAAGTTATCATAACTACCTTTCATTGCAGAGGCATCAGACTTCAATTGATGTTCAAGTTTTTTAACAAGACCTTGATATTTTTCACTATCATCAGATAATAAATTTTTCTCTTCATTAACTTTTCTATATAATGTTTTATAAATGCTCATGCTTGAAAAAAAGTACATAGCTAGTACTCCAAGGATCATAACAAGTAAAAAATTTTCCAAATTTTTCCTTTTAGTTTTAATAAATAATAAAGAGCATAGCTCTTTATTATTTTATCTTTTTAAGTTAATTAGTGTATTAAGTAATTGATCTGCTGTTGTAATAGATTTTGCATTAGCTTCAAAAGCTCTTTGGAATACCATTAAGTTTACTAAACTCTCAGATAAATCAGCAGTTGATAATTCTAAAGATTTAGATTCAACTTTTGCAGTTTTATTATTATTTAAATTATATATAGCTTCACCTGAATTATTAGTTTTAGCATATAAATTATCTCCAATTGCATTAAGACCCCTCATACTATTAAACTTAGCAATAGCAATTTGACCAATCGCAAATTCAGCTCCATCTTGTTTCATAGTAATAAGTCCAGTGTCATCTACATGGAATTCACCAAAAGCACTATCTGAAATATTTAATGTATCTAGTCTTAATTGTAAAGAGTTTTTACTAGTAGTTTGATCAATTGTATTTACAATTTGCATAAACTCAGCACCAGCACCTTCTTTACCTGAACCATCTTCATTTCTATCTATGATATTAGTACCATCAGTTAAAGTACCAGCAAATTCAATATCTGAATAAGCATCAATTGGTTTAATAACTAAATTACCATTAATTACTTCAGCATTAAGATATTTTTGAAGTGTTAAATCAGCATTAAAAGCAGTTGCAAAAGCATCTACATCCGCTACGCCAGGAAATGAAACGGCAGTTGCTGGTAATGTTGGGATAGTTTTATTATTGTTTGAATCTTTATCAAAAAATGTAAATTCATAAGTATAAGTACTAGGGAAAGTAGTTAATTCTAAAGGAGTAAATACATCTCTTTGTTTCCCCGCAACTGCTTCTGCTAAAGCTTTTCTTGAAGATTCAACAGCACCTGTACCACTACCTTTTAAAGCATCAGTTTTTGTATCTGTTGCATTAAGATTACCTTGAGTAATTCTATTAGCTGAAACCTCTGCATGTTCTTTAATTACAAATTCTTTACCTGGAATTAATGATTCTATTTTAATCATACCCATTAAGACATCTAAATCTTTTGTTGATTCACTTATTGTTTGACCATCTGCGAATGAATTAGCATATGGATTTGCTGCAACATATGCAGTACCATTATTAACAGTAGTAGCTCTAAATCCTCTAACTTCAGATATTTTATCAGCTAAGGCTTTGTATGTAGCAATTCTACTTGCTGCTAAATCAGCATCAGCTTGGTCTATCTCTCCAGCTGGTACGGGAGCTATAAGACCAGATAAATTTCCAACTATAGCAGTTCCAAGTGTAGCAACATCTCCAACTTTTTTTATAAACTCTTGAGATATTTTATTACCATCAATAAATACATAAATTTGGTCACCTTCTTTTTTTAAAGTATCACCTTTAAAATTTAAGTGAGAAACTTGTGAAGTTGAAGTAGATGAAATAATATCTGGATCATCTTGTAGTTTTTTAAGCCACATTGAATAATCTTTTACTAATTCTTCAATATCAGAAACTTTAGCAAATTTTGACTTAGCACCAGCACCTGAGAAAACTAATTCATTATCTTTTTTAGCACTTAGATTGTAATCAGTAGATTTAGCTGTAATTGTTTCAATATAAGTTGTATGTTTAACAATTTTAGATGTTAGTAATTTATTATATGTATCTGTAAAATAACTTACATTTGGATTAGTAGATGAAACGTTTTTAGCTGGATCTATCTCTCTCATAGCCCAACCTTGTACTTCATTACCAGCGGCATCTTGAAGAGTTCCATTATCACCCATTCTAAAGTTACCAGCTCTTGTAAAGAAAGTTTCTGCAGTTCCTGCATCTTTTTTATTTAATACTGAAAAGAAACCATCTCCATTAAGTGCTAAATCGTAAGAAACACCAGTTAGTTTTCGTCCACCTTGAGTGAAGATCTTTTCTGCATCTAATACTTTTGCACCTTTACCAATTTTATCTTGGTACAATTGATCCGCAAAAGATATTCTTGTTGCTTTATAACCTACTGTATTAACATTCGCAATATTATGTGCTTCATTATCTAAAGCTTTTTGTTGAGTTGCTAGTCCTGAAATACCAGTCCATAATGCTGAAATCATAATTTATCCTTTTATATGTAAACAATGTATGTTTAAACCTTCTTACTTTACTAAGTAAGAAGTATTAAACATACTATCTTTTTAAATTAATAGCAGTTTTCAAAAATTCATCTGAAGTAGTAATTATTTTTGAATTAGCTTCAAAAGCTTTTTGTAAAACAAGTAATTCTGTTAAGTTTTCACCTAAGTTAGAAGTACTTAATTCAATAGAATTTGAAATAATTTTACTTCCTTCACCTGAAAATCTAGGATCTCCAGAAAATCTAGTTTGTGTAAAATTATTATTACCAACTGAAGTAAGTCCAGTATTATCTGAAAAACTTACATTAGCGATTTTACCAACTAAAAATTTATTATCACCGTCTTTTAAATATATATTTCCATCAGTAATTTCTAATTTTGGAAAAGCGTAATTTGAAATATCTAATTTATCTAGTTTTAAATTTAAATTTGACATTGTTAAATTAGTTTCATTTGCATCTGAAATTGAATTTTCCATTTGTAAAAATTGTCCACCAGCTCTTTGAACTAATTCTTGTAAAGCTTTTTGAGATGAATCAAATAAAGCTTTTCCACTTCCTAGTTCAGATTTAACTGTTGTATTAATATTTGCAGAAAGTTTATTAACTGTTGCATCTGAAATTTTCATTTCATTACCAGGAATATTAGAAGTAAGAGTTATTTTACCATCTGCTGAAACTTTTGAATCAATACTAAGTAAAGCAGATAGTTTATCTGTAAATAGTTTCATTGTAGTATCTGCATCTGCTCTAAACTCTTGTCTTATTACATTATTGTTAATAGTTATACTTATAAAATCATTACTATTTTGTAAGTTAGATTTTAATGAATTAAAATCTATTTCTGTAACTTGAGCTTTTGAAGCAAGAGACGGTACAGATGTATTTGAAGCATAAACATCAAGTTTTTGTTTATAATCTTTTATACTAGCTTCAATATCAGAAATAAGAGAAAATTTAGATTTTAGATTATTACCACTAGTTGAAAAAGTATTTGCAGATTTTTCATAATCACTTACTTTTGTATTAATGCTAAGAATTTCATCATTTGTTTTTAAATTTTTACTTAATACAAATTTACTCAAACTATCTTCAAACTTTGTAAGACCTGCTGTTCCAATTGTTCGAACAGGGCTTGCAACAATACTTTGAACTTGTAAATTATCAGCTGTTAACAGATATCCATTTGGACCCATTTTAAAGTTACCCGCTCTTGTGTAAAAAGATTGATTATCAACAGGATCAACTGCAACAAAAAATCCATCACCTTTAATAGCAACATCATACGCAATACCAGTTACTTTAATATCACCTTGTGAGAAGTTTTTATTAATACTTTGAATCTTAACTCCGCTACCTTGATTTCCCTTAATACCATCGTACATTAAATCTTCAAATCTAACATCTGATTTTTTATGTCCAATAGTATTAACGTTTGCCATATCATTTGCTTGTACATCAATTGCTTTTGTGTAAGTATCAATTCCAGAAACACCATTCCATAGTGAAGATATCATATTATATTCCTAAAATATTTTTGTAACAGCATTAAATGGAATAGTTGTAATTTGATCAGAATAAACTTTTGTTCTATCGCCTGTTAGCTCAAAAACTAATTTATCATCATCTTTTACAATTTCACCCTCTTTATTTAATACAATTGCTTTATTATTTGAATCAAGTGCAACTTGACCTGGATTAGTTAAAGTAATCATATATCCAGTTTTTTTACCATCTTTGTCTAAAATATTACCAGTTAGATCATAATTAACTCTTTTACCTTCAGAATCTTTTACATTATCTTCTAAAAATAAAATTTCTTGAGCTCGTACAAAAACTTCACCCTCTTTATTTTCAACAGACATAACAGTATATGTTTTGTGATAACCTTGGTCAGATATATTTCCATCTTCAATATTTTTACCAATTACATTTGCAGCAGTTGATAAAGCAGATTGTGCATAAGATGTTTTTAATGATTCCATTGATTTTGCAAGTTGAATATTTGTTTCAATTGATGACATTTGCATCTGAGAATCTAACATTCTATTTGAATCCATAGGTTTTGTTGGATCTTGCATTTTCATTTCTACTAATAATAACTTTAAAAAATCTTGATTTGTTAATTTATCATTAGATATGTTTGTTGTATATGCATTACCATATTGATCAACTTTACTTTGTGTTTGTACTGAATCTATAGCCATAATAATCTCCTAAATTCTTTCTTCAAAAAAGTATCTTACAACAGTGTCTGCATCCATTGCATCTTGAACTCTAACTGCAAGTTTTTCGTCCATAACAATGATATCACCTGTTCCAATAATTCGTGAATTTACATAAATATCACCACCAGAACCTGCAACTTTATCTAAAGAAACGATATCACCTTCAGATAAATTTAAAAACTCTTTAATAGTTAAATTAGCTTTACCAAGCATAACATCTACTTGGATTTCTGCATCAACTAATAAATCATAATCTCTTTCACTAATTTCCATATTTACTCTTTTTAATACTTGTTATAAAAATTATAACATAAGAAAAATCTTAATAATAAGATAATTAATAATATTTTTAATAATAAGCAGTTATTTTATCTAACTTTTAGAAATGTTTATATAATAGATTCTAAAGATTCTAGCATTGAAGCAACCTTAGCTTCGATATTTCCATCGAAATTACCTAGATCACTAGCTATTACAACACCACCTGCTGCAACATTAGCATCTTGAACTAATTCTAAATGAGATTCTAAATTTAAATCATGTTTTAATACTTCATAATCTTTAGGGCTTAAATGAATTTTTACCTTAGAAGCCGTTTTTACTTTTAATAATAAATTTGAAATAGTTTCTTTTGCAATTAAACTTGAATTTGCACCAATTTCAATATTTATTATTTTTTTAGCAATTGCCATTGATGTTTTTAGTAGTTTTGTTTCCATTTGAAAAGTTGCTTGTTCAAAAAAAGATGCATAATGTTTTAAATCTCTAATTGCAGCAACTACTTGTTTATCAATTTCTTCTTGTGTTTTACCATTATTAGCAATTAATGAAATTTGATTTTGCATTTGAAGTAAAGAAGAAGATAAATTTCTTACTTCTTCTAATAATGGGTCAACCTTACCATTAATTTCTCTTTCATCAAGTTTTGCAACATTTTGCATTTGCACATTCTGATTATTATCATTTGACAAAAATGTACCTAGTTCATAAGACTGAACATTTTCGTTTGGTCTTACTATTTTTGCATTTGTATAAACATTATTTTTCATTATTCATCCATATCTCTTTCAATGGCACCTGATTCCATTAGTTTTTGAGCTGCTTCTAACATTTTTCTTTGAGCTAACTCGATATCTTTAATTTTAACTTTATTTAACATTTCAAACTCTTCGTTAAACCTATCACTAGCTCTTTGACTCATTGCAGATGTAATTTTTTCCATATCTTCAGCAGTTGCATTTTTCATAGCAATTGCAACATCACCAGTATCAACATTTTGTAATATTTTCATAACATATTCTGTTTCAAGCTCTAATAAATCTTCAAATACGAACATGTTTTCTTTAATCTTAGTAGCTAATCCAGTATCAACACCATTGATATTTTTTAAAATGTCCTGAGATTTAGGACCAAGTCTATTTAACATATCAGCAACAACTTTAACACCACCAACATCTACAATAGATGATAATAATGACTCTAGTTTTTTCTCTAAAATAACAGAAATTGTTCTTACAATATCAGGTGATACATCTTTAATTGTAGCCATTTGCATAGTTACTTTTACTTTAATATCTTCATCTAATATCATTAAAACATCAGCAGCACCTGCTGGTTCCATATGAGATAAAATGACAGCAATTGTATGCGGAGATTCATCTTTAATGAAATCACATAATTGTTTAGGATTAATCGCATCTAAATATGAGAAACTTTGTGCTGCTAATTGCATTCTTGATAATTTTGCTAAAACTTCATCAGCTTCTGCTTTACCTAAAGATTTATATAAAATATCTTTAGCATAATCATAACCACCAGAAGATATAAAAGATTTGGATTTAGCAAATAAGTGAAATTCACTTAGAATTGCTAAAGATGTCTCTTTATCTATTGAGCTTATTCGTGTAATTTCAGTAGAAATATCTTCAACTATATTTAATGGTAAAAACTGAAAAATTTTTACAGTTGCATCTTCTCCAATTAATACAAAAAATTTTGCAACTTTTTGTATCATTGACATTCCCTTTAATATCTCTGATCTTTGAGCATCATCCATGTTTATCCTTTAAACTTTGAATCACCTTCAGATAACAATAGCTGTATCATTGTTGCTATTTCTTCTGGGTTTTCATGTACTTCTCTATCTAACTCTTCAATTAATAATTCAAATTTAGCTGCACTTTCTTCATCTAAACCTTCAAGATTATTTAAAATTTGACTTTTTATTTTAGCTTTTAGTCTTCCATGTGCACCTTTTAAATCAAAGTCTTCATTAAAGTCTAAATCAATTTCACTATCATCATCTTTTTTATCACTTTTTTCACCAAGTATTATAACTTCATGATTTACGATAAACTTTTTATAAAATACAAATAACAGAATAGCTGCAATTAAATATTGTAAATATTCTCCAAAGTCTTTCATTAAACTTTTAATCATAGCAGTATCATCAATACTTTCAGATGTAATAAGATTACCATTTGCATCAACTTTTGCATTTGTTGAACCAAGGCCTATGAATTTAAAATTTCTAACAGTAACTTTATCACCTCTTTTTTTGTCATAAGAAACTGCTTCTTCAACAATAGAAGTTATAGAAGCTAAAAATTCATCTTTATTCTCAACATCTTTTAAAACTGTACTATCAAAAGTAACAGCAGCAGTAATTCTATTTATACTAGAATATGAATTATATTTTTCATCAATTACTTTTTTTGAAATTTCATAATTAACTATATTTTTTGTATTTTCACTATTAGATTGAATAAGGTTTTTTGAATCACTTTCAGTTGGGTCTTCAATATTACTTTGAACACCAGGAACGCCACCTTTATTTGCTAAAGATCCAGTACTTGAATTAATCATTTCATTTGTTTGAGATGACCTAATTGTTCCCTCTGGATTATAAATCTCTTCTTGAATTCTTCTATTAACATATGTTAAATTTAAAGATACCCTTGCAACAACTTTTTCATAACCAACAACTGGTTCTAATAAAGATATAATTTTATTTTCAAAGTCTTGTTCTAGTTTCTTTTTATATTTATCTTGTGCAAAAGATTTTTTACTATTAGAATCATCTTCGTTTTCTTCTAATAAATTACCATTTTGGTCAATTAAATTAATATTTTTAGTTTTTAAAGAAGATACTGCAGATGCAATAAAGTTTTTAATACCATTAATTTGTTTTCTTGTTAAAAAAACTCCAGGTTTTAAAGAAATTACAGCAGAAGCAGTTGGTTCAACTTTTCTTTCTGTAAAAATTGTTTCTTTTGGAATAGCAATTTTTACGCTAGCAGAAATGATACCAGCTAATGATTCTAATGATCTTGATAATTCACCTTCTAAAGCTCTTAAATACTTAACTTTATTTTCAAAATTTGTAGTCCCTAAAGAAGACTTTTCAAATATTTCCCAACCAACATGTTTAGTTGTTGAAGCAGAAGATGTTACCAATTTAATTTTTGCAATATTAATAAATTCTTTTGAAGTTTTAAGTGTTAAAGATTCACCATTACCAGAAACTAAATATTTAATACCAGCAGCTTCAAGCTCATTACCAGCATTCATAACCTGGCTTTTTGTTAAATTTGTTGCAATTATGTAATTTAACTTTTTATCTTCAGATTTCATGCTTGAATATACAAGTAGACCGATTAACAATACAAATAATAATGAAAATCCACCCATTATTACAGCTCTTTGAGATGAGCTTAAATTATTTACAAACTTAAAAAGTTGTTCCATTTATTATTTATCCTATTTAGTTTTTAGATGATGCTTCTATTACAGAACGCAATAGTCGTGAATCTATTTTTATTGATTGTTGTAAAGCAGAAAAAATCATTTGGTTTTTTGACATTTCTCCCATTTGAGAATCTAAATTAACATTATTTCCATCATTTTGTTCTTCTAGTCCATCTACTTCTCTTAAGAGGGGACCCATTTGTTTAATATTTAAACTATCAAAAGCAATATGCTTGGCATTTGTAACTTTTAATTTTAAATCATTTTTATTAACTTTCTCAAGTTCATTTTGAAAAATTAATTCTTTTGTTTTGTAACCTGGAGTATTGATATTTGCAATATTTGATGATATTATTTTTTGTTTATTAGCTCTATAACTTAATTGATCAAATAAAAGAGATTTTACTGGACTTATTTCCATTATGTCATCCTACCTAATTTTTCAATTAGTTTACCGTTTATTTCATCAATTGTCGATATAGCTTTTTGAGATTGTGCAAAACTTTTATGTGCTTCAATTAAAGAAACCATTGCTGTAACCATATTTACATTAGATTTTTCTAATGATCCTTGTAAAACTAAACCATCATTAGAGTCCATTACTTCGATCTCTTCATCATCAATAACTTTATATGAATTATTCCCAAATTTTTCAAGATTAGAATAATCAATTTTTGATACAGAAATCATATCAATATATCTATCTTCAGTTGAAATAGGTTCATTATCATTACTTAAAATATAATCTCCATTTCCGTTAACGAGGAAGTTATTAAAAGAATTTTTAAAAGCCCCGTCTCTAGTATATAGAATATCTCCATCTTCATTTTGAACTTTAAAGAAAGTATCTTTTAGGTTTAATGCAAAATCTAAAGCATTACCAGTAGTTTCAATTGAACCCATTGAAGATGAAATATATTTTTTATCAATTTTAGGAATTATATTCGTAATTTCACTCTCTCTTAGAGTAGAAGAACTATTTTTTTCAGCCTTAGATAAATAATTATTAAATGTACCTTGGCTTACACCTTCTTGCTTAAATGCATTTGTATTAACATTTGCTAAATTATTAGCTATTACATCTAATCTATTTATTTGATTAATCATAGCAGCTGCTAGAGGATAAGTACCTTGGTTCATTTATTCTCCTTTTGAATATGAATCTATTAATGATTCTAAATCATCTGAATTCATTAAATCTGATCCCGCATCACCAGAAATGTGTTTTGCAACAACAATTTCTTTATGAGAATTATCATCTTCAAATAAATTATTTAAATAAGAAGACAGTTTTCTTATAACGGACATTACTCTTTCTATTTTTTGTCTATTTATATCATTAAATTGCATTAATTCCATTGCTGCAAATATATCCATATTTTCAGCATCAATGTTATCAAAAATGACTTGTGAATTATCTTTTAAGGAAGTTGCAACTTCAAGATTAGTTTTAAACTGTTCAATATTAGGAAACTTTTCATTTAACATTTTAAGTAAAATAGCTTGAGAAGCAATAAACTCATCAAGTTTTTTAGTTTCTTTTAAAACAATGTCATTATTATCTAATACTAAAGATAAAACATCAAAAATTTGTGATGCTTTTTCTTCTTGATCACTTGCGACTTCACTTAACTGATTTACAACTTTTGTATCTTTATCAACAGGAAAAGGAAATAATCCTTCTTCTATTTTGCTGTCAGCCCAACTTTTAGATGATTCATCATCTGCTACAGATACTGGAGGATCTAAAAGTTTTTTCAAGTCTTCATTTTCAATACTTTCTAAATCTTCTGAAGAGAAAGAAACTTCAGGTTCAGAATTATTTACAGAATTAATTAGATCATCTAATTCATTATTATTTACAGTTTCAGAAGAATTACTTTGATCAATTACTGGAGCAGTAACTGCAACAGGTTCTTCAATAATTTCTTCTTTTACTTCTGAAGGTTCACTAGTTTCTTCTATACCATTCATCAGTGCTTCAATTTCTTCTTGACTCATACTCATTTTATAAACCTTAATATATAATATTTAGAATATTAACTTTTAAACACACCATCAAGTTTTTCTTTTAATACAGCAGCATTAAAAGGTTTTACAATATAATTATTTACACCTGCTTTTAATGCAGTAATAACTTCCATTTTACCACCTTCAGTAGTAATCATAATAATAGGAGTTTTTTGGTGTGGACCACCAGCTCTTACTTTTTTAACTAGATCTAAACCATTCATATTAGGCATATTCCAATCTGTTAGAATAATATCGTATTGTGCTTTTCCTAATTGTTCCCAAGCTTTTACACCATCTTCTGCTTCATCAAAATCATCTTTAGAAAAACCTAGTTGTTGTACTACATTTCCAATTATTCTTCTCATTGTTGAACTATCATCAACTATTAAAATTTTCATATTTAACCCTTGTATTATTTCAAATTTAATCTATTATATTAAATTTGTATTAAATATATACTTAATATGAAGAAATTTATTAATCTCTTTATGAAAGTTTAAAAGTACTTTACATATAATAATAAGAATTATGTAAAGGATTTCTTATGATTAGAGGATTATACACGGCAGCAACGGGGATGAACGCCCAACAACATCAAATTGATGTTACTTCAAATAACATTGCAAATGTTAATACACACGGTTTTAAAAAAGATAGAGCTGAATTTCAAGATTTAATGTATGATTCTTTAAATTATACATCAGGTAGAACATCAGAAAGTACAATTAACCCTACTGGAATGGATGTTGGTATGGGAGTTAGGCTTTCAGGTATTCAAAAAAGTTTTATGCCAGGTAATAATAAACTAACTGGTAATACTTTTGATATTGCAATTGAAGGTAATGGTTTTTTCAAACTAACTACTCCAAATGGTGAAACAGCATATACAAGAAATGGATCTTTTAAATTAAATAATGAAGGAATAATTGTTAACGGTAATGGTTATAAACTAGACCCAGAAATTGTTGTTCCAAATAATGTTATTAAATTAACAATAGCTAAAGATGGTTTAGTATCGGGAACAAACCCAACAACAGGTGCTTTGGTTAATTTAGGACAAATTACAATTTCTGATTTTATTAACCCTGCAGGACTATCGCCAATGGGTGAAACCATGTTTAAAGTTTCAGAAGCATCAGGTGAAGCAATTGATAATAATCCAGGAACTGAACAGTTTGGTTATTTAAGACAAGGTATGATTGAAAACTCAAATGTTTCTTTAGTTAATGAAATGGTTGATTTAATTACAGCTCAAAGAGCTTATGAAGCTAACTCAAAATCAATTTCTACTGCTGATGAAATGTTAGATATTGTTAATAGATTAAAAAGATAATTTTTAAAATATGGACTTTGAAGAATTAAAAAAAATTCGTAAAGAGAAACTACTTGCTCATAAAAGGAAAAAAAGAGATTATTATTTAAAAAATAAAAAAGATAATAAGAAAAAAGTTTAAGATTATGAAAAAGATTTGGCTGATTTAACTTTTGATTTTAAGATTAAAGAAATAATTAAACACCAAAAAGAGCATGTAGATTCAAGAAAAGAAAAAATAATTAAAAATATTGTACAATATAAAGAAAAGAAACAAGAATATTATTTATTAAATAAAGACAAAAGACTTAATTATGATAAAGAATATAGAGATAAAAGAAAAGAAGAACTAAAAGAGTACAGAAAAAGTTATTACGAAAAAAATAAAGATAAGATTTTAGAAAAGCAAAAAGCAAAAAGAAATTCAAATAAAGATAAATAAATGGCAAATGATAATAAAAATAATGAGTTAGATGATTTACTGAATATTGACAATAATATAAGCCAAGATAGTTCTGATGATATGGATGCGTTAATGAATCTTGATGCAGATATAGCAGAAGAACTTGAAGATGACAGTCTTGATGATCTAATGACTTTAGGAAAAAAAGAAGAAGATGATTTAGATAATTTAATGAATCTAGATCAAGATGATGACATGAATTTTGATATAAATGATAATTTTAATTTTGATGATGAAATACAAGAATTAGATAATGAAACAAACTCTGATGAAAAGCTTTTTATAAATGATGATGAAGAAGATCAAGAACTAGAAGCTTTGTTAAGCTCTAAGAATGATGATGATGATTCAGATATAGCAGGGTTATCGCCAATAAACAATTCAAATGAAGATAAAAATAGCAAAGATAAAAATAAAATACAAAAACTTAGACCAAAATATTTCAAATATTTGATCATTGCATTAATCTCTTTTTTATCGCTTTTAACAATAGGAATGATTTCTTTTTATTCAGGATTATTTGATAATGAAGAAAAAGTACAAAAAATACAAAAAGCAAAAGCTCCAAGTATGCATAAAATAATTGAAAATTATAAATTTAATATAAAAGATATAAATATTAAAAGATTAAATAAAAAGCTTTCTTTATTAACAAAAAATGAAATAATTATGGAAGAAGAAGAAAAAGAAAGACTTAGAAAAGAAGAAGAACTTCTAAATCAGAAAATAAAAGATGAAGAAACTAAAAAAGAACAAGTTAAAATTGATAAAGAAAACTTATTATTAAAAGAAAATGAAGAATTAGACGAAAAAAACAAAGCTTTATCAGAAGAATTAATACAAGTTCAAAAAGATTTAATTGATTCTAATAAA
>JABSOL010000062.1 GCA_013215985.1 Campylobacteraceae bacterium
AAATGAAATTGGCCTAATGCATACTCAACTTCGTAATCTTCATCTCTAATTAATGGTTCGAAATTTAAATAGACTTTTTCAGAATTTGAAATAATAATTGTTTGTTGATTAATATCATCATCAAATAAATTCTGAAGAATATTAAGATTATTTTCTGTTCCCCATGGACCCCTATCAATAATATATTTTGCATCCCAATTCTTATAATAAGAATCAAAAATTGATCTAAATATGTTTGTACTATACTTAAAAAAGACAATACATATATAATTAATGCAAAAATTGGCAATAAAGAAAAGATTGTAAAAAAACTAAGCGATGCTGCATAATATGAAGTATCATCATTAAAGAATATTCTTAAATATTTTAAAGTATTAGAAAAAGTAGTTTTTTTATCAATCTCTTTTTTCATTTTATAAAGCCATCTTAAAAGGATTTAAAATGTTATTTGGATCAAATGCTTTTTTAATAGATCTGAAAAGTTCCATTTCTGCATTTGTAAAAGCAATATCCATAAAAGGAGCTTTTGATAAACCAATTCCATGTTCACCACTTAAAGTTCCTTCTAAATCAATAACAAGTTGAAAGATTTCTCTTATAGCTTGATGTCCATCTTCCATTTCTTTTTCATTAGTTTTATCTTTTATCATAACATTTACGTGAATATTTCCATCCCCCGCATGACCAAAACAAGGAACATTAAATCCGTATTTTTCACCAATTGCATAAATTCCTGCTAGTGCTTCTGGAAGTTTTGATCTTGGAACTGATATATCTTCATTTAGTTTTTTAGTTCCATAAATCATATTTGCAGGAGAAGCATTTCTTCTTGCAAACCATAACTTATTTGATTCTTCTGTATTTGCAGCAATTATAAATTGACTTGATTTATTTTCTTTAAAAGATAACTCTAGAGTATCTAGTTGAGATTGTACATCTTCTTCTGAGTTTCCATCTACGTCTCCCACTAATACAGCACCTGCATCATCTGGTAAATCAAGCGCGTACTTTTGTTTTAAAGCTTTAATTACAAGTGAATCTAAAAATTCCATGGCAACAGGATTAGCTCCAGATGCAAGTGATTTAAATACAGCATTCATAGCAGAGTTTACATCAGGAAATATTCCTGTGTATGTTTTTTTAAATTTTGGTTTTGTAATTACTTTTAAAGTGATTTCAGTAATAACTGCCAGTGTTCCCTCTGAAGCTATTAAAATTCCCGCAACATTATATCCTGCAACATCTTTAATAGTTTTTTTACCAGCTTTTATAATTTCACCATTAGGTAATACAGCACGTAATGCAATTACATAATCTTTTGTAATACCATATTTAGCAGCTCTCATACCACCAGCATTTTCACTTACATTTCCACCTAAAGTAGAAAAGTCTTGACTTGCAGGATCTGGCGGATAAAATAAACCTACAGCTTCAACTGCTTTTTGAAAGTCCATATTAATTAAACCAGGTTGTACAATTCCTAGCATGTTTTCCATATCAATTTCAAGTAGTTTATTCATATGTCTCTCTAAAGATAATACAATTCCACCTTCACTTGGTAATGCACCTCCTGTACAACCAGAACCTGCACCTCTTGGAACAATTATAATTTTATGTTCATTACAATATTTTAATATTTTTGAAACATCTTCTTCATGTCTTGGAAAAACTACAGCATCAGGCTCAAACCTTGCTTTTGTAGCATCATATGAATAAGCTATTAAATGAGCCTTTTCAGATTTTAAATTCTCATCTCCGACAATATTAGAAATAAATTTTAAATGTTCCTCTTTAATCATTTTATAGTCCTAAAAAGTTTGTATAATAATTATTATACTGAGTTCTTTTTGAATCTTTTTTATTTATATATTTTGTAGATGAGAAATCAAATGTTCCTTTTTCTATTTTTTCTACTCTTGTATAAAATGGTAATTGTGTTAAAGTTTTTGAGTAAGCTAATTCTTTTTCTAAAACTTTTTTATATGACTTGGAATCAATTACATATACTTTATTATCTAAAACATAAAAAACTGTTCCAATATTTTCTCTTAAAGCAAACTTTTGCATTAGTTCTTTTTCTGGGTATGGTTCTTTTTCTAGTTTTAAAAATGAAGCTAAAATATCAGAATGAATAAAATTATGATTTGGAAACATATTTCGAACCTTTACAAAACTCTCTTGATTAGGTGTAATTAATAAAGATGATGAGTATAAAAAGTTTAAAATAAAAGTATCATTATTCGAAACTTCTTTTTTTGCATTAGGAATTGAATTTTGTTTAAGGTCATTAAATTCTCTGATTCTTATTAGTGAGTAATCAGAATATGAATTAATTACTTGAGCATTTGCTAAAATAATTGATCTATTATTTAAAGTAAAATGATTTATAACTCCACTTTGACCAATAACTAAATTTCCTTTTGAAATTTTAGCAGTATCATTTTTAACATCATATATTTTAAAACTCTCTTCTTTTAAAGAGATATTTGCGAATAATGATAAAGAAGTAAATAAACTTAGTGCAGATAATAATATTTTTTTATGTAACATTCTTAACCTTTAGTTATTTTGTAATTGTTTTAGAGTTTCTCTTACGTCATCAACATGAAGTGTTTCTTCTTTTGTTTTTCTATCTTTTTTTCTAACAGATACTTTATTCCAAACAGCTGCAATTTTACCTTCAGGATTAATAATAAAAGTAGTTCTAACTATTCCCATATTTTCTTTACCCATAAATTTCTTTAATTGCCAAACACCATATGCTTCACACATACTTTTATCTTCATCAGATAATAAAGTAATTGATAAATCTTTTTTCTCAATAAATGATCTATGTTTTGAAGGTGTATCTGCTGATACTCCTAAAATAAATGCATCTAGATCATCAAATAATTCTTCTTGAGCTGTAAAATCACAAGCTTGAATAATACAACCAGGAGTTAAATCTCTAGGATAAAAATATAATACTATCCATTTACCTTTAATATCTCTAAAACTAATTTCAATATCATCTTGATTTGGCACAGAAAAATCTGGTGCTATACTTCCAACTTCTAACATTTTATTCCTTTTATTTAATTGCTATAAATGTAGCAAAATTAACCCATTTAAACAGTGTTTCACAGTGTGAAAAACCTGCATCTTTGATCATTTTTATATTTTCTTCTTCAGTATAAGGAATTAAAACATTTTCTAATGCTTCTCTTTTTTGAGAAATTTCAAATTCTGAATAACCTTGTTCTTTTTTAAATGAATAATATTCATCTATACATTGTTTATTTAATATATTATTATTTGAGATAACTTTTTCTGAGAAAATAAAAATACCTTTATCATTTAATGATTCATTTATTTTTTTTATAAGTTTTTCTCTTTGAAGGGGGCGTATGAATTGTAAAGTATAATTAGAAATAATTAGTTTTGCATTTGTCATATCACAATCAAAAATATCTTTTTCTATTAAATTAATATCTACACCAAATGCTTTACATTTACTCAAAGCTCGTTTTAGCATTGCAGGTGAGTTATCTATACCATTTAAGTCTAAATTAAATTTACAACTTTTATTTAGTTCAATTAGAGTTGATGCTGTTGAGCATCCTAAATCAAACACCTTATCATTCTCTTCTAAAAAATTAAGTGCAAAATTAATTGTTAATCTTTGCATTTCTTTATAATAAGGAACTGATCTATTTAGCATGTCATCAAATACTGATGCAACTTCTTCATCAAATTCGAATTGTTTATTTATTGATTTTTTAAATACTTTATCTGTCATACGTGATTTTATCTAAAAAGGTATTAAAATTTATTTGTATTATTAAGAAAAATACGCAATAGCTTCTTGTATATCTAAATCTATTCGTTTTTTTAATTCTATAAATGAATCAAACTTTGCATTATCTCTTAATTTATCACAAAACTTAATTTCTATTTTTGTATTAGTAAATTCTATATCTTCATTTAAAATATGAGTTTCAACTGCATATTTACCATCAGTACTAACCCTATGACCTAAAAAAGATACAGATTTATAAGCTTTGTTGTTTATTATTGTTTGTGTAAAATATACACCTTCATTAGGTAATAAATAGTCTTCTATTTCTAAATTAATAGTAGGTACAAATTCAGAAGAACCAAGACCTTGTCCTTTTATTTGGAAACCTTTTATTTTATATGATTTTCCTAAAAGTATATTTGCAGTTTTGATATCACCATTTTTAATATATTCTCTTATATATCTAGTATGTATTTTAATATCATTTACACTTACTTCATTTAAAACTATAACTTCACCAGCAAACAACTCTTTTAATTCTTTAATACTGCAAGATCTATTACTTCCAAAGTGAAAATCAAAACCTACAACAATTTTCCGTAAACTTGGAAACTCTTCTTTTAAAAGTGTAATAAACTCTTTTCCAGATAAAGATTTTATCTTTTCTAGTTTAAAATAAAAGATAGGATAAGAAGAATAATCTTCTCGATCATGATTTGGTGTTAAGTTTGCATAACCTGCATCTATAACTAATATAGCTCCATTAGTACTAAGATTTGAAAATAGTGCTTGATGTGCTGTGTGCATTCCATCAAACCCACCAATGGCTATTGAAGTTATAGAGTCTTTATTATGCATTTATATTCCTATGTTTTTGTAAAATAAAATAGTTCTTCTTGGTTTCCTTCTTTTCCAGAAACTTTTGAGAAGTTATTATAAAGTAATTTCCAGTTTAATGAAGTACAAGTATCAAGAAATGTTTTTCTTACTAGTTCTACTGCTTTTAAATCTTTTAAAACACCTTTTGTATTTCGTTTAACATTTGAGCCAACTTCATACTGAGGTTTATATAAAATAATGATATCTTTGTTTGCTAATCTATTAATATCTTCTATTATGTGTAATATAGATATAAAAGATACATCACAAGCTACAACTTCGAAAGCACTTTCACTTTGAAAAGATCTTATATCAGTATTTTCAAAAAAGCTTATATTTTTATTCATTTTTACTTTATCATGTAATTGGTTTGAACCTACATCTACACAAGTCACATGTTTTACTTTATGCTCAAGAAGAATTTGTGTAAAACCACCAGTACTAGAACCAATATCAAGTGCAGTTTTATTTTCTAAATTAATATTAATTTCATCTAAAAAGTGTTTTAGTTTATAAGCAGATCTGCTTACATAAAAATCATCTTCTAAAATCTCAATTTTAGAATTTTCATCAACTTTAAATGAAGATTTTGAAACAATCTTTCCATTTACTTTAATTTTGTTAGCTTTGATTAATTCATCAGCTTTATTTCTACTTTGTATATCAAAGTTTTTATTTAAATATATATCTAATCTCATATGAGCATTATATAGAAAAATACTTTAACTCAGGGGTAAAATATGCTTTTTTTGTTAGAATTCTAAATGAAATATATTAATACAGAATATAATAATACTTACGAAGAAAAAAAATCAAAATTTATAGCTTATTTAATGCCTTATGATGAATATAATGAATGCATGGATAGACTAAAAGCTAAGCATCCAAAAGCTAGACATTTTGTATATGCTTATAGATATCTAAATGAAATGAATCAAATTGTTGAAAACTCAAGTGATGATGGTGAACCTAGAGGAACATCTGGAAAACCTTCTTTAAATGTAATAGCAGGGCAGGGTTTAATTAATACAGCTGTTATTATTATTAGATATTTTGGTGGTACGAAGCTAGGAACTGGTGGATTGGTGCGTGCTTATAGTGATGCTGTTAATTTAGTTATAAGTGAAGCTGTATTGTATGAATATGAAGATTTAGAAGATAAGACACTTATTATTCCATATAGTGATTTACAAAAAATAGAGTACTTATGTAAAAATTTAAATATTAGTATAAAAAATAAAGATTTTGATTCAAATGTTTGTTTATATTTAGAATCTACAAAAGAAAGATTTGAAGAACTTTCAAAGTCTTTATCTCTTGGTTTGCATTTAGAATAAAGCCCCGTTAAGAGGCTTTATTTTATTTCTTTATATAATATAAAGAAGAACTTGGAGCTTGTGAGTTAACATAAGTTTTGTTATCATAAGCAAAAATATGACTTCCATCCCCTGATACTGTTCCACCTTTTGTATTCTTAATTAAAGAATAAGAATCACTTTTCATTATATTTGAAGGATCTACTTCAATTACATAAATACCGGCTTTTTCACCATCAGCAAATGCATATAATAAATCTTGTGAATTCACTGTTTTATATTCTAATTTAGAAATATTTTTAATTGAAGGAATAAATAATTCTTCTTTTGAATTAATATCTAAGTCTTCATTAAAAGATATAATTAAACCATTTGAATTTGTAGCATAAACTCTATTATTAAAATAATAAACACCAGTAACATTATCTACTCTAAGAGATGAAACTTTATTGTTTTCAAATTTATAAATATTGTTTTTATCTATTTGATAAAAAATACTTCCATCTGCATTTACAGCAGGTGATACTCTAGTATTATATGAAACATTACTTTGAAGTTTAATGCTTTGTCCTTTTTTAACTTTATATCCAGAAATAGCATATACATCAGTATAAAAATCAGAATGTTTAAAATCAAAATGTTGTCTTGTAATTAACACTTTAGTTTTATCTGCTGAGAATGCAGCTGATAATGGAGTACCATTATTACCAATGTAAGCTCCCCCTAATTGTTTTGAGTTAAAACCTTCTTCTAAAGTATTGTCATAATTAACATCTTGTAAATAAATAGTTGAGAAACCTGGGTACGATTTATTAACAGTAACAATAATTAATTGATTATCACTTTTAAAAGTCATATTTAATAAATCATCTCTTAATAAAGCACTAGGACTATTTTCATTACCTTGTGTTGCTGATAATTTATTATTATTTAATTGAAATAAATTATAACCTTTATAAAAACTATCAGATCTAGTAAAAGTAATTACGGTAGAAGAATCAGAGTTTGATATAACTTGTGAAGTAAAACCATTTAGTTTTGACTCTTCACTAGAGCTTAAAATATTAGCTGAAGAAGAGAACTTAGATGTATCTTTTAAAATAGTAAGATTAAATGTTTTTTCGGCAAAAGAAATATCATTTCTAAATTTTGTGCTTGCTTTAACTGTTAATCTTCCACTTACATTTACATTTGTATCTCTTGTTATTTCACCATTTGTTACATTTATATTTGTACTTAAATTACTTGTACTCCAAGTAAAGTTTACATCTTTATATGAAGGAATTAAATTTAACTTCTGAGATACTTGCGATAAATCATAAGAATTATTTATTGAATATTTATTTAAAGTATCTAAGGCCATTTTTAATTTGTTATCAACTGACATAACTTTCTTAGATTTAATAATTTTATATACAGTTAGAGCATTTTGTTTTTCTTCTTGTGTATATGCAATCATTGAATCACCTACAAAAGATAACTTATTAATATCGTTAGAAGAATCTTCTTTTTCACTTGTAGTATCAACATCTAAAGATGCTTGAAAAGTAATTTCAGGAGTTAATAAATTATATAAATTAATAGTGTTTTTACTTGCAACTGCTAAGTATGAACCTTTATTACTCATTGCAAATAACTTAACATCAATATCTAATATTTTTTCTTGTTCAACTTTCATAGATTCTAAGTTTACTAATAAAATCTTATTAGCTGCTATATTTGTTACTATTGCCATTGTACCTTGCGCATAAGTAAAAATATCGTCTGGACTAAAAGGAAGCTCAAGTTCAGATTTTTTAATTAAAGTTTTTAAATCAATTTTAATTAACTTAGGAGAACTTAAATAATCACCATTAGTATTTGCAATAATATTTTTATCATCATGAGTAATTACAAAGTTTTTAAGAAGGTTGATTTCAATAGCTTTTTGAAAAACTAAATCTTTATTATATGTTCTTAATACATTTTTTTCTTCTTTTAAGTCATTAGTAAAAGTACCATAAACAACAATTTCTTCATTTGAATGAGATAATTGAAAATTTTTAATATCAGCTGATGGAATTCTTTTTGTAGTAGGGTTATTATATTCATATACTCCATACATACCAACTAAAACTTTGAAGAATCCAAAAGATTGAGAATCTGAATACCCAGCTGGGTTTCCTTTTGGTTTAATTAAAGTATATACAGTTTTACCATCTTTAGTAATCTGAGAATCTTCAATCAAGTGTTCCCACAAACCTTTAGTATTTTTAGGATCTTCATTTGCCATATATGAAACTTGAGTACTTTCATTTAATGAATTAATATTTGGACTTATAGATCTTGAAATAGATCTTGATCCACTTCCTCCACTTATTGCAATTGGACTTGGCATTGCTTGTGCTGCACCTGTTGAAATATCAGTACTTCCATTAGCCGAAATTGCTGTTTTAATTCCACCTTGATGAAGATTATAGTTTGTTCTAAATGCAGCAAATCTTTTATATTTTATATTTTTATCAGAATTCTCATTTAAATCAATAATAGTCAAAGCATTATGATATTGACTTGATGCTAATAAATAATTAGAAGAACCAGAGATTGAAGAAATTCGCTCACTTCCGTGAATAGATACTAGTTGCGCCTCAACCCTATCTCTAATCTCACCTACTAAATCAGCTGTCGTTTGATCTTGCCAATCTGTTTCATACTCTTTTTTAAATGAAATCTCATGTAGCACTCTTGTTTGTTTTTTAACATCATCCAAATTTATACTAACAAATGATTTTGAAGAAATAAACTTTTCACAAACCGCTGCTATGATAGAGTTTTTGTTTACTAAAGGATTTTGTTCAATTGCAGTTTGTATTGAATTTTCTAAAAAGTCATTCTCTTCTACACTTAGCGCTGATGAAGAAATACTTCTGCTATTATTAGAAAATTTTTCTCTTAAATAATTTTCAGCTAATTCTTGATTGTTTTCAACTAAGGGATTATATTTCATTTCATTATAAACTAAAGTAGTCCATGCTGAAACTTTATCAGTACCTGCTGGTCCTAATAAATATTTTCCATTATTTTCTTGATTTGTAACAGCAATTTCAGGATATAAAAAAGGATTTAATCCTCTTTCAGAATTTTCACATTTTACATTTAAATTTAAATCTACACAAGAATCATATGATAATGCTCTTGAGTATCCATTTGTTTGTTTTTGAGTATCTGTTATTTGCTTATCTTTGTGTGTTTTAGGAGATGAATTACTTCCATCTCCTCCACCGCAACCTGCAAGAATACTAATTAATACAGTACTTAAAGAAATCTTTTTAATATTTGACATTCTTTTCATTTTAATTTCCTTTTTTTAAACATCTAATTGCTAAAGCATTACTTTTATCTTCACTATCATATGAAGCCTTATGTGTAAGTACTTTAAAAGCATAAGCTTTATTAATATTTTCTTCTTGATTTGACCATATATGTAAAGAAGAACTTGCATCTAATGTACCATTTGAGTGTTTTTTTCCATTAATTGATAGTTTTAAAAAATTGTCAAATAAGTTAGTTTTTGTAAAACCTTCCATTTCATTTTTTAATTCAGATATAGTTGGAACTTTATATCCATTAGGACAAATATCAGCTTCTTTTGTTTTATCAAAAGAAAAATATTCCCCAAAACATTTTGAATCAGATAAAGACTTACAAACTCTAAGTGCGCCTATATTTCTATCTAACCAAGTTTTTTCCGTTCTAGATGAAATAACATCTTTATATACATTTCCATTTTTGTCTTCTGTTAATACTTCTGAAGAAGTAGTAAATGTAAATGTTGATTTATTTCCTAAAAGAATTGTTTTTGTATCTTGTAAATTTTCTAATACTTCAATTTGATATCTAGTATTTGATTCTAAAGAATTTTTAGGATTAATTGTTAATGTTTTATTTTCATAAGTAAATACAGCAGGAATAATAGTATCATTTAATTTTAAGAAGATATTATCATCAATTGTACTTTCATCTAAATCTTTTGAAAAGTCTAAAGTGATATTTTCATTTCTTACAAAATCAATAGTTTTATCTCTTGGATAAGCAGAAATCTCAACAGATCTAAACTCAGAGCTTTTTTGAGTTGTAAAAGTAATAACTTCATCTTCAAACATGATTTTACCAGATACATCTTTTATATTTTTTCTAATAATAAATTTATATTCAGTATTATAGTCTAAGTTACGATTCTTACCTTGCCAATGATTAGGTGCAATAACAAATGTATGGTTTGAAATATTTTCCATAATATTTATGCTTAATTGTTTATCTCCAATAAATAATTGAATATTTTTTCTTGAAATACCAGATACAACAGCTTTTGAGAACTGTACTTTAAATTCTGTATTAATATCTACATTCTTTTGATCATTAGAAGGAGTAGTAGATACAACTTCATTTACCACTGTATCTTCATAATCTTTAATACATCTAACAGCTTGACCTTTTGATCTCCATGTTAAACTTGAATTTATTCCACCAGGATAATAATCTAAGTAATATGACATTCCTACATCATTAGTTGAACTTGACCAAATGTTACCTGAGTAAGCTCTAATTTCAAGCATTCCTTTTCTTGTTCTGTTCTTTCTAAAACCATTATTTGGAAGTTTTAAAAAGTTATTAATATTTTCATATTGACCTGATATTTTTTCACCAGGAAATTGTAATTCATTTACATTTTTTGTTTCCATTAATAGTTCATCAATACTTGGAACTTTAAATCCAATAGGACAAACATTATTAACAGCATTTACACCATTCCATAAATCTGAGTTTGGATTAATTCTCCAATCATCACTCCATGTTGCAAACTTACCATTTTTTAGAACATCTTTTTCTAAAGGATTTAATGCCGTATCAATTACAGCTGAGTCTTTTTTCTCATGTCCATTAGCTTTTCTTCCCCATTGGAAATAATCACCATAACAATTTTCATCTGCTTTGTTTTCACAAATTTTTTGAGCCCCTATATTTCTATCTAACCACTCTTTACCAGTGATTTTAGATTTAATAATATTATATTCATATGAATTAAATACTATTTTACTATTTGTTTTAAAAGAAATAGTTTTTTCTTCAAAAGCATTATTGCTTTGATCTTTAAGTTTTGAATTTAAAACTAGAGAATAAGAAGTATTTGCTTCAAGTAATAATTTAGGACTAATGGTTACTCTTTTATTTGTATGCTTGATTCTTAAAGTATGAAGACCTTGAGTTAAATCATTTCTTAAAATAATACTATTTGAGTTAATACTATTATCATCCATTTTTTCAGAAAAATCTAAAACTATCTTATTTGATAAGTCAACATTATTTAAATCTGAAGAAATAGAATTATTTATTAATGTTGGAGGAGTTATATCTTTTCCATCACTTGTTCTAAAAGATATACTTCTATTTAAATCTTCTATTTTAAGATTATTTTCTTCTAAAGCTTTTATTTCTATAGTATATTCACTGTCAAGTTTTAAAGCAATTTTAGGACTTAATATTAATTTATTGTCAGAAATTCTTTTATATGTTGATATTTCTTTCCCATCTTGTCTAATAATGAAATTATTCTTTATTAAAATATCAGAATTTATATTAATAGAAAAATCTAAAATAATATCTTCATTTGTTAATACATCTGAACTATTATTTCTAGGACTAACTGATCTTAAACTATAAGTAGTACTTTTGATTTTATCACTACTACTTACTGTTAAGGTATTTTCATTAGTACTTTTAATATTATGACTAGTACTTTGTTCGTCTTTTGAACCTTGACAAGCACTTAAAATTAATGAAGCGCAAATAATAGAAAGGCTTTTAATTATATTATTCATTTTTATTCCTTAATCTTTTTGGCAAATAAATTTATGTTGTTCTTTTGTCTCTCTATCTTTAATTGAAGTAGATAGATCTCTCATAAAAGTAGAAACATTTAAAAGGTATGCATTATCTCTTCCAAATTGTGAGAATGTATTTTTAAGCCAATAAGAATCTTTTTCTAATTGTAATGCTGAAGCAAATTCATTACCTAAAGCAATATTAAATCCACCCTTGTTAAATAAACTTGTAGATACTAAAGAACCACCATTACAAGTTGAAAGTGCATTTGAATGAGATTTCTTTTGTGTAAATGCTTTATAACATTTATCTAGATATTCTGTATATCCATCACTACAATTAGTAGTTGACAATTCTTTCACTGTTGAAAAATTTGATGTATAATCAGCATTAATTAGAGAATCTGAACCCTTAAAATAGTTTGAACTTAAATCTTTAATACCATTTTTAATAATTACAAGTTTATATTCACTATTAAGATCTAAATCATTTGATAGATTTATAGTAAGTTTATTTGAAGTAAGAGTAAAATCAGATTGACTTATAATATTAGAACCTAGATTATCTGTTTTGCTTCCTTCAATAGGTTCAAGAATTTGAAATAATTGAATATTGTTACTTGTTATACTCTCAAGTTTAATTGCTTCTGAGAAATTTATTACAATATCACTATCAACTTTTATATTCTTACTGTTATTACTTGGAATAATATTAGAAATAGTTGGTTTTTTCTTATCTACTTCTGCTTGAGTTTTAAAAGTAATAATCGTATCAGATCCTAAAGTATTTCCAGATAAATCTGAAATATTTGCTTTTAAAGTAATAGAATAGTTTGTATCATATTTAACATAACTTGCTGAAGAGAAGAGTACTGTTTTCTTTAAATAAGATTTGAAAAAATATCCAGAAGGAAGAATAAAAGAATTGTTATCAATATCTTTCAATTCTTTTGAAAAAGTAATTTTTATATCGCTATCTTGGGCAACTGTTCCTAAGTCTTGAGGACTTGTAAGTGTTGGTTTATTTGTATCACTTCCATCAGCAATAGTAGTAAAATTTATTTTTTTATTCTGAGGTCCTGCTAACCATGTATTACCATCAAAATTATTTGAAGCTAAATCTTTAATTGTTGATTTAAGAATTAAAGTATATTTACTTGAGTTTTCTAAATTACTTTTTGGTGTAATAGAAATAACTTTATTTATATAAGTATAATTAATTTCAACTTTATTAGACTTAGAATCTATTAGTTCAAAAGAATTCTTTAGAGTACTTTGATCTAATTCTTCATTAAAAGTAAAAGTAAAAGTTGGGTTTATAGATATATATTCATCATCTTTTTTTATACTTTGAACAATAATTTCAGGATCTTCTTTATCAACTACTGAGGCAGTTGTAAAATTATAAGTTTTTAGAACATCAAGTGCTAAACCATTTTTATCTTTTAGTCCTGTTAATAATTTTAATGTATAAGATTTTGCATTTTCAAAATCTGTTGAATGACTAATTGTAATTGTTTTATCATCAATATCAAATGTTAAATGTTTTGTTAAGTTATCTACATCATCTGTAATAATGATATTATCTTTAAGTGTTTTTTTATCTATTTCTTTAGAAAAAGTAATGCTAATTTTAGTGTTAACTGAAAGTCCATCTTTTTCTGTATCTAGTGATGTTTTTGTAATACTTAAAGGTGTAGCATCTTCT
>JABSOL010000063.1 GCA_013215985.1 Campylobacteraceae bacterium
CAATGATGAGTATTCCACCTGACAATTCCCTTGATGTAAATCGACCACTCGTTTAACTATCGCTAAGCCCAAACCAAAACCGCCATCCTGTTTATTACGACTTTTATCAATACGGCTAAATGGCTTAAATATTTTATCTTGATCTTTTTTTATTGATAGTTTTGCAACTTGGGGACCAATAATATTAAGTTTTTCATTAATTAAAACATTTCTTTCTTTAATGATATCTTCAATTCTATAAATACCTTTTTTATATGTACTTATTAAAGTCATAGATTCTTTTAATTGTGATTTTCTTGTAGGATCATTAATTTCATTATTTATTGAAACTAATTGTTCTTAGAGACTATCAAATTCTTTTTGAATTCTTATTCCATCTTTTTCAGAATTTGATGATAAATATTTACCTGAATATAAACGAACAAGTAAAACTGTTCTAATGCCCATAGCTACATCTAATGATGCAGTCATATCACCATCTTTTTTTTCACTTTTCATTACTGATGTTAATAAATTTCTATTTTTTTACCATTTACATCAAGATTATTTTTTACAATCTTATTTCTTTCATGTGTTTTACTACATCATTAAATATTTTTTTATATACCATAAGGTCTTCAGCAATAATTTGAACCAATGGAGCTCTTGAAGGCTTTTGTATCTCAACTTTTGCTTCATTTATAAACTTTTCAGTTTTTTTGTAAAAAACTAAAATTCATTTATATCTTTTTGTGAAGTAGTAGATAAATAATCTTTAACATTCATTCTAACCATTAGCATATTTGCTTGTACTCTACCTGCAAGAACAGAATCTTTAGCCATTCCTCTATAACTAGTAAAACCATCTGAAGATTTAGAACTACTTAGAATACTTTAAATTGCAAGTATAATCACTAATAATGCAAGAAGACTAAAACTTAATATAAGCTTATCTTTTATTGTTAATTTATTGATAGTCAACCTTTAAATATATAAATAGTATTTAATCATATAAAGTATTTAAATACCTGTATTAATTAGTTATGATTCATTTTATTGTTAATTAAATTTAAGAAAAAAATCTTAATAATTTTATTATTTTAATTAATAATCTAACAAATAAAGTTGATAAAGAAAATTCTGGTTTGGAAAAAGGAGCTTGTTAAATCCAACAAGCTTTAGAAGTATCTATTGTTACATTTATTTTACTACCTGGTAATAAATTTTGATTTTGTATTTCTTCTACGGATAGTTTAGCATTTAAACAAACTCCACCTATTGAGAATTCAACTAATAGTTTTTCTTCATTTTGTTCTTTATGTATTGAGGATACTTGTCCAATTAGAGTTGTTGGACTTGTTCTTGTATTAGACTCTACTTTATTAATTACAATATGATCTGAGTTTATCATCATTACAGAATCTCTTTTTTTCTCTTGCGAGTTTTGTATAATAAGTTTTTGACCATCTAAAAATACTTTAACTAAGTTCCCATCAAGATCTTTATGCCAAGGTGCAAAAAGTAAGTTTACATTTCCACTTTGAACAATTTTACCTTGAAATAAAGCTACTTTTTTATCACATATATGGTTTAACCAAGTATGATCATGGCTTGAAATAAAGATAGTAGTATTGTATTTTTCTTTAGCTTGTAAAATTGCTTCTTTTATTAACTGAGCAGAAGTAGTATCAACTCCAACTGTTGGTTCATCTAAAATAAGAACTTTTGGTTTTAATATTAGCCTTGCAGCAAGAGCAACTCTTTGAGCTTCTCCACCTGAAAGTTGAGACCATTTTCGCTTTGAGAAAGATTTATCAAGCCCTACTTGTTTTAAAGCATCAAATACTCTTTTTTCTAAGTTCTTTGTATCTTTTCTTAATTTCAGAGCAAATGATACATTCTCATATACTGTTCTTTTTAATAAATAAGGATTCTGAGGAACAATAATTATATCTTGTCTTGTTTTTAAATTAAGTTTTTTAATACATTTATTTTCAAATAATATTTCACCTGAGCAAGCTTTATCTATCATTGATAATAACGAAAACAGAGTTGATTTTCCACTTCCATTGGGTCCAAAAAATCCAATAATTTGATTTGATTCTAGAATTAAATATTTTATATTTAAAACTTCTCTACCATCATATGATTTTTTAACATTATTTAATTCATAAAGCATACTCATTGAGTCCAGTTCCTTTTTAGAAAAGATAAAGAAATATTAACCATTAAAGCAATAGCAAATAAAACTATACCTAAAGCAATTCCGGTTACAAATTCACCTTTTCCAGTTTCTAATGCAATTGCAGTTGTAATTGTTCGTGTATGATATTTAATATTTCCACCAACCATCATAGAAATTCCAATTTCAGTAATGATTCGGCCATAAGCTGTAACTGCTGCTGTCATAATTCCAAATCTAGCTTCTACAAGTGTAGCTCTTAAAATTTGAAATGGTTGAGCTCCAAGGCCTTTTAATGATAAATAAAGCCTTGAATCAACTGCTTCTACTTGAGCAGCTGTAAGGGCTATAATAATAGGAAGTGATAATACAATTTGACCAAGGGCAATAGCTTTTAGAGTAAATAAAAGATTTAAATCTCCAAATACTCCAGCGCGTGATAACATAGTATATGCAATAAGTCCAATAACAACCGTAGGAAGAGCTAAAAAAGTATCAACTATTGTTTTTACAATTAACTTTCCTTTAAATTTATAATAACCAAGAGCAAAACCTAAAGGAAGACCAATTATAAGAGATATTAATAATGACCAAGAAGAAACAGTGATAGTTGCACTTATAGCAGAGTATACGCTAGTATTCCCTGATATAAGTAACTCTAAAGCTTGATTAAAACCATCAGTATATAAATTCATACCAAAAATATTTTAAACTTATTTTGCATTTGGAATAAATAAAGCTTTTCCAAGTAATCTAAAATCAGCAATTGTTTTTTGAGTAGAAGCTGTAGTAATCCAGTTAGTAAATTGTTTAGCTAATTTAGGTTGTACGTTTGCACATCTTTTTTTACTAATTGAAATAACGCTATATTGATTAAATAAAGTTTTATCACCTTCAACAACAACTTGCATCATATTTTTGCCAGCTTTTTGAGACATATATTTAATCCAAGTTCCTCTATCTGTCATTGTATAACCAGATTTTTCAGATGCCATGTTAATAGTTCTTAACATACCTTGACCAGTTTGAACATACCAAGCTGCATTTTCAGGTGCTTTTTTCATAGCAGTTTTCCATAAAGAAATTTCTTTTTTATTAGTACCAGAATTATCTCCTCTTGAGAAGAAATTTGATTTATTATTTCTAATTGTTTGTAAAGCTTTTGAAGGAGCCATTCCCATTACATGAGCAGGGTCTTTTTTTGGACCAACGATTACAAAATCATTATACATAACTTGTTTTCTAGCATTACCATATCCAGCATTTACAAACTTTTTCTCAGATGCCGGAGCATGTACAAATAAAATATCAACATCACAGTTTTGACCCATTTTTAAAGCTTTACCAGTTCCAGTTGCTACCCATTTTAATTCAGTACCAGTTTCTTTTTCAAACCTTGGTGCTAAATAATCTAATAAACCAGTATTATCTGTACTTGTAGTTGTTGCCATCATTAAAGAATCTTTTGCGAAAATGCTTGTTGATAAAGTCATTGTTGCGGCGGCTAAGATTAGAGCTAATTTATTTAATTTCATTTATATTCCTTATATGTAAATATTGCATATTTTAACTAAGGAGTTTTAATGAAACTTCTTAGAAACTATTAACTTGTAACTATTTAATATGCAAGTTTAGCATAGTAAAAAAATATTTACCTTAATTTAGCTTAAATTATTTTTATATTTTATAATTTAAGCTAAATCTTATTTTAGTTAAAAATATTCTTTTCATTTTGAATATAAGATGTAGAAAAATTAATAACTTTTACATATGATTCTTTATCAATTAATGAGCTTTCATCAGATGTAACTAAAATAGAATTACTCTCTTCTAAAACTGTAATCATTCCTGAACCATATTTATTATCTCTTGTAACTATAAATTCGCCAGATGAAATAGATCCAAGGACCACATTTACTCGACCTTTTTTAACTTTAAACTCTTTTGTATTCTTAGCAATTTGGAAATCATGATAATAAGAAGAAAAACCTTGTTTTTTTCTCAAAATTGGAATTACAAACAAATGCATATTAACCATTGCAGTTAAAGGATTTCCAGGTAAACAAATAACAAAAGTATTATTCATTAAACCCATCATAATAGGACGTCCAGGTTTAATATTAACACCGTGAAATAAAGTATCTAATTCATTTTGTTTAAATGCTTCAGCCATATAATCAGCATCACCCATAGAAATTCCACCTGATGTTATAATTACATCATAAGATTTTAGCTCTTTTATAAAATTAATTGATTCTTCTAGTGAATCTGGAATTACTCCAATATATGTAGCTTCAAAAGACTTTTCTTTTAAGAGTGAAATTAATGCATAAGAATTACAATTATAAATTTCATTCTCATTGGCCATTTCCCAAGGTTCAATTAATTCATTTCCTGTTGATAATACTGCAATTAAAAGTTTTTTATACACTTCAATCATAATAATTCCTTGACTTGCAAGAACTGCTACCATCGAAGATGTAATCTCAGAACCACTTTTATATAAAAGATTATCAACTTTAGTTTCTTCACCTTTAAACCTTAAGTTTGAGGAGATTTTTGTATCTCTTGAGACTTTCACTTCATCATTTTGATAAAATAAAACATTTTCAATTGGTACAATAGTATCAACATCATTTGGAACTTGTGCCCCTGTCATAATTTTATAACATTCATTTTCATTTAAACACTCTTTTACAGACTCTCCTGCGAAAATAGTTCTTATAACTTTTAAAGTCTTTCCAGCATCGCTAGTTTTTAAGGCAAAACCGTCCATTGCTGAATTATTAAATGATGGTAAGTTTTTAATACAAATAATATCTTTTGCTAAAACTCTTTTTAATGATGAGTCTAAATTAATCATTTCACTTTTTTGTGTTTTATGTGAATTCAAAAGCGCTTTATCAATTGCGTCTTGAAAATCTAAATATGTTTTACTCATTTAATGCCTTTATTTGTCTATATGCTTTTGCTATTTTTTTTGCTATTTTTTTAATCTCTTCATCATTAATAACAAGATCTAAACTTAAAGATAATGCTTGTCTTGATTCTAATTCAGTATAAGACATACTTTGTAAGATACGAGATGGTTTTGATAACCCTAATGAACAACCTTCACCATTTGTTACAAAAATACTTGCTAGTGATAAAGTTCTTATTACCTCTCTTGCTTTAATGCCTTTAAGCCCAAAGTGTAAAGAGTTTTCTAAAGTATTAGAATTATCTACAAAAAAGAAAATATCCTCTTTTAATTCCTCTTCTAAGCATTTTATAAAATATGATTTATTTGCATATTTTTTATTATAAGAAAAAGACTCATAGATATTTTTAATTGCAATAATATCTATCTCTCCTATATTTTGTTTAGATAACTCACCATTATGTAAAACTATACTTGAAGATGCAAATGATGTTAGTTTATATGCATCAAAAAAAGCAATATCAACATAACAACAATCTAAATTAGCAGATATATTTGAAATGATCTTTGCACTTGTTAATGTTCTTACTCTTTTTAAATCTACTTTTACATATGTATCCATAATATAAGAAGATAAAAATAAAAAATTACAATCCTCTTTTATTTCTTCGTAAGCTAATTTACCATCTTTGTTTATATTTATAAAATCAATGTCTAAACCTAAGTTTTTGTATTTTAAAGCTGCTTTTACTAAGTTTTCACTCTCTCCTAAAGAAACAGATATTTTACCTTCTAAAGTAAATAAGAATCCTAAAAAAGACTCATAAGATAAACTCATTGTTTTTAAAGAAGAATAAGAAAACTTTTTTTTAAAATCTTTAATTAAATTCTCACTCATGGTATTATCTTTTAATACTTCTAGAGAATAATCTGAATTAATTTGAAAATCTTTTGATGTTTTATATTGTAAAGAATTAAGTTTATACATCTTTAACTTCTTTTTCTAGTTCATCTTTACAAGTCATAATATTTTTCTCTTTTAAAAATAGTTCTTCAAATCTTTTTTGAGCAAAATCATTAATATCTTCTTTTAGAATTTTGTAATTCTCAATTATTTCTTTTGCTTTTGGCGTTAATTTAGTTCCACCAGTTGATCGTCCTTTATTAACAATTACCAATTCATCTTCTATATTTTCTTGTAATATTTTAATATGAGACCAAGCTTTTTTGTAATTCATACCTAAGAGTTTTGCAGCTTGAGAAATTGATCCTGTTTCTTCTATAAATTCTAGAATTTGAGTTTTACCACCACCAAATACTAAGTTTTTATTTTCATCTTCTATCCAAGTTTTAACTTTTATTTTCATGACTTAATTTCTCCCTAAAACATCCAAGTTGACAATGAAGTACTTCAATATCACTTTTTTTAACTGTTGACCCTACTCTTCTAAGAGTGGTAGGTCTTGCTTCATTCCATAATGTTTTACATGTAAGTTTTTTTTCATCATTATAATTTTTCATAATTGAATTATATATATCTTTTTCAAACTCTTTAAATTCAAGTTTTCCAAATACACCTAATTCACAATTTGTAATCTTTACATTTATACTTTTACAAGCATCAGACATTTGTAAGTTTTTGAGTCCTATTAGTCTTGCTACTTTAAAAGCTTTTAAACAAGATAATCTACCATTAGAATCAAGATTTGTCAAAATCAAATCTTTTTGAGTATCATCTAAAAGAATTACATTTTGGACTTTACCCATCGATTCTTCCAGCGTGAGTATAAACATTCATTCGTTTTCCTCGTGCAAAACCAATTAAAGTAATACCATGAGTATTAGCAGTAGTAACTCCTAAGTGAGTAGCTGCTGTTCTTGAAACAACAATAGGAATTTTATGCATAACAGCTTTAACAACCATTTCTGAACTTAATCTTCCTGATACAAATAAAACTGATTTTGTAGTATCTAGTTTTTGTAATTTACATTTTCCAACTACTTTATCAATTGCATTATGTCGTCCAATATCTTCGGCAGAAATAGTAGAGCCATCTTCTAAATAAAGCATAGCTTTATGAACACAACCAGTTAATTCATATAACTCACTCTCAGCATAAAATATTTTAACTTCTCGTGATATTACTTCAGGTTTTATAAACATTGAAACTTGATTAAATGGCACTTGAACACTTCCTGTAATATTACCAGTAATTCCTCCACCACAACCAGAAGTTAGAGTTTTTTCTTTATATAAATTCTTTAAAGATTTTTCATCAATAATTGCATCAACATAAATATCTAAACCATCATTTTCAATTCTTATTTCTTTTACATCGTCAATAGATACAATTACATTTTCACTCATTAAAAAACCAATTGCGTGCGCGTCTTGATCTTTTGGAATACACATCATTGAAATCGTCTTAGTTCCATTTAAATAAATATTAATTCTTGACTCATCAATTACAACATCTTCTGTTTCAACTAACTCGCCGGCTATTACTTTATCAATTATAATTTTTTTTAAATATTTTTCATTATCCATTTCTAATCCTATATATACATTGCTGAGATATTATCATAATATGCCAAAAATGCATATAATTATATAAATAAAAAATGCTCATTTAAGAGCATCTTTTAGACTTCTAATTATATTTTATAATTCTTTTTTTTCTTTTAATTCTTTATAAAAAGATGAATGAAGTATTTCAACTTCTTCTTCTTCTTTATATCCAGTGATAATACTATGAATCGCGCCTTTAATTGCGAATACTGACATATATACATGTGTTAAGAACAATGCTAATACTGCAAGTCCTAAAACATTATGTAATATCGCAGATCCTCTTAAAAGATCGATTTGTGTTATTAAACTAGCTACAAAATCAATTTTAAAGTCTTGGAAGTACATAATTGCTCCAGTTAGAATCATCAAGAATCCGCCTAATGTTGCTATCCAATACCACATTTTTTGACCTGCATTAAATTTACCAGCTGGAACTGGGTCTTTTCTTGAATTTAAGTATCCACCTAAAATCATCATCCATTTAATATCATCTGATGTTGGTAGCATATCTTTTAACCACATAAAAAACATTGGAACTATTGAAACTATAAATAAAAGTGTTGAAATTGCATGTATTTCTTTACAAAATCTTACAAATTCTCCTCCTCCAAAAGTAGTTCCAAACATCATTACTAATCCTGTTGGAATTAATATAATAAATGCTATTCCTGCTATTGTATGTACCATTCTGTTAAATACAGAAAATACATAAATCTTTTTTCTATCATGTGAAAAAATCATTGGTCCTATAATCATATAATGAATAAAAAATATAACTGGAATTCCAAATAATACTCCAAAAAATAATGGTTTGAAATATGTACTTTGTAATAAAGTAAATAAAGCTCCTAAATGTAAAGAACCCTCTTTATCATATTGCGCAATATTTAAAATCATATCTTTCCCCCAAATAGCACTATCACTAGCAAAAGCTAGTGAAGTTAAAGCTAAAAAGAATAATATTATTTTTTTCATCTTAAATTCTATCCCCATATGCAGTATCCCAACCATAAGGTTGAGTTTTTACACCATGACCTCTTGATAATACTCTTTCTCTATAAATATCAGAAATAGCTGCAGAATCCCCAACTAATAATGCTTTTGTAGAACACATAGCTGCACAAACTGGAACTTTACCTTCAGAAATTCTATTTTGACCATAAAGTTCTCTTTCAGTATGTGAGTTAGTTTGTTCAGGACCACCTGCACACATAGTACATTTATCCATAGCACCTTTTGTTCCAAACGCACCATCTTGAGGGAACTGAGGAGCTCCAAAAGGACAGGCATATAAACAATAAGCACAACCGATACATTTTTCTTTACTATGAAGAACAATACCATCTTCTCTAATATAAAAACAATCAACTGGACATACTTGCTCACATGGTGCATCAGTACAATGCATACAAGCAATTGAAAGTGAGTATTCAAGTCCTTGAATACCCTCATTCATAGTTATTACTTTTCTTCTGTTAATACCTGCTGGTAGTTCGTGCGCTTCAGCACAAGCTACCGAACAGCCATCACAAGCAATACATCTTTGATCATCACAATAAAATTTTAATCTTGCATTTTCGCTCATATCAATTCTCCTACGCAAATTCTATTCGACATAATCCACCTTTTGTTTCAGGAATCTGAGTAATAATGTCATAACCGTAGTTAGTAACAGTATTCGCACTTTCCCCAACTGCAAATGGTTTTAAACCTTGTGGATATTTATGAGATAAATCTTCACCTTGGAAATGACCAGCAAAATGGAAAGGTAACCAAATTCTATCTTCCGAAACAGAGAAAGAATATTCAGCTTTAACTTTAATTTTTGTACCTTCTGGTGAATGAATCCACATCATTGAACCATCTCTAATTCCATACTCACCTGCTAAATCTGGATGAATTCTACAGAACATCTCAGGAGTTAAAGCAGCTAAATATTTACTTGCTCTATTTTCCATTCCAGCACCATTCATATTAACTAGTCTTGCAGTAACAAGATTAATTGGGAACTCTTTTGACCAATCTTTTTCATTTTGTTTAGAAGCATACTGAGTATCAACTCTGTAATGATTCCCCTTATCTGCATAAGAAGGATATTCTTTAACTAAATCCTGTCTTGGTGAATGTAACGGTTCTCTATGAAGTGGAATAGCATCTGGGAACGTCCAAACTACTGCTCTTGCTTTCGCATTTCCATAAGGAGCCATTCCAGCTTCCATACATTTTAGAGCTATGATATTAGAAGTATCAACTTTCCAGTTTTTACCAATTCTTTTTTTCTCATCTGCTGTTAATTTAATACCAAGAGTTTTTTCAATATTATCTCTTGTAATTTCTGCATAACCATCTTTATTAGCTGAACTTTTAGGAGCTGATCCTTTTCCTGCTAATAAATCAACACCATCATGTTCTAATCCAAATCTATTTCTAAATCCCATTCCACCATCTTTAACAGATCTGTGAATGTTATATAAAATAGGAGAACCACCATGATTTTCAGTCCAACAAGGCCAAGGTAAACCATAATATTCACCCTTCATTTCACCATATCCACGACCAGAAATCTGATCAAACATATGCCAATTCTCAGTGTGTTTTTTAATTCTCTTAGCAGTCCAACCAGTTAAACCAATTGTTTTAATAATTCTAGCAATTTCATCACTAGCATCTTCTGGCCAAGTAAACTCTTTTTTATCTTCTTTAATTAACATTCCACGAGTATACTCGTCATAGAATCCTAATCTTTTTGCTAATTCAAACATAATATCTTCATCAGTTTTAGACTCATACATAGGTTCAACTACTTTAGTTCTCCACTGTGCGCTTCTGTTTGTAGCAACAACTGTTCCAGATGTTTCAAACTGAGTTGCAGCTGGTAAAATAAATACGTCATCTTGTTTATCAGTTAAAATAGCAGCTTCATTTACAAAAGGATCAACTAATACAATCATTTCTAAATTGTCTAAACCTTCTTTAACTTTAGCTTGCTGTGCAATTGAAGTAATACCATTACCCATTACAATTAAGTTTTTAAGATTAGTTCCACCGTTATGAATTTTATCATTACCGTTTTTACCATCTAAAACTCCAGCCCACCATCTTGAAAGTGTAAAACCTTTTTTGTTCATCCATGAAGGAGATGCAAATCTTCCTTTTAACCATTCATAATCTACACCCCACGACTTAGCAAAGTACTTCCATGAACCATCACTTAAACCATAATATCCAGGTAAAGTATGTGATAAACAACACATATCAGTAGCACCTTGAACATTATCGTGACCTCTAAGAATATTAGTTCCACCACCCTCTTCACCCATGTTTCCAAGAGCTAATTGTAATATTGGAGCTAATCTTGTATTAGAAGATCCCACAGTATGTTGAGTTAATCCCATAGCCCAAATCAAAGTACCTGGAGTAGATTGCGCATATACTCTTGTAATTTGAATTAGTTGATCAGCAGGAATTCCTGTTACATCTTCAACTTTTTTAGGATTCCACTTTTTAGATTCTTCCATAATTTCATCCATACCATAAACTCTATCATTAATAAAAGACTCATTGTGCCATTTATTTTTGAAAATAAGATGTAACATTCCATACATAAATGGAATATCAGTACCAGGTCTTATTCTACAATAGTGATCTGCTTTGGCAGCAGTTTTAGTAAAAATTGGATCAACAACAATGATCTTAGCATTGTTTCGCTCTTTAGCTTTTAAAAAATGTCCAAATCCAACTGGGTGATTAACCGCAGGATTTGCTCCGAAAATAATAATTGCTTTCGCGTTTTGGATATCTCCAAGTGAGTTTGTCATAGCACCATAACCCCATGTATTCGCCACACCGGCGACTGTTGCACTATGTCAAATTCTAGCTTGATGATCTATATTATTTGTTCCGTAAAAAGCAGCAAATTTTCTAAAATAATATGCTTGCTCTGAGCTCATTTTTGCTGAACCTAAGAACATTGCAGAATCTGCACCCACTGTTTCGTGAGCTGTTTTTAGTTTTGCAGCGATTCTGTCAAGTGCTTCATCCCAAGAGATTCTTTTCCACTTTCCTTTCGTTTTAACCATCGGGTGCTTTAATCTAACTTCTGATCGAACCATATCAATCATATCAGCACCCTTACAACAGTGACCTCCTAATGAGATAGGATGATCTTGAGCAACTTCTTGTCTTACCCAAACACCATTATGAACTTCAGCAATAATCCCACATCCAACAGAACAGGCATTACAGATAGTTTTTACTTTTCTTGAACCAGGAAAAGGATTTTTGATCTCTTCTTCTGATGCAGCTCTAGTAACTCCATCATTATTAGCTAAAGCATTTACAGCACCAGCAGCAGTTGCTATAGCAGTCATTTTTAAAAATGATCTTCTACCAACTTTTGCTTTCAGTGCATCATATGTACTAATTGACATATTCTACTCCTTAACTTTTATTGTATGTTTTATAAAGCTTGTTTATAAAAATCTTCCCAAGCTTTAGTTTTTTTGTAAAGAATTTCTTTTTTATTAGAATTTCCTATAACAACACCATTTGAATCAGCTTCATAAGAAGCTTTACTTGTATTAGCAGCTAAAGCACTAGCACCAACAACAGTGGCACCAAGAACAACAGCAGCTTTTTTGGCAAAATCTCTTCTTGATTCTTGCATTATTGATCCTTTTGTATTCAGAACATAAATTTTATGCTGCTGAAATAAATCAAATGATTTGACTTACTTCAACAGCATAAAAACTCATTTACATATCTTCTTCAACATCAAATGTTACAAATACTTCTTCTTTTTCTTTATGTTTTTTAGGTCCACTTGCTCTTAAAGCTTTGTTCCTTTTTCTTCTCTCAATTTCAACATCTGATAACTCTTCTGAGCAAGCACTTCTTAGAGGTCTCTCTCTTGGAGCTGGAAGTGATACTTCTAAATAAATTCTTTCAAACTCAATAAATGCTTTTAATAAAACAATTACATTTTTATAAATTTCTGCACTTTCATGTTCATATATTTCTTTTGAGAAATCATCTACAAAATCATTTAATATTTGATCGAAAATACAATGAGATGTATTTACATAAACTTCTTCACCTTCAGATATTAAAGTACAAAGCTCAGCTAAAACAGTAAATATAAAACCAATATGGTCTTCATAATCAGAGTATTTTTTTTCATCTCTTCTTATTTTAGTTTTTGCTAAAAAGTTTTGCATTTCTACTCTTTTTTTACCAGATTCTATATCTTCATCATAATAAGAAGCAGTAGTTCTAACAGTAGTAGTTTCAGGCGAGTGAAAAATATCATCAAACTCAAGCATAAGCTCAACATTTGAATCCATTTTTAAAGTATTTGATAATTCTTCAAATGCAAGAGCTGTACTTGAATCTAATGGATTTTCTTTTAAAGTATTAATAAGTTCTATTAATTCTAAATATCTATTATTGTTTGATGAAAAAACAAAAAATCTTGAAAACATTGAATAGTATAATGCTCTTGCTTTATTGATTTTATTATCTTTCATTTTTATCCTTTAATTTCTTACCAAAAAATATTGGTAAAGTTTTCTTGACCTAATTGTAAATTCTTATACTTTAAAGAAACCTTAATTACTATTTATACTTGCTTTATAGTAGTACTCTTAAGTCTTATTTATACAAAAAGAAACACAGTTTTTTAGGTAAAAAATACTTATCCATTATGAGAGCTTATATCAATTAGTTTTTTGTAGTTTTTATACATCCCTAATTTTCATTAATGTAAAAATATGCATATTTTGGCCTAAAAATTGACTTTTGACCCCCTGCGGTGCCTATGTAAGATGTTACCCCCTGGGGTGATGGTAATCTTTTTTACTTAATATGATAATATTTC
>JABSOL010000064.1 GCA_013215985.1 Campylobacteraceae bacterium
ATATGTTTCATACGATCCATGAAGTTAGATCTACTCCATGGATCATTCTTGTGTAGACCTACATCGTAGTATCTACCTTCTGCAAAACGAATCTAATTAAATAAATAACAAAAAACAATGATATAACCATTTTTATTTTATAAATACAAATTATAAGTATTTATATAAAAATGATAGAAAAATATAAATCTGATTTATATCCAAAATCACAAAAAGCTAAAAAGAATACTATTTTATGGTTAGAAACTACATTATCTAAAGATATTTTAAAAACAAAAAAGAATGATATTTTAAATCCAAAAGATTTATTAAAAGATTTTGAATTATTACAAAACCTTTTTATAGATATGTTTGATGAAAATTCTATTTATTTTGGGAAAATAATAAGACATATTAAAAAGTTTGATGAAGAAATTGAAGTAAGTCCTATTCCTAGTAAAAACGTAGAAATTAAAAAAGCAGAAAAAATAGAAATAAAAAAAGAAGAAAAACCTTCTGCTAGCACTGGTAATCTTTTAAATATAAAAGAAATTTCAAATAAAGACGAAGCTAATAAAATAGTTTTTTTGTTTAAAAAACATGCATCTATGTTAAATGAATATTATAGAAGTGAGAATTCTTATGATTTAAGAGCTATTAAAATTACAAGATTACTTTCTTGGTTAAATACAGATGGACTTCCTCAGTCTAATAAAAATATTACTTTTATAAACCCACCTTCAGCTTTAAATATTAATAAAATCGATGATTTGATAGGTGAGAATAAAAATGATGAAGCATTTGTTTTAATTCAACAGTCTCTTGAAAAATCACCATTTTGGATAGATGGACATTATAAAGCGTATGAACTTTTAATATCTCAAAAAAAGGACAAATTAGCTTTAGAGATAAAGAACTATGTAAGAGCTTTTGTTAATACAAATAATGGAGTATCTGATCTTTTGTTTAAAGATGAAAGTGCTTTTGCAAGTGATGAAACAAAAAACTTCTTAAATATTTCAAGTGAAGAAAAAATTACTTCAATTAGTAAAAAAGAAGAAAATGTAGAAATACAAAATAATTTAAATCAACAAAACATAAAGGATGCGATGGAAGAACTACAAAAAGATTATGATTTATCTTCAAGTATGCAAGATAAATTCAAAATACGTTTAGAACAAAGTAAGTTGGCTATTTCAAATAAAGAATTTACTATGGCTTTGATTTTACTTGATGAACTTGAAAAAAATATTGAAAAATATAATCTAGATGAATGGCAACCGGAGTTATCTACAGAAGTGTATGCATTAATTTTAAAAAATCTTTTTAAAGAATACATAAATAATGACAGACTAAAAAATGCTTTTGAAAAACTATGCAAAATAAACATTTCAAAAGCACTTAATCTTAACATAGGAGAAATTAAATGAGTAAACAATCAGAATCACCAAAAGAAAGAATTAACGTTACATACAAACCAGCAACGGGGGATATGAATGAAGAAATCGAGATTCCATATAAATTAACTTTATTAGGGGAATACAATCCAAATGCGAAAAAGATTCCAATTGAGGATCGAAAAGCTATTAAAATTAATAAAGACAATTTTAATGATGTTTTAAAAGAACAGAATTTATCTGTAACTTTTGATGTTCCAAATAAATTAGTTGATGATAAAGATGCATCTTTAAATATTGATTTAAAAATCAAAAGTATTAAAGACTTTTCACCTGAGAACATTGTAGAAAATGTTGATGAATTAAAAGTTCTAATGGAACTTCGAAAATCTTTAATTGCGCTTAAAGGTCCATTAGGAAATTTACCAGCATTTAGATCTGCAATTGAAAATGCAATTACAGATAAAGAAGAAAGAGATTCTTTAATGGAAGAATTAAATATTAGTAAATAATTAAAAAAGAAAGGGAAAACATGTCTTCAGAAGTACTAGAAAAAGAACAAGAATTAGAAAATGTAAGTTTACTAGATAATATTATCTCGCAAACAAATATCAACAAAAGTGATGATACTTATAATGTTGTAAAAACAGGAGTAGGGGCTTTAATCTCTGAATTATTAAAAAGTAATAATGCAGATGAAAAAGTTAATAAAACAGTAATTGATAAAATGATTGCTGAAATTGATGCAAAAATCTCTTCTCAAATGGATGAAATTTTACATCATAAAGATTTCCAAGCCTTAGAGTCAAAATGGAAAGGTGTATCATTACTAATCGAGAGAACTAACTTTAGAGAGAATATTTTAATGGAAATCATTAATGTTTCTAAAGAAGATTTAATTGAAGATTTTGATGATTGTTTAGACATTACACAAACTGGTTTATACAAACATATATATACAAGCGGTTATGGACAATTTGGTGGAGAACCGGTTGGAACAATTATTGCAGATTATGAATTATCACCATCTAATGTTGATATTAAATTTTTAAATAAAGTAGCTTCAATTGCTGCTATGTCTCATTCACCATTTATTTCATCAGCAGGTCCTAAATTCTTTGGTTTAGACTCTTTTGAGGGATTACCTGATTTAAAAGATTTAGAAGATGTAATGAATTCACCTCAGTATGCTGGGTGGAAAGGATTTAGAAAAAATGAAGATTCTAGATATGTGGGTTTAACACTACCTAGATTTTTACTTCGAGCTCCTTATGATCCAGAAGATAATCCAATTTCTAATTTTGTATATAAAGAAGATGTATCTGCTTCACACGAAGATTATTTATGGGGTAATACTGTTTATGCTTTTGCTTCAAAATTAACTGATTCTTTTGCAAACTATAGATGGTGTACTAATATTATTGGACCAATGAGTGGTGGAGAAGTAAAAGATTTACCTGTTCATACTTTCTCAAGTATGGGTGATATTGAAATGAAAATTCCTACTGAAATATTAGTATCAGATAGACGAGAATATGAATTATCAGAAGCTGGTTTTATTCCTTTAGTTATGCGAAAAGGAAGTAATGCTGCTGCATTCTTTGCTGCAAATTCTGCTCAACAATCTAAAATCTTTGCAGATACAAAAGAAGGGCAAGAAGCACAATTAAATTATAAATTAGGAATTCAACTTCCCTATTTATTTGCAATTACAAGAATGTCTCATTATATTAAAATCTTACAAAGAGAACATATTGGTTCTTGGCGAGAACGAGCTGACTTAGAGCGTGAGCTTAATAAATGGGCAAAACAATATGTTGCAAATCAAGAAAGCCCAAGTGCTGAAATTAGAAGTAAACGTCCATTTAAAGCAATCTCAATTAATGTAGAAGATGTAGCAGGAGATCCAGGATGGTATCAAGTTAAATTATCATTAAGACCTCACTTTAAATATATGGGAGCTAACTTTGAATTATCATTAGTTGGTAAACTAGATCAAGATTAGAAATGTATAAAGGAAGTTTATTTGATAGATTAATGTCTAAGAATTTTAGCGCGCAGTGTAGTTCTTACGAAGATTCGTTATGTGAATCTATTGCATCTAATATATCACTAATCTTCTCAACAAATATTGGAAGTTCACAAAGCGCAAGCGATTATGGACGTCCAGATTTGGATGATGTAAATTTAAATATTAATGAAACACTAAGTTTAATTGAAAAAAGATCTTATGAGTGTTTAAAAAAGTTTGAACCAAGATTACTTAATATAAATATAATTATTTCTAAAGAAAGACTTTCTTTTAATGAAATGAGTATTTTGATTGAGGCTTTTATTAAAGTTAATGGAAAAAACAAAGAAATAAATTTTAATGCTGTTTTAACAAAAAGTGGCAAAGTAAAGGTAGAAAAATATGGAATTTAATGATTATTATAGAAATGAATTAAATGCACTAAGAGAAGACGGGGCAGAATTTTCAAAGAAAAACCCTGGTTTATCAACATATTTATCTAAACCAGGACAAGATCCTGATGTTGAAAGATTATTAGAAGGTTTTGCATTTTTAACAGCAAGACTACAACAGCAAATGGATAAAGAATTACCAGAAGTTGCTCATACTTTAGTTCAACTCTTATGGCCTAATTATGTAAGAGCAATTCCATCTTATTGCATTGTAAAGTATGATGCTTTAAAAAATTCAGTAAATAATGAAATTGTACAAAGAGATACAAACCTTTTATCCTCTAAAAATTCTTTAGAAACAAAAGTTAGATTTAGAACTTGTTATGAAACAGAAGTGTTAGCTTTAAATTTAAATGAAGTTGAATATATACAAAATGGAAAAGAATCATCTTTATGCATGAACTTAAACATGAGTACAAAAGGTTCTTTATTTGATATGAGTTTTGACAAATTAAGAGTGTTTTTAGCAGGTTCTAAATTCATTTCAAAAGATATATATTTATTAATGAATCAATATGTTAAAAGTATTGAAATAAATATTTTAGATGATGAAGATGAAATCTTAGATACTGTTAATATAAATAAAAATTCTATTGAACCTGTTGGTTTTTCTTCAAATGAAAAATTAGCACCTTATCCTTTAAATGTTTTTGATGGATATATACTTTTACAAGAATACTTTTGTTATCCAGATAAGTTTTTATTTGTTGATATTTGTAATTTAAATCAAATTAAAAGTCTAAGTGAAGATATTTTACAAAAATCTAGAAAAATTTCAATTCAGATTAATTTTTCATCAAAATTGTCATCAAATGAAATTCCAAAAACTAGTGATTTTGCACTTTATTGTACACCTGCTATTAATATATTTCAAAGCGATGCAGTTCCAATTAGAAAAGATGAAACAATTGATGAGTATTTAATAGTTCCATCTGATATTAAAAAAGAACATTCAGAAGTATTTTCAGTTCAAAGTGTAAGAGGTTGGATAGCTAAAAAGAATATATACGATACATATTCTTTATTTGAATCATTTGATCATGGTGATAGTGAATATTACTCATTAAGAGTTAAATTATCAAGTTCAGGAGAAGATCTTAAAACTTATATGAGATTTTCATCAAATGATGGTTTGTATGAAGATGTAAATTCTTCATCTGCAATTGTTTCAGTTGATATTTTATGTACAAATAAAAACTATGCTAATAATAATTTATTATTAAATGATTTAAGTCAAACAGATCCATTATCAGCAAGTGCACATTTAAAATTTAACAATATAACAATTCCAAGTCCTTCATATGTACCACCAATTTCAGGTGATTTTTTATGGCAAATCGTATCTAATATGTCTTTGAATTATTTATCATTAAATAATGTAGAAGCTTTAAGAACAATTATTGCAACGTATGATTTTGTTGGTGCAAATGATATTAAACAAAAAGAAAATACCTCAATGATTTTATCAGGAATTAAAAATATTTCTTATAAATCAGCTGAAATGATGGATAAAGGTCTTCCCATAAGAGGAATTGAGATAACACTTCTTATAGATGCCTCTAAGTTCTCATCTTTAGGAGATGTTTATATGTTTTGTTCAGTATTAAATGAGTTTTTATCTTTATATGGAAATATAAATTCATTTCATAAACTAATTGTAGATGTTGAAAATCAAGATACTTTTACTTGGAAACATAAACTAGGTTCTAGGTCAATAATATAATGAAAGTCTTAAATAAAATGAATGTTTTAGATAATAAAATATTTAGTATAAATGAATCATTAAAAAAGAATGTTAAAAAATATACTCTTTCTTCATCAATTAGAGTGATTTCTTATTATTTAAAAGACTTATACCAAAATAAAGATTTTAGTTTTTTATATAAAAAAATACATTTTAAATCAAACCCAAGTCTTTCTTTTCAAAAAAGTGAGATACAAGATATTCTTTTTGTAAATGAAAATGAAGAAATAAAAGTTTATATCACATTAAACTTTTTAGGTATTTTTGGAGCTGGTTCACCTCTTCCTGCACATTATAATGAAAGAGTTTTAGAGTCTTGTGAAAATGACAAAGTATTGCATGATTTTTTAAATTTATTTAATAATAACATTCAAAAATTTATTTATCCAATTTGGGAAAAACAAAAATATTATGTTCTTTATGAAAATAAATTACAAGATAAGTTCTCAAAATATATGCTTTCTATTTTAGGTTTATATGCAAATGTTAAAGATACTAACAAACAAATGGATTTTAATAAACTTTTACCATACTTAGGAATTTTAAGTATGAAACAAAAATCTGCTTCTACTTTAGCTTCAATTATTAAGTTTTATATTGATTTTGAAGAAATTGAAATTATTCAATGTATGAGAATGGATTCAAAAATTCCTTCTTGGCAATATGGATCTTTAGGTGATGAAAACTGCACATTAGGTGAGAGTTTTTTAATAGGTAAATTTGTTACAAATAGAACTTCTAAATTCAGAATCTTACTTAAAAATGCAAGCTCAAAAGATATGCTTAAATATAGCATTTTAGGTAATAAAATGGATGCTTTAAAAGATTTAATATCTTTTTTAGTTAATGAACCCTTAGAATATGACGTATGTTTAGAAATTAAAAAAGATAAAAAAGATGATTTTTATTTAAATAAAGAACAATATTTAGGTGTGAATACTTGGATTGGTAATCACATAGAAGACGAACAATTATTAATAGCTCAAAAAGGATAAAAATGAAACTAGAATTAAAAGAATTAATCAATACTTTAGACAGTACAGTGAAAGTACAATTAGAGCAAGCAGCTCAAAGATGTATTATAAGAGGTGGGAATGAGATCTTAATTGAAGATATATTTTTTGTAATGTGTGAACAAGAAGATATTTTATTCTTGTCATTATTATTGCAATATAATATTAAATTAGAAGATATGAAAAAATCTCTTTTAGCTGGTCTTAAATTAAGCTCTTCTGAGAGTTCAAGCCCTGTATTCTCTTCTTCATTAGTATCATTTTTAGAAGATGCTTATATGATTTCAAAAATAAATCTTGATTTAGAATTTATTACAACAGCTGCACTTTTATTATCTTTATTTGATAATTCAATTAAATACTCAAATACAGCATATTTTAAATTATTACAAAACATTCCAATTACAGAAGTTAAGTCTTTAATTAAAGGTTTAAATAAAGAAGCAAAAATTGAGCATAAAAAACTAGATAACAAATATAATGAAAAGTTTTCTGAATTAGAAAAATATACTACAAACCTAACGACAATGGCTAAAAATGGTGAAATTGATCCTGTTTTATGTAGAGATGAAGAGATTAAACAATCAATTGATATTTTGTTAAGAAGAAGAAAAAACAATCCAATTATTGTAGGAGAAGCAGGAGTTGGTAAAACAGCAATTGTTGAAGGTTTAGCTTTAAAAATCATAAATAAAGAAGTTCCAAAACATTTATATAATGCACAAATTCTTTCACTTGATTTATCAGCACTCCAAGCAGGAGCTTCTGTTAAAGGTGAGTTTGAAAGAAGATTAAAAGCTGTAATAAATGAAATTCAAAGCTCAAAATCTTTTATCATTTTATTTATTGATGAAGCTCATAATTTAATTGGAGCAGGGGGAAGTGAAGGTTCTGGGGATGCAGCAAATATTTTAAAACCTGCACTAGCACGTGGAAACTTAAAAATAATTGCAGCTACAACATGGTTAGAGTATAGAAAGTATTTTGAAAAAGATGCAGCTTTATCAAGAAGATTCCAAAAAATTGATATTTTAGAACCAAGTGTTGATGATTCTATTACTATTATTAGAGGCCTAGCTTCTAAATATGAAGAAGTTCATGGAGTTTATATTGAAGATGAAGCAATAAGAGCCGCAGCTTCTTTATCTGCTAGATATATAACAGGAAGACAATTACCAGATAAAGCAATTGATGTTTTAGATACAGCTTGTGCAAATGTAAAAATATCAAAATCAAATGAACCTTTTGTATTAGTGAAAATTAGAAATAAAATAATTGAACTTAAAAGAAAAAAAGATTATTTAAATAGAGATAATGATTTAGAACTAAAAGATTATGAAAAAGAGTTAAAAAGTATTGAAAAATCTTTAAAAGACTTAGAAAAAGAAGAAAATGTTATAAAAGTTGAATGGTTAAAACAAAAAGAAACTATGCATAATTTAGAAAAAGCAATTCTTGAAGATAATAAAAAAGATATTAAAGAATTAAGTGCAAAATTAAAAATACAACAAAAAGAAAATTCATATATTTATAAAAATGTAAATAAAGAACAAATAGCAGAAGTTATCTCTTCTTGGACTGGAATACCTTTAGGAAATATGGCTTCTTCTCAAATTAAAGATGTTTTATCATTAGAGAATAAAATGAAAAAAAGAATTATTGGACAAGATAATGCAATTTCATACTTAAATCAATTTTTACAAATTTCAACAGCAGGATTAAAAAAAGAAAATGCACCAACAGGAGTATTTTTACTAGTAGGTCCAAGTGGAGTTGGTAAAACTGAAACAGCTTTAAGTATTGCTGATTTGTTATATGGCGGTGAACGATTTATAACTACTATTAATATGACAGAATTTCAAGAAAAACATACAGTTTCAAGACTTATAGGCTCACCTCCTGGATACGTAGGTTATGGAGATGGAGGACAATTAACTGATCCTGTTAGAGTTAAACCTTATTCTGTAGTTTTATTAGATGAAATAGAAAAAGCTCATCCTGATGTTTTAAATATTTTTTATCAAATGTTTGATAAGGGTGTATTAAATGATGGTGAAGGTAGAGAAATTGATTTCTCAAATACTATTATTTTAATGACTTCAAATCTTGCAACACAAGAAATAACTTCATTATGTACAGAAAATGAAAACATTACTTTAGATGAAATTACAAAAAAAATTACACCAATTTTATCTTCGTATTTAAAACCTGCATTATTAGGAAGAATGAATGTTATTCCTTATATGAATTTAAAAGAAGATTCTTTAAAACAAATAAGTAGATTAAAACTTGAGTCTATAGGAAAACAATTAGAGAAAAAAGAAATGAAGTTTGTTTATGATGAAAAAATATTAGACTTTATAGTTCAAGAATCTAATGCTTTAGATACAGGTGCTAGAAACATTGAATTAATAATTAATACAAATATTATGCCTGTTTTATCTTCTTATATTCTAGATGCAGCTGTAAATAAAAAAGTATTAAAAAGAATAAAACTAAGTATTGATAAAAATAATATTATTAAAGTAGGAGCATAAAATGAAAAATATATTTATAATGATTTTTTGTACATTAATAGGACTTACATTTATTTCTTGTTCGTCAAAAGAAGACTATAAGCCTTTGTATCAAAGTAAACCTACAATAATAAAAGTAAAGGTATAAAAATGAAATTAGTATTTGACATAATTAAAAGCGGCGAAGATATTCCATTAAAAAGAAACTTTCATTTTAATAAACAAGGAGGAACAATAGGAAGATCTTTAAATTGTTCTTGGCAATTAAAAGATTCACACAGTTTTATCTCTAATATACATTTAGAAATAGAATATAAAGATGAAGTTTATTTCATTAAAGATGATAGTACGAATGGTACATATTTAAAGTTTCCATACAAAAAACTACCTAAAGGAAATAGAATTAAAATTAATTCTACTGATATTTATATTTTAGGAGATCATGAAATTCAAGCAAGATTTGTTGAAGATAATTTTTCAGAAGATATAAGCAGTGATTTGTCTTCAAAACAAATTATTCCTGATGATGATTTTTTAGATGATAATAACTTTGATTCTCTAGAAACAAAAGACTTAAGTATTGATAATTTTATAAGTCCTAAAAAAGAAGAAAAAACAGCTTTTATTAAAGAAGAAAATGAGATCTCTAATAAATTAGAAGAGCAACACATTAGAATGCCAAATGTTTCAAAACAAGCGAACAAATTGCATGAAAATGTAAATAACTCTTCTTTACAAAGAAGTGTTGAAATTCTAGAAGATAAATTGGGAATAGATATTTGTTCTTTAGATAAAAATGATAGAGATTTAGTTCTTAGTGAGATTGGAGATATTATTTTAAATACGTTAAGTGGTTTAAAACATTCTTTATATTTAAAAGACAAAATAAATGAAGACCTTAAAATTAATAATTTAAAAGAAGAACTTGTAAGTGTAAATCCTATTGCTTTAGGTGAAAATGCTTCAAAACTATTACAAAACAATGAAAACGGTGGTTTATTAGGAATGGCAAAAATATCTGATGCTGTTAAAAATTCTTTTAAAGAATTAGATAATCATAATCTAACTTTTCATACTTGTGCAAAAAATATTATGAAAATATCTGTACTTAAATTTTCACCTAAAGAATTAGAATATTCATTTGAAAGAGAAGGTGCTTTAAAATCATTATTAATACCTAAAAAAGTAATGATTTGGAGAGCTTATAAAAAACAATTTGATCGTTTAAATAATGATCCAGAGTTTGGTTATGAATTAATATCAGACGAATTTGCTAATGAATATAAAAATACTTCTTATTCAATTAAATTAGCAAGTATAAAAAATTTAGCTTAAGGAAAAAAATGAAAAATAATACATTAACATCAATATTTACAAAAACTGTGATTCTATTATCTTTAGTAGTTTTTACATCTTGTTCTCAAAAAAATCCAACATACTTAGAGCTATCTATATTATCAGATAAAGAACTAAACCAGGATAAGTCAAAAGTTTCTTCTCCTTTAATGTTGGTTTTTTATGAATTAGAATCTGCTGAAACATTTTCAAAATTATCTTACTGGGATTTATTAGAAAAAAATGGAAAAAAACTAAGTAATGATTTAATATCTCAGCAGAAACAAGTAATTATTCCTAATGAAATACATACATATAAAATTGTTTTTGAAAAAAGAGCTAAATTTTTAGGTGTAATTGGAAAATTCTCTAATATCTCAAAACCTACTTGGCGACATGTAATTAACTTAGAAGAACATGAAACAAATGAAGTTTCTTTAAAAGTATCAGATTACAAAATTGAGGTAAATTAATATGGATAATAGAATTGTATGGAGAGAAGGTTTATTTATAAGACCACAGCATTTTCAGCAAAATGATAGATATTATGCTTATGAATTAATGAAAAGAACTTCATCTTCTGGTAGTAATAAATGGGGATTTTTTGATTTAGAAATTGATCAGGACTTATTAGGATCTGGGAAAGTTGTTATTAAAAGAGCTTCTGGAATATTAAAAGATGGAACATTATTTAATATTGATTCAAAAGATAATATTTTAGCTTTAGATATTAATTCTGATGATTATAATAAAAATATTTATTTAGCTCTTCCTATTTTAATTTCTAATTCAGATGATGTACATTTTGAGGATCAAGAAAATATTTTAACAAGATTTAGATCAAAAAGTGTTTCTGAAATTTCTAATTCAAATTCAGGTGAGAACTCTGTAAGTGATATTTTAATTGCAAAACATAATTTTAAATTATTAAGAGAAGAAGAAGCGAATGAGTCATATATAAAGATTAAAGTTTCATCAATTGTATCTTTAAGTTCAAGTGGACTTGTTACTTTAGATAATTCATATATTCCAACATATTTACATTTAAATAAAATGTCAGACTTGCGTTCGAAAATAGATGAATTAATGTCAATGCTTTCATATAGATCAGAAAAACTTGCAGAAAAAATATCAAATTCATCGCTTCAAGCTAGTGAGTTAGGTAACTTTTTAATGCTTCAATTAATTAATAAAAGTGAAAGTCATTTACATTTTTTAATGGACCAAGATAAAATTCATCCTCAAGATTTATTTTTAGCACTTAGTTCATTAGCTAGTGAATTAGCAATTTTTATGAAAAAAGAGAAAAAACTAAGATCACCCTTTGTTTATGTACACGAAGAATTAGGTTTGAGTTTTGGAAGTATTATTGAAGAACTTAAATATATGTTATCAATGGTTCTAGAGCAAAATTCTATTACTTTAAATATTGAAAAAAGAAAATATGGTATTTCTGTAGCTCAAATTAAAGATAAAGAAATTCTTTATAACTCTTCTTTTATTTTAACAGTTACAGCAGATGCAAAAGAAGAAGAAATTAAAAAATCTTTAATGACTAATTTAAAAATGGGAAGTATTGAAAATATTAGAAATCTTGTTAATTATCATTTAAAAGGATTTAAAATTAAAGCTTTACCAACGCCACCAAGAGAAATTCCTTATAGAGTGAATCATTTGTATTTTGAGATTGAACTAGAGACAAAAGATAAAGACGAATTAGCTAAATCAGGTGGTTTCGCATTTCATATGTCAAGTGAATTATCAAATTTAGAATACGCTTTATGGGCAATTAGAAGTAACTAAGGATAAAAAATGGATAACAAAACAATATTAATACCCAGTTCATCTTCTACTGATGACAAAATAACAAATTTTACAAGTGAAGAAAAAGATTATTCATCTTTTAAAGAGAATAAAGTATCTTTTGTGAAAAACGAAAGAAAAGTAGAAAAAAAGATTTATTCAAATGAAGATTTAAATTACATTATTACTTCTGCTTCTTTAGTTTTTAAACAATTAAGACATATTCAAAACTCATATGATTTAGGATCAGTTCACGATGTAAGACAAGAATTTATTGATAATATTAATATTTTTACTAATTCTTTATCTACTTTTGAAATTGAAGAATCAGAAGTTTTAGTATCACGATATTTATTATGTACTCTTGTTGATGAATTAGTAAATACTACATTTTTTGGTAGAGATAATGATTGGTCAAGTAATAGTTTATTAAACATTTTTCATAATGAAAGTTATGGTGGAGAGAACTTTTTTAAACTATTAGATAAGTTTTTAAAAGCTCCAGCTAAATTTATTTACCTTTTAGAATTTATGTATGTTTGTTTATCTTTAGGTTTTGAAGGTAAATATAGAATTGATAATACAAAAAAGCATGAACTGATTCAAATTAAAGAGAGTTTATATAAACAAATTAAAATCATTCAAGGTAAAGAATCTTTAAAGTTTTACAAAAAACAAAAAGCATCAAAATTAAAACATAGACTTTTTTATATGATTTCTTACCCCAGTGTAATTGTGGCAACATTTTGTTTAATGCTTGTTATTTACATAGGTCTTTCATATAGTTTAAATGAGCAGAATATAAGTTTTTCTCAAGGTATTGAAAAAAACTATAAAAAATTAGATTTTCTAAATGATAAGAATTTTATTTTAGAAAAATACGTAAAGGCTATACATGAATAATTTATTTAAAAGTGGAATATTTTGGACAATGTTTATAA
>JABSOL010000065.1 GCA_013215985.1 Campylobacteraceae bacterium
AAATTAAATTTGTTTCAATCTCGAGTTCTTCTTTAAATGAATCAGGCATATGAGAAAAAAGACTTTTAATCATTCTATATAAGTAGTTTTTACCTTTTGTGATTTTTGAGTAAGAAATATTAATAGGAACAATAACAGTTTCTTTTTCATTAATATCTTTTAAATCTTTTATAAAATATTTTCTTTGGAATTTTTTTGTGTTTTTAATTTTCCCGTTTAAATAATTAGATCTTAGAATTTGAGAGTAAAGAGCAAAAAAAGCAGCACCTGTATGAACTCTCTGATTAGTTCCATCAATCTTTACCTCATAATGACTTGAGTGTTTTGTGATGTCTTTTGCTTTTACCATTAAACCCTCTGGAAAAATCATCCAATCTTTTGAAGATTCCAGTAAGTCACCTAAAATTATATTATTTCTATTTGGATCTGATTTTCTTAAAGCTCCAACTTTTTTAAAGAAATTAGCAAAAGCTGTAGTAAATAGTACATCTGCTGCAATAACCCCTACGCTTTTATTAGTTTCATTATATATTGCAGAAGGCACAAGAAGTGTCTCTGCTCTTGTAAAGTGATTTGCTACAAATAAAATTGATTTATCTTTTGGAATATTTTCTATTCCTTTTAATTCAATATTTGTAGAAAATACTTTTTCAAATAAACCTACGATATAAGATGTTGAGCTAAATAATAAGTTTTTTTCAATCATTTTAAATCCTTATATTCCCCTATATCAAAAGAGTCAACGCTTATTACTATTTGTTTAAGTCTATAAGCCTCTAACATATTCTCAAATTCATCTTTTGAAATGAAGTTTTTTTCGTAAGCTTCTTTAAGTATGTTTTCCATACGATCTTGTTTTAAAGCTTTTTGTTTTACTTCTTTTTTTATCATTTTAAATTGTTTATCATATAATTTATTTATTTTTAAAGCTTTTTGAATTATATGAAGTCTATCGTTATGGTCTTCGCTTATAAAAATACCATTACATAAAGTATCAACAGTATCTTGATTGTTTAACTCTTTTAAAATCTTCGCATTTAATTTATCGCTAGCTTTTAAAGAAATAGGGTTAAGTCTTAATATTGGTACAAATACTTTTAATAAAGTCATATTTGCAAATATTTCTTCAAATGCTAATTGTATTTCATAAAATGCATAAGAACAAAAATGATCCACAAAAGCTCTATGTTCTTTCACTGGTTTATTATCATATTCTCTTAAAACGGCAGTAACTAAATATGAATAAGATAAAATATCTCCAAATCTACCTGATAAGTTCTCAGATTTTTTTAAAGCAGGACCAATTAGTGCTAAAGCAACATTTGTAATTAAGGTATAAAAAGCACTAACCCATAATAGTTTTCTTTTATATTTAGAAAACTCACCTAAATTTGGAACAAATAGGGCTCTTGTAAAAAAGTAATAAATAGTTTTTGTAAATGATGTATAAACTAAAGATATATGTGCAAAAAATGCTTTATCAAATTTTTCTATATTATTTGACTCTAAAGCATTTATTTCTCTTGTAATATATGGATGAGATTTAATTAAACCTTGTCCAAACTGCATTAAGTTTCTTGTTAATATATTTGCACCTTCAACAGTAATAGAAATAGGTATAGCAAAGTAAGCATGAGCTAATAAATTACTTTTACCTCTCATAATTGCAGATCCACCTAATACATCCATAGAATCGTTTATTATTTCTCTAAACTTCTCAGTTGCATGGTATTTCATAATTGAATTAACAACACCTGGTTTCTCACCATTATCAATTGCATCTAAAGTATAGTTTCTAGCTGCATTTAACATATAAGTATAAGAAGCTATTTTTGCTATTTTTTCTTCAATTGCTTCAAAATGATTTAAAGATAAACCAAATTGTTCTCTTAATTGTGTATATGAAGAGACAACATTTAATGCTAGTTTACTTCCTCCTAAACTTACACTTGGTAATGATATTCCTCTTCCTATTGACAATGACTCAACAAGCATTTTCCAACCATGTCCAATTCCGTCTTTTTCACCAATAATATTTTCAAGTCCTATAATTACATCTTTTCCAATTAAAGGTGAGTTTACAAATGGAATACCAACAGGATCATGTCTTCTTGAATTATCAACACCATGAGACGAAGCATCAATTAGTCCAAAAGTAATACCTAAATGTTCTTCTTCACCTAATAAATGATCAGGATCTTCTAAAACAAAAGCTAAACCAATTAAAGTAGCTATATTTGCTAAAGTAATATATCTTTTTTCAAAATTAAGTCTAATTTTAATCTGACCATCATGTTCATCTTTAAATAAAATACCATATGAAGTAATAGAAGTAGCATCACTTCCAGCATTAGGTTCAGTTAGAGCAAAACAAGGTATGTCTTTACCAATAGCTAAGTTAGCTAAGTATTTATCTTTTTGTTTTTGTGTTCCATGTTTTAGTATTAGTTCTGCTGGGCCAAGTGAATTAGGAACCATAATAGTAATAGCTAAAACTTGAGATCTTGAAACTAGTTTCTCAATAATATGTGAATGTGCCGTTGCGCTAAAACCTAAACCACCGTATTTTTTAGGAATAATCATTCCAAAGAATTTATTATCTTTTATATATTTCCATACATCAGGTCTGAAGTCTCTATCTTGGAATATTTCCCAATCACTAGTCATTTCACATAAGGTATTAACTTCGTTGTCTAAGAAAGATTGTTCTTCTTTAGATAAAACAGTTATTTTCTCTTCTTTAATTCTTTTAAAATCAACTTCTGCTTTAAAGAAGTTACTTTCAACCCAGTTAGTACCAGCTTCTAAAGCTTCTTTTTCTGTTTTAGAAATTTTAGGTAATAAATTGTTCTTTTTAATAAAGTTAACAATTCTTTTACTTATATATTCAAGTCTTATAGAATCTTTTAAAAAGACTATTGCAAGAGAAGTAAATACTAACCAATATAGTATATTCATATCAAAATAAATTAAAGAATATACACCAACGAATACAAAGTATGCATACAATGGATATGAATAAAATCCAAATACTAATAAAATTATAATAAAAATTAACGTTTCCATAATTTCCCTCCTGTATTAAAGTCTAATTTATTTTTTGCTAAATCTACTATTAAATCACAAGGTTTAAATCGTTCACCATATTTTTTATGATATGTTTTTAAAGTTTTACAAATATTATTTATTCCAATAGTATTCGCATATTCTAAAATCCCACCTTTATAGGGAGGAAAACCAGTTCCTGTAATCATTGCAAAATCTATAATATAAGCGTCTTATACAATATTCTCTTCTAAACATCTAGCAGCTTCATTAATCATAATAAACATAGATCTTTGAATAATCTCTTCTTTTTTAATATCTATTCTAGTTTCGTTTATTAAAGCTTCAATGCTAGGGTTTACTACTACTGTTTTATTTTCATATGAGTAGAATCCTTCACCTGATTTTCTACCTAATAATTTAAGTTCATATAGTTTAGAAATAAGCTCAGATTTTTTTACTCTTTTCCCATAAGCATCTGCTAATATGTTTGATACTTTATATGCAATATCAATACCTACTGTATCAACTAGTGTAAAAGGACCCATTGGCATTCCAAAGTCTTTTATAGTTTTATCAATTTCTTCAATTGAAGAGCCTTCTTCTAAAATTAAAGCTGCTTCATTTAAATAAGGTAATAAAAGTCTATTTACAATAAAACCAGCACAATCTTTTACTAAAATTGGAGTTTTACCAGTAGATATAAGAACTTCAAATACTCTATTTATTGTTTCTTTTGATGTATGTGAAGATGGTATAACTTCAACTAAAGGCATTAAATTTACAGGGTTAAAAAAGTGAATACCTAAAAAGTTCTTTTTATTTTCAATTGATTTAGATAATTCTTCAATACTTAATGATGAGGTATTTGAAGCAATTATTGTATTTTTATCAATATTTTTTTCTAAATCAATATATGTTTGTTTTTTTATATCTAAATCTTCAACAATTGCCTCAATTATTAAATCATTTGATTTTAGGTTTTCGTAATTATTTGTATAAGATATTTTATTCATATTAAAATCAACTTGTGTTTTACTAAGTCTTCTTGATTTAATTAAATAATCATAGATTTTAAATATGTCTTTTAATATATTTTGTATTTGATCTAAGTTTCTTACTTTTATTCTTACTTCTTTTAAGTATTTGCTGAATAAAAAGATAATTCCTTTAGCCATAACTCCATTTCCTAAAATTACTGATGATTCAATTTTATCTTCAGTTTTCTCATAGTTTTTATTTAATTTCTCAAAAGTAAAAAATAGATTAATTAAATATTTTGATTGAGCACTCATAGCTAATTTTGAAAATTCTTTTGCTTCAAGTTTAATTGCTTCTTTAAAAGATACTTTTTTATAAGTTGCAGCTATTACTTCTAAAGCTTTATAAGGTGCTTTAAAATCTTTATTTACTTTTTTTTCTAAGCTTTGATAAGCTTTTTTATAAATTATATTTCTAATAAAAGGAATATATTCTATAAAAGAAGATTTATTTGCTACTTTTACTTTATTATTTATTACATTTTCTATGAATTTTTTAATTTTAAATTCTTCTTGTCCTTGAGCAAATACTTCATTTACTAATTTTATTCTTAATGCTTTTTTTGCATCTATTTTTTTTGCAGATAAAATTAAATCTAAGGCATTTACAAGTCCTAAAAGTTTAGGAGCTCTTTGTGTTCCTGCAAGTCCTGGGAAAAATCCTAATTTAATTTCTGGAAATGAAAATATAGTTTTATCATTAGTGCTTGCAATTCTATAAGTACAAGCAAGTACTAGTTCAAGTCCACCACCTAAACAAGATCCATTAATATAAGCAATACTTGGAATTTTTAAGTTCTCAAGTTTGTTTAAAACTTCATGACCTTGAAATAAAGTATCATAGACATCTTTTTCGCTTTTAAAAGCTTGAATTTCTTTAATATTAGCGCCTGCAATAAAGTTATTCTTTTTAGCACTTTTTAACAATAAAACTTTTAAATCTTTGTTTTTATTTATTTCATCTAATAAAATACTTAATTCTTCTAAAACGCTAAAAGATAAAATATTTACTTTTGATTCATTCATATCAAATACAATTGTAGCTATGTCATTTTTGACAATTAATTTCAAATTTAAATTTTTCATCTCAAAGCTCCAGTAAAAAAGATGCACCTTGTCCACCACCAACACATAAGGTAGCTAAAGCTCTTTTTTTATTATTTTTCTTTAATTGTTTTAAAGCAGTTAGAACTATTCTAGCACCACTCATTCCAACAGGATGACCTAAAGCTATAGCTCCTCCATTTATGTTTAATATTTTTTCATCTATTTCACCCAACGCTTCTGTTCCAAAAGCTCTTTTACAAAACTTATTTGATTTAAAAGCTTTTATATTTGCTAGGGCTTGAGCTGAAAATGCTTCATTCATTTCTATTAAATCAATATCTTCTAATTTAGTTTTAGTTTTATCAAATAGTTTTTTAGTAGCATATATTGGACCTAGTCCCATTCTTGAAGCATCAAGTCCTGCATATGCATAATCTTTGACATATCCCAAAATTTCACAACCTAATTCTTTTGCATAAGCCTCAGTACTTACAATTAACATACAAGCTCCATCTGAAACTTGAGATGAATTACCAGCAGTAACGCTTCCACAAGTTCTATCAAATATCGGTCTTAGTTTATTTAAGGCTTTAATATTTTGCCCGTATCTAATACCATCATCTTTATAAAAAGTTGACTCTTTTGTTATTATGGCATGGACTTCATCTCCTAAAACATTATCTTCTTGAGCTTTTTGAGCTTTAATATGAGATAAAAGAGAATATTCATCTTGTTCTTCTCTTGAAATCTTAAAATCATTAGCTAAATTTTCAGCCGTAATACCCATTATTTTTCCAGATATTGGATCTGTTAAACCAGAAATTAAAGCAATTACAGGTTTTAAATAAGAGGGCTTAAAAGAAGATATTATTTTTAACTTCTGCATTGTAGATTTTGCATATGTTAATGAAGTCATAAATTCTTTAAATTTATTTGAATAAAGTAGGGGTATTGAACTCATTGATTCAACTCCACCAACTAAATATAATTTTCCCTGTCCTGAGTGTATTTTCTCTATTGCACTTGATATTGCTTGCATTCCAGAAGCACAATTTCTATGAACTGTATAAGCAGGCACATTTTGTGAAAAACCAGCTTTCATAGCTATCACACGAGCCACATTTGCACAAGCAGCATCTTGGGCTACATTTCCAATTATAACTTCATCAAATTTATCATAAGCAATTCCAGATCTTAAAACTAATTCTTTTGAAATAATTGCTGCAAGATTATCAGCAGACACATCTTTTAATAATCCATTTGATTTGGCAATTGGACTTCTTAATCCATTAATTATTACGATTTTTTCTTTCATGACTCTCTCTCCTAATACATATTATTTATTTCATCAACATACAGTTCCTCTATTTTGTTTCGACAAATTTTCATTGATGGTGTTAATTCACCATTTTCTATAGATATTTCTTTTGTAATTAATTTATACTTTATAACATTTTCCCAAGTATTTAATTTTTCATTTGTTTTATTTATATGTTTATTTATATTATTTAAAATACTAGCTCTTGAATAATATTCATCTATATTTTTAGATTCGCTTTGTGCTAAAAACTTTTCTTTATCCACAAAAAGTAAAGCACTAACGTATTTTCTATTATTTGCAAAAATAACAGCAAATTCAATATAAGAGTTTTTTGCTAATTCTTGTTCAATAAAAATAGTATTTACATATTGTCCCGTAGAAGTTTTATAAATCTCTTTTTTTCTAGAATTTACATATAAATATTTATCTTCATCTAAATAACCAATATCACCTGTATGTAACCATCCTTCTTGATCGATTGTTTCTTTTGTTAATTTTTTTTGATTTAAATAACCTTTCATTACAGAAGGACCACGAGCCAAAATCTCTTTATTCAAGAATTTTATTTCAACAGAAGGAAGAACTTTTCCACAAGAACCAATTTTATTATCTCCTGGATAATTACTTGATATTACAGGAGAGAACTCACTTAATCCATAACCTTGATAAATATTAATTCCAATATTATTGAAAAAATTACATACTGATTTATTTAAAGGAGCGCCACCAGATACTAATGTTTCTAATCTTGATCCAAATATTTCTCTTAATTTTATATATACTAATTTATCAAATAGCTTAAATAAAAATGAATCTTTATTTATGTCATATTTCATTGCATGTGAAAATGCTAGAGAGCCTATAATTCTTGAAATTAAAGGTTTTGAAGAAATATTTAATTTGATTTTATTAAAAATCTTATCTAATAATCTTGGAACTGCTGTCATAATTGTAGGTCTTACAATTTTTAGTAAGTTTCCTGTATTTGTTATTTCATCCACAAAATATACAGAAACTGCATGTGATAAATAAAATGACATAATAGTTCTCTCAAATATATGAGCTAAAGGTAATAAAGATAGTATTACTTCATGTTCTTTTAAATTAATAAGTGAAGAAATATCATTTATTTGAGAAAGTATATTTTTATGACTTAGCATAACTCCTTTTGGCGTTCCTGTATTGCCACTTGTATATATAATTGAAAAAATATCTTCTTCATTTGCTTTATATGTTTCAAAACCTTCAATATGACTTTCATCTTTAATTAAAGTATTTAAATCGTAATAATTTTCTTTTACAATTATAAAATTATGACTAATAAATATTAAATCTTTTTTAATATCTTTAATTCTTGTTTCATCATCAATAAAAATATATTTAATATTTGAATCAGATATCTCAAAATTAAGATTTTTATTTGATATATTTGCGAAAATTGGAACTGAAACAGCTCCTAATTGATGTATGGCAAAATCAAAAATCAACCAAAAAGGAGATGATGTGGCAAAAATACCAACTTTATCATTTTCATTTATACCTAGTTCCTTTAAGTTAGAAGCAAGGCATAAAACATTAGATCTAAAAGTTGAAACAGAAATATTTACATATTTTTCTTTTTCTAAATAATTTAAAAATGTATTATTTACACTTTTACTTGTAAAATCATTAAATAAATCATTAATTGTTTTTATATTTGAACTTTTCATAACATCTCCTTTTATTAATTATTAAATTATACATTAATATATATAATAATTATTAAAAAATAATCTTTTTAATTTTTTTTTAAGTTTAATTTTATTAATTCTTATGATTGTTCTATTATTTTTTCTATTTCTTTGATATTATCAATTAAAATATCAACTAATGAGGCTTCAAAAAGTATGTTTCTATTTTTTTTTAAGAAATTTATTGCATCATATAAAGGCCATTCTTTTTCAGAACTTCTAGGAATTCTTAATGAATCATAAAAATCAGCAATTGCAGTAATTCTTGAGTATAAATGTATTTCTTCTTTTTCTAATCGTCTGGGATATCCACTTCCATCCCAAGATTCATGATGTTCATAAGCTATTATGGCAGCTTGTTTTAATAAAGAAGTAGATGAATATTTTAGTAAATTATATCCTATCTGTGTATGTTTTTGAATTAATAGTTCTTCTTCTTTATTTATATTTTTATTATTTAATAAATTCTCATCTAAGTCAATTTTTCCTATATCATGCATTGAAGAAGCGAGTTCTAGTTCTTTTGCATCATCATCTGATAAACCATAAGCTTTTGCGATTACATAAACTATTTTAGAAACTCGATTTAAATGAGATGATATTGGATTAGATTTTCTTTTTATTAATTTATTTATAATACTTAAAAGTTCTTCTTGTTCTTTTAATATTCTTTTATTTGTATATAAATTATTTAAAATAACTCTTGCTGTATCTAAGAACATTCTAATAAATGTTTTATTCATTTTATTTTCATTTTTTATGTTTTCTAAATCAATAACTAAATAAAAATTATCTAAAGCTAAAATAAATATCATTGAATTGTTTTTATATAAGAATTCATTATTATCAATTAGTTTATTTATTATTATTTCTTTTTCTTTTGTGAGTATAAAATCACTATCATTTAATATATTTATTGAATTATCATTTATATCATAAGTATAAATATATTCTTTAATATTGTTTTTATCCAAAAACAATAAAGAATTTAATGAAGATATTAAAATATTAGTAAAAGTATTAATATCTTTTTGTTTATTTAATTCTTTTGTAAAATATATAATTTCTTTTAAATAGATATTTTTATTAATTATTAGTTTTATATCTCTATATGAACGTAAAGCTAATAAAACAGAAATATATAAATTTGAGGTATTTAATTGTGTTTTTTCTTTGTAATCATTAATATCATATTTGATTATTACATCTTTAATTGGAACGTCGCCTGTTTGACCAGTTCTTAAAATAATTCTTGTTGTATGATTTTGTAATTCATTTCTGAGTTTTGATGCAAAAACTAAACCAGCATCATCTGTTTCCATAATTACGTCTAATAATATAACTGCAAAATCATTTTCTTTTTTGAGTATTTCTAAAGCTTCTTTTCCTGAATATGCAGATGAAAAAATTATATTTTTATCTTCATATTCAAGATCTCTAAGTACTGTTCTAGTTAAAGAATGTACATCTTTTTCATCATCTACTATCAAAACCTTCCAAGAATCTTTAAACTCTTTTTTATTTTTGTTTTCAGGTTTATAAAATTTTATCATAATTATATCCTTTAACTAATAATATTTAAGATTATATAATAAGAAAGATTACTTAATAATTAAAAAAATTATCTAATTAAATGTAAAAAAACTTTATGCACAGTTATTGTACATAAGAAGAAGAACTTAGTCATTAATTACTTTTTTACACATTTATAAAACTTTTTTAACTCTTAACTGAAGCTTGGCTGAATCATGATTATAGGCTTTTATGGATATCTTGGCATATTTAAATAAAGAATATCCTTTTTGTAACTTTTATTTACATAAAAAAAACTTGTACACTTATTAACAATAATTGTACAAATTTAAAGTCTAAGATGTGATATACTAAAATATATAAATAATTTAGGAGCCATATATGAGTTTAATCACTAATTATAGAAAACATACTGAAGAAAGAATACAAGAAGGTGGATTACCACCATTAGCACTTACGGCTGATGAAACTGCACAATTAGTGGAGTTATTAAAAGCTGATACTGTAGAAGAATCAGAATATTTATTATCATTATTTAAAGATAAAATTAATCCTGGTGTTGATGATGCTGCTTACGTTAAAGCTGCATTCTTAAATGATGTAGTTCAAGGTAATGTTGCCTGTGCTGTACTTTCTAAAGCAGATGCTATTAAAATTTTAGGAAAAATGATGGGTGGTTTTAATGTTACTCCTCTTATTGATGCACTTAAAATTGAAGAAGTAGCCTGTATTGCGGCAGAACAATTAAAAAATACTATTTTAGTATATGATTCTTTTAATGATGTAAAAGAATTAGCTGATGCTGGAAATCCTCAAGCAAAAGAAATTATTCAATCTTGGGCTGATGCTGAATGGTTTACAAACAAACCAGCTTTAGAAGAAAAAATTACTTTAACTGTATATAAAATTCCTGGTGAAACAAATACAGATGATTTATCTCCTGCAACTGTTGCATTTACAAGAGCAGATATTCCTTTACATGCAACTTCAATGTTACAATCTCGTATGGAAGATCCTTTAAATAAAATGATTTCATTAAAAGAAAAAGGTCATCCTTTAGCTTATATTGGGGATGTTGTTGGAACTGGTTCTTCTAGAAAATCTGGAATTAACTCAGTTCAATGGCACATGGGTAGAGATATTCCTGGTGTTCCTAATAAAAGAACTGGTGGTGTTGTAATTGGTTCAATTATTGCTCCTATTTTCTTTAATACTGCAGAAGATTCTGGTTGTTTACCATTAGAAGCTAATGTTGATAAAATGGAAACTGGTGATGTTATTGTAGTTAATACTGTAAGAGGTGAAATCACAAAAGATGGAGAAGTAGTATCTACTTTTAAAATCAATCCTAATACTTTACCAGATGAAATGAGAGCTGGTGGTAGAATTCCTTTAATTATTGGTAAAGGTTTAACTGCAAAAGCAAGAGAAGCATTAAAACTTCCTATGACTGATATGTTTATAGCTCCTACTCAACCAAAAGACGATGGTAAAGGTTTTACTCAGGGTCAAAAAATGGTTGGACGAGCTTGTGGTATCGAAGGTGTTAAACCTGGTATGTATGTTGAGCCTATTTGTACAACAGTAGGATCACAAGATACAACAGGACCTATGACTAGAGATGAAATCAAAGAATTAGCTGCTTTATCTTTTGGAGCTGATATGGTTATGCAATCATTTTGTCATACTGCTGCTTACCCAAAACCAGCTGATGTTAAATTACAACATACACTTCCTGAGTTTATTACTTCAAGAAGCGGTGTTACTTTAAGACCAGGTGATGGTGTTATTCACTCTTGGTTAAATAGATTATGTTTACCAGATACTATTGGTACTGGTGGCGATTCTCATACAAGATTCCCTATTGGTATGTCTTTTCCTGCTGGATCTGGACTTATTGCATTTGCATCTGTGACTGGTTCAATGCCTTTAACTATGCCTGAGTCTGTTTTAGTTAAATTTGTAGGTGAAATGCAACCTGGAATTACTTTAAGAGATATGGTTAATGCTATTCCTTACCAAGCAATTCAAGATGGTTTATTAACTGTTGAGAAAAAAGGTAAAAAGAATGTATTTGCTGGTAAAATGATTGAAATTACTGGGCTTCCTGACTTAAAAGTTGAACAAGCATTTGAATTATCAGATGCAGCAGCTGAAAGATCAGCAGCAGCTTGTTGTATTCAGTTATCTAAAGAACCAATTATTGAATACTTATCTTCTAACATTGCTTTAATTGAAAAAATGATTGAAGAAGGTTATCAAGATGCTAGAACTCTTCAAAGAAGAGCTGACAAAATGAAAGAATGGATTGCAAATCCTGAGTTAATTACTCCTGATGAAGATGCAGTTTATTCTGATACTATTATCATTGATATGAGTACAATTACTGAGCCTCTTTTATGTTGTCCAAATGATCCAGATGATGTAGATACTTTAACTAATATTTTAGCAGATCCTAAAAGATTAACTGCTTCAATTGATGAAGTATTTGTAGGTTCTTGTATGACTAATATTGGTTTATTTAGAGCTTTAGGAGAAATTCTTAAAGGTGAAGGTCCAGTTCCTACTAAATTATGGATTGCACCTCCAACTAAAATGGATAAACAACAATTAACTGAAGAGGGTTATTACGCAATCTTTGGAGAAGCAGGGGCAAGATTAGAAATTCCTGGTTGTTCTTTATGTATGGGTAATCAAGCTCATGTTAAACAAGGTGCAGTAGTATTCTCAACATCTACAAGAAACTTTGATAATAGACTTGGTAAAGATTCTCAAGTTTACTTAGGTTCAGCAGAAGTAGCAGCACTTGCAGCACTTTTAGGAAGACTTCCTACAAAAGCTGAGTACTTAGAAATGGTACCTAAAAAAATCACTCATGAAAAAAGAGCTGATATTTATAAATACTTAAACTTCCACGAAGTTTCAGCAGATGAATTAACTAACTTAGTTCATTCATAAAATTATAAACAAAGAGGAAACTCTTTGTTTATTAATTTAATATTCTTTTCTACTCTTAATTTTCAATTCTTCTTAATAAATCATTCCATTTATGATATATTAAATTTAAAGAAAATGATCTTTTTCCTTTTTTTAGATCTAATGTTTTTAGTTCATATAAAGCTTTTAAATCTTTTCTTAATGATAAATCAATAATTTTCTTATTAATATTATCTAAAATGATTTTCTTATTATTCTTTTTATAGGCTAAAACTAA
>JABSOL010000066.1 GCA_013215985.1 Campylobacteraceae bacterium
TAAGTGTATTATAGTTTTATTTATGGCATTTTCTGAGAAATTTCTCAAATAAATTCAACATTTAACCAGATTGGTAAGAATGAAAAAAAGAATTTAAATGAAGTTAAAAAACTATTAGATAAACAAGTTTTAGATATTTTAAATAAATATTTACTATATCTAAATACTGCACTTTAATTTTTATTAAAAAAAAGGTTAAGTCATAAGACTTAACCTTTAAATTAAATACTATATAACTTATTGTAATAATCTCATTACATTTTGAGATAATGAATTAGCTTGACTCATAGCATATGTACCAGCTTGAGAAATAATATTTTGTTTATTAAAGTTTGCAGATTCTTTTGCATAATCAACATCTCTAATAATAGACTCAGCAGCTTTAACATTAGTTGCTTGAGTCATAAGGTTTCTTACAGCTGATTCAACTTGATTTTGAGTAGAACCAACTTCTCCTCTAAATTCATTTAGAGTAGTTAAAGCTTTGTTAACTGCAGTTTGAGCTGCAGATGACTCACCTTTAGTGATTGCACCAGCATCAACAATACCTTTTAAAGTATCTAAAGATAAACCTTTAACATTTGCATTTAAAGTAGAAACAGAAATAGTATCAGTTGCTTTTTCACCAATTTGGAATGTATGTGTTCCTGCAGCTGCAGAAGCATCATCAGATGAAATTAATTGTCTACCATTATAGTTAGTTTGTTTACCAATATTATCTAATTGATCTAAAAGTTTAGAAATATCATTAGCAATTGCTTTTCTACCATCAGTTGAAGTAGTATCAGTATTTGCTTGGATTAATTTAACTTTAACGATATCTAGAATATTAGATTGTTCAGCCATTGATTTATCAGCAATTTGTAATAAAGTAATCGCTGAATTACCATTGTCAATTCCTTGACCAATTGAAGATGCTTGAGTTCTTAACTTATCAGCAATTGCTAAACCAGAAGCATCATCTGCCGCTTTATTAATTTTTAAACCAGAAGATAATTTTTCTAGTGAATTTTTGATTTTAAAGTTTGTATTTGCTGCATTTTCTTGAGCTGTAATTGAAGCTACATTAGTATTAATTCTCATAATGAAATCCTTTTTAATTATGACACATTGTAAATAAAGATATTTACATCCGCGAACTTTCTTGTTTCACCAAGCATAGAGTTTTAACTCTTCGGTATTAATTAATACCTATTTTGTATATGAAGAATTATGACATACCAATTCTTAAAATTAGATTAAATAGATTCCGTTTTCTCTAGATTCTCTTTTTTAGAAAAGTTTTTAACTTTATCCATTTTTTCAATAGTATTAATGTGAGAAGAGATTCTTCTTTGCATAGTATGTTTTTTAATATGTTTTTTTAGGATCTTAGAATATTTATTATAATTTCTTGAGCCTTTTTTAAATGAAGCTAGTTTTTTTTGTATTTTTAAAATATCTGTAGGAATTGTATTTTGCATTATAGTCCTTAATTAATATTTATATAAAACACTTTCGTGTTTTATATTTTAGATTATATTTTTTGTAAAATTACGCCTGATTCTATATGTTTTGTATACGCAAACTGATCAAAAAGTGCAAAGTTTGTTATTTCATGTGTTTTTTGTAATTCAAGTAAATCTCTATGAAGAGTTTCTGGATTACATGAAATATAAATAATTTGATTATATTCTTTTGATAAAGCCCTTGTTGTATCATCTAATCCAGCTCTTGGAGGATCTACAAATATAGTTTCTTTTTTAAATGCTTTAATATCTAAACCTTCTAATCGCTTGAATACTCTATCAGAATTTAAAGCAACTACAAAATCTTCTGCTGCCATTCTTACAAAATCAATATTTGTAGTTTTATTTAAAGCACAGTTAACTTTTGCAGATTTAATTGATGTTTTTGAAATTTCAGTTGCAACAACTTTATCATATATAGTTGACATAGGAATAGTAAAGTTTCCTCCCCCACAGTATAATTCGCATAAATCTCCACCGTGAGTTGCTGTATTTAAAACCCATTCAATCATTTTTTCATTTACTTTTGAATTTGGTTGAGTAAATCCACCCTCTTGATATTCAAAATAAAAGTCTTTATTATTAATTTTTAAAGTCTCTTCTATATAGTCTTTAGAAACGATTAGTTTTTGTTTTCTACTTCTACCAATAATTTTAATATTTAATTCTTTTTCTAAGTCTTGCGCTAGTTTTTCCCACTCTTCGTCTAATTTTCTATGATAAATTATAGTTACTAACATATCACCAGTAGTTGAATTTAAAAATTCACATGAATAGACTTTATGTAATAATATCTTGTTATTTTGGATTTTATCTAATAATATAGGCATAAGATCTTTAATATCATTTGATACTATTGAACAGGCATCAATTTCTAAAGTATTTTTCTCGTAATCATTCATTGCATAAGATAAAGTTACTTTATCACTATCATCATAGTTTTTCCATAATCTAAATTCAGCTCTGTTTCTAAAGTTTTGTGTATCACTTTTTATTATGTCAAAAGGTAAATCTGTAATATCTTTAAATCTTTCTTTTTCTCTTTGTATTTTGAAGTTTAATTGTTCTTCGTAATCTTTATCATGTAAAGTACAGCTTCCACATTTTGCAAAATATTCACAATTCATTATTATTATTTCCTTAAGTCTTCTATTTCTTGATAAATTATTATTATCATATATTAATAGTATTATAGCAAATAGAATTAATATTCTTTCATGACTTTGTAAATCAAACATTCAAATTTAAAAATAAAAACTTTAATGATGATACTTTCTTCTAAATAAAAAATAATATATATTTAAATTATTAAATTATTTATAATAAAAATCTATTATCTCTAAGTAAGAGATTTGTAATATTATGATAAAATCCATTTATAAATAATAAAGCGAGTTGATAAAATACATATGCAAAACAAATGGCAAGATCAATTACATACACTTTTAAATTGTGATTTAAAAGAGCTATACCCACTAGCACGAAGTATGAAAAGAAAATTAAAATTTTTTGTGGGACCTACAAACTCTGGTAAAACATATTCAGCAATGCAAGAATTAAAAGAGGCTAACTCTGGATTATATTTAGCACCTTTAAGACTTTTAGCACTTGAAGGATATGAAGACTTAAATGCTAATGGAGTTGAAGCTTCTTTAATTACAGGTGAAGAACAGTTATTAAAAGAAGATGCAGCTCATGTATGTTCAACAATTGAAATGATGGATTTTGATCTTGATGTTGATTTAGCACTAATTGATGAAGTTCAAATGTTAGGTGATAAAGATAGAGGTTGGGCTTGGGTTAATGCAATTATTGGCTGTCCTGCTTCAACTATAATAATGACAGGTTCTGTAAATGCTCTTGATGCTATTAAAAAAATAGCTGAGTATTTAGAAGAAGATTTAGAAATTGTTAAATTTCAAAGAAAAAATCCTTTAGAAGTTATGGAAAAAGCTACTTCTTTAAATAAATTAGAATCTGGAACTGCACTTTTAGCTTTCTCAAGAGCAGAAGTATTAAAACTTAAATCAAGACTTTCAAGAAAACATAAAGTATCTGTAATTTATGGAAATTTATCACCAGAAGTTAGACGTGATGAAGCTAGAAGATTTAGAGATGGTGAAACTGATATTTTAATTGCAACTGATGCAATTGCTATGGGACTTAACCTTCCTATTAAAACTGTTTTATTCACAAATCATAAAAAGTTTGACGGTATTTCTAGACGTGGAATTAATGTTAATGAAATTGTTCAAATAGCAGGACGTGCTGGTAGATTTGGTATGCATGAAGTTGGATATATTGGTGCTACATATCAAGATACTCTTGAATATATAACAGAAGAATATAAAAAACCAGTTAAAACTATCAAAGGGCCTTTTAATGTAAAAATTAATAATTCTCAATTAGAAGAGTTATCAAATCATTTACAAACAACATCTTTAACAAAAGTATTAACTTATTTTGCGCAGAATATGAAATTCTCAGGTCCATTTAGAGCTGCTAATTTATCTTCAATGTTAGAAGCTGCAAAAATAGTTGATAAAAAGTTTAATTTAAAACTTGAAGAAAAATATCTTTTAGCTCAAGCTCCTATGACTACAAGATCACCTTTAATTGCTCAAGCTTATGAAGCATATATTGCAACTGTAGTTAAAAATAAAGTATCAAGATATAAACCTTCAATTACACTTCCTAAAAAAGCAATTACTACAAAAGATTTACTTTTAGTTGAAGATGAAATTAAAAAAATATCTTTATATTTATGGTTAGGACATAAAAAACCAGAACTTTTTCCAGATAGCATAAAAGCTGTTATCCAAAGAAATGTATTAAATCAATTTATTGAAAAATCTTTAAAAAATACAAATTTAAGAGAAGAGTTTAATAAAAGTAAAACTCAAGGAAGAAAACCAAATTACAGTAAAAGATATAGAGATGATAAAGATTCAAAACCTTATAAATCTAAAACTTATGATAATGATTCAAAATATCCTAAAAAAGATTCAGTAAATAACGAAGGTAAATATTCTAGAAAAGATAAAGAATCTAGAAATCCAAATTCAAGAGCAAATAGTGATGATAAAGAATCAAGAAATTATAGTAGTAAAAGAAAACGAAGATTTTAAGATAACTTTGATAAAATATACTTAATAGAAGATAAGAAGGACAAAATGAATGATTGGTGTTTTTACTAGTAATAAACATGAACAGTTAAAAAAAGAATTATTAAAAGAAAACATTGATGAATCAAAAATTGATAAGATAATAAATTCTGGCGTTGATATTAATCAAAAAGATGCAAAAGGTAGAACTTTACTTTTTTATTTAGTGCAAAAAAGAAAAACAGATTCTATGAAAATTCTTTTTAAACATAACGTAGATGTTAATATAGAAGATAATTATGGAAAAACAGTTTTGGATGAAGCTATTTATAAAGAAGATACTCTATTAATACGTTATATTCTTGAACATGGAGCTTCTTTATCTAGAATTAATTCATCAGGAAGAACAATTGTACAAGATGTTGCACTTGAAGGTAATATCCGTACATTTAAAATATTATTAAAATATAATCCAAATCTAAATGTAAAAGATAATTATGGAAGAACTACTTTATTTGATGCAGTAGAGGGTGGTAACATAGATATTGTAAAAGAAGTAGTAAATAATATAGAAGATATTAATTTAATTGATAAAGATGGAAGAACTGTATTATTTTATTCTATTTTAAAAAAGAATGTAAAAATCTCAAAATATTTAATTGCTTCTGGTATTAATATTAATATACAAGATAAAGATAAACAAAATGTAATGTTTAATGCTGTTTTATTAGGTCATAAAAACATAGAAATAATTGAATTATTAATCGATTATGGTATTAATTTAAATGAACAAAACAAGTATTCTAAAACTTTATCTGATGAAATATTAAAAATATTAGAATTACTTTCAAAAATAAAATCAGATAAAAATGAATATACAGATAAATACAAACATATTTTTAAGTCTAATGATTATTTAAGTCTTACAAAAGTTCTAATTGATTCTGGTTTAGATATAAATAAACTTGATGATAAAGGGTTCAGTACACTGGCTAAAGAAGTTGAAAAAAATAATTATCCAATTATTGACTTTTTAATTGCTGCTGGAGCTGATATTAATGTTAAAGACAATGATGGAAGAACAGTATTATTTGATCTTGTTTTAAAAGGTCCAAAACATCAAGAAATGATTGATTATTTATTAGATAAAAATATTAATATTGATGAATTAGATAATCAAGAAAGATCAGTGATTGATGAAATTGTTGAAGTTATTTTAGTAAAATATTCAAGAAAAAGACCAAGTTCTAGAAGACTTATGAAAGTAGATCCAGAAGGAGATTATTACTCTCTCTTAAAACATTTTTTAATTTTTAAACCAAATATTAATTATCAAAAAAAGAATGGACAGAGTTTAATATTTGATTTTATTACATATAATAATACAGCTTTAATTTCTATGTTTTTTAATGCAGGAATTGATGCAAATATTGTTGATAAAGAAAAAAATACTCCATTATCTGTTTTAATTGAGCATGGACTAAAGATTAATACTGTTGGCCAGAGAGAAATGTTTTTAGCAAAAATATCATTTTTCTTAAAATTTAGAGTAAATGCTGAAGTAGCAGATAAAGATGGGCGAACAGTTTACCATAAAGCTGTAATTGCAGGTGATTTAGAAGTAGTAGAAAGACTTTTAAAGAAAAAAACAGATCTAAATTTAAAAGATAAACAAGGAAGAACAGCATTACACCATACTCAATGGAAAGGTAATTATAAAATTGCAAAATTACTAATTACTTCTGGTGCTAGTATGGATATCAGTGATTATTCTGGTTTCTCTTTATTAAATTATGCGGCAATTTTGGGACATGCAAGACTTATTGTAACTTTATTAACATCTGGTGTTTTAATGTACAACAATAATAAAAAATCAAAAGTAGTTGCTAAATATTTTAAAGATAGAGAAAAGAATTTAAATAAACTTTTAAATTTAAGTATCACAGATGAAAAAATGAAAGAATCAATAAGACAAGTAGTAGTAAATTTAAAAAGTGAAATAAACAACGCTTTAATACCATAAAATAGGATAAAAATGAATAACACATCAATAATTATATTAGCTGCTGGTGCAGGAACTAGAATGAAATCATCACTTCCAAAAGTTTTACATAAAATTTCTGGAAAAGAAATGTTATATTATTCAATAAAAGCTGCTTTAGAACTAAGTGATGATGTTACTGTTGTTTTATACCACCAATATGAATTAGTTAAAAAAACTATGGAAAATTATTTTCCAAATAAAATTAAATACTTATTACAAGATTTAGAAAACTATCCTGGAACTGGGGGAGCAGTTATGGGAATTTCTCCTCTTTACGAAAGAACTTTAGTTTTAAATGGTGATATGCCATTAATTCAAGCAGATGAATTAAGAAAGTTTGATTCAAATGATACAATTGTTATGTCTGTATTAGAATTAGATAGTGCTTCTGGATATGGTAGAGTAATTATCAAAGATAATAAAATTGTTAAAATAGTAGAGCAAAAAGATGCAAATCCTAAAGAATTAGAAGTAAATATTGCAAATGCTGGTATTTATCAATTTAATACAGAGTTTTTATTAAAATCTTTACCAAAACTATCAAGTGATAATGCTCAAAAAGAATATTATATTACTGATTTAGTTGAAATGGCAATTAATGATAATAAAACTCTTAAACCATTAATTGTAAATGAGGAAAACTTCAAGGGTGTTAATTCAAAACTTGATTTAAGCCAAGCAGAAGTAATTCACCAAAATAGAATCAAAAATGATTTCTTAAAAGCTGGTGTTATAATGAGACTTCCTTCAACTATTTATATTGAAGAAGCAGTTAAAATTGAAGGTGAAACTATTTTAGAAAATGGTGTTACTCTTTTAGGAAATACTCATATAATTTCTTCGACTATTAAAACAAATACAATTGTGGAAGACTCAAAAATTATAAACTCAAGCGCTGGTCCAATGGCTAGAATTAGACCAGGGTCAGATATATCTGATACTCATATTGGAAATTTTGTTGAAACTAAAAAAGCTATATTAAAAGGTGTTAAAGCTGGACATTTATCTTATTTAGGTGATTGTGAAATAGACGAGGGTACTAATATAGGTTGTGGAACTATTACTTGTAATTACGATGGAATAAATAAACATAAAACTATTATTGGTAAAAATGTATTTGTAGGTTCAGATACGCAGTTAATAGCTCCTGTTAGAATTGCGAGTAACTCTATGATTGCTGCGGGAAGCACAATTAGTAAAGATGTAAATGAAGGTGATCTTGTAATTACAAGAGCTTCTTTAAAAACAGTGAAAAACTACTTTTATAGATTTTTTAAGAAAGAAAAGATCTAAATGATAAAAAATAAAAATATTCTAATTGCAGTTACTGGCTCAATTGCTATTTATAAAACATTAGAATTAATAAGACTATTTATAAAAGCAGAAGCAAATGTAAAAATAATTATGTCTGCTTCTGCTAAAAAATTTATTACAGAACTTACTTTTGAGACAATATCACAGGCTAAAATTTTAGATGATACAAATGAGAATTGGGATAAAGATTCTTTATATAATCATATATCAATTGGAAAATGGGCAGATATTTTAATCCTTGCACCAGCTTCTGCAAATACTATTAACAAATTAAAAAATGGTATCGCAGATAATATTCTTACTCAAGTATGTTTAGCATATAAAGGTAATAAAATTTTATGTCCTGCTGCTAATACTAATATGATTGAAAACCCTATTACAAAAGAGAGTTTAATATTTTTAGAAAATCATTCATATAAAATTGTTGAGCCTACTTCAAAAGAACTAGCTTGTAGAGATATAGGTAAAGGTGCTATGGCTGATATTGAAGATATATATTATGCATCTGTTAAAGAGTTAATAAAAGATGATTATTGGTTAAATAGAGATGTTATTATAAGTGGTGGTGGAACTATAGAAAAAATAGATGATGTTAGATATATTTCTAACTTTTCATCTGGAAAAATGGCTTCATCTTTAGCACTTTCTTTATATTTAAAAGGTGCAAAAGTAAAACTTGTATCTACAAGAGGATATGAAAACCTTCCAAAAGAGATATCAATAATAAAAGTAAGCTCAAGCGATGAAATGTATGAAAGTCTAGTTTCTTCATTATCAAGTATTAGAAAAAATACAAATGATAAAAAAGCATATTTATTTATGGTTGCTGCTATTAGTGATTATTTACCTTCTTTAAAAGAAGATGGTAAATTAAAAAAAGAAGACTTAGGTCAAACTTGGACTTTAAATTTAAAACAAAATATGGATATTTTATCTTCATTAGATAAAGATGAAATTATATCTATTGGTTTTAAAGCCGAAACAAATGAAGAAATTGCAGATATTAATGCAAAAAACATGTTAAAAATAAAAAATCTTGATGCTGTATGTTTAAATATTATAAATGACAATAATAATTTTGGTTCAGACAATAATATTATTGAATTATTTATTAATAACAAATGTTTTGTGATTCAAGGTTCAAAATTAAATGTTTCATTTGACTTAATAAATAAGCTAAAAGGTGAATATAATGGAAAGCAATAAGTTATCTCATATTGCTATTATTATGGATGGCAATGGTCGATGGGCAAAAGAGCGAAATTTAAAAAGAACTGCAGGGCATGAAGCTGGAGTTAAAACAGTTAGAGAAATTACAATTCACTGCTCTAATATTGGCTTAAAATATCTTACATTATATGCTTTTTCAACTGAAAATTGGAATAGACCTAAATTAGAAGTAGAATTTTTAATGAGACTTTTATCTAATCACTTTAAGAATGAACTTCAATTATATGTAGAGAATAATATTAGATTTAGAGCAATAGGCGATATTAGTAAGTTTTCTGAAGCTTTACAAAAAACTATTAGAAATTTAGAAATTAAAACATCAAAATGTACAGGTCTTACACAAGTCTTAGCATTAAACTATGGATCAAGAGATGAAATTACGAGAGCTGTTAAAAAACTTGTAGAAAAGAATGAAGAAATTACAGAAGAAAATATTTCTTCTAATTTAGATACTTATTTTATGCCAGATGTTGATTTATTAATTAGAACTTCTGGAGAAGTAAGATTATCAAATTATTTATTGTGGCAAAATGCTTATTCTGAAATGTTTTTTACTAAAACTTTCTGGCCTGATTTCTCTAAAATGGAACTAAGTGATATTCTAAGTGATTTTAATTCCAGAGAAAGAAGATTTGGTGGAGTATAGTTTTTTATTTATTTTAGGTGCTGCCTTTGGATCTTTTTTAAATGTAGTTATTATAAGAACTAATTCTAATAAGTCAATAGTAATAACTTGTTCTCAAACTTTATGTTGTAAAAAAGATATTAAATTTTATCATAATATTCCAATTCTTTCTTATTTATTATTAAGAGGAAAATGTGCATATTGTAAAGAATCTTTTTCTATTAATTATTTTTTTGTTGAATTAATATCTGCTATTTGTACAGTTTTAATCGTATATAAAAATGGATTTTCATATGAAAGTTTATTTTTAATAGTTTTATTTTATAATTTAATAGTTTTATCTTTTATTGATTTTAAATTTAAAGCAGTTCCAGATTATTTTTTATTATCTGCTTTGATTTTAGCTTTTATAGCAAGTTATGATAATATTATGCAAGCTTTTACTAATGCATTTTTATTTGCAGGTGCTATATCTTTATTATCTTTTGTATTAACATTTTATATTCAAAATATTAAAGCTAGATTTACAAAAAATGATGATTTAAAAACACAAGAAGCTTTAGGTGAGGGAGATATACCAATTATTGCAATTATTGGTATAATATTAGGTGTAAAAGCAGGTCTTGTAGCTATATTTTTAGCATCTATTTTAGCTATTATTCCTTCAATTTATTCAAATATTACAAAAAATGATTTACAAACACCATTTATTCCTTTTTTAAGTTTAGGAATGTTTTTAGAATTTATTTTTTCATTTTCAAAGGTTTTATTATGAAAATCAAACAATATCTATTTTCAAATATAGCACATACATTTTTCCCAATTATATTGGGTCTGTTTTTTATTACTTCAATAATATTTTTAGTAAAAATAGCTTCTTTAACTTCAGTTATTACTCTAAATGGAAGAGAACTATTTACTTTATATTTATATATACTTCCTGAGATAATATTTTATACAGTTCCAATATCTTTTTTTATATCATTAGTTATATCTTTAGGTAAGTTGTCTCATGAATATGAACTAATTGTAATTACTTCATTTGGATTGAATCCATTAAAAATAGCTAAAATGCTTTTTCCTATATGTTTCCTAATGTCTTTATCTCTTTTAGTTGTTTCAGTTGGACTTATTCCTAAAACTAATTATTTAACAGCTTCTTTATTAAATGATAAAAAGAAAGAAGCAAATTTTAATATTAAAGCTTCAGAGTTTGGACAAAAATTTGGACCTTGGTTAATTTATATAGAGAAGAAAAAAGATAATAAATTTACTAATGTTACTTTATTTAAAACTGATAAAAAAGTTGATCAATTTATTCTTTCAGAAGAAGCAGAACTAAAAAATGATAAAGGTAATTTAAGTTTTATTCTAAAGAATGGAAAATCATTTTTTATTGAAAACAATATCATTAATCAAATTGATTTTAAAGAAATGAATATATCTGATTCTTTATCTGGTAACAAATTAAGAGAGTTTACTAATTCTTATAATTTTTGGGTAGATAAACTAAAAAAAGATAAAGATTTAGATGATTTATCTTTTTATATTTTAGTTTCAATATTCCCTTGTATCTCACTACTTTTTGTAATTGCTTATGGTTATTTTAATCCTAGATATGATAAAAATTCAACAACAATGTATGCAGTTATTATTGTTGTACTATTCTATATTTTTGCAAAAAAAACAAGTGATAAATTTGAATTAGAAGCACTATATATTGTTACAAGTATTTGGATATTACTTTCATATTTAATATATTATAAAAAAATAAAGTCTTTATACTAATGAATGTAAAATTTGTCATTGAATATGATGGTACAGAATATTTTGGTTCACAAAAACAACTTGATAAAAATACTGTTGAGAATGAGTTGTTAAAAGCATTTAAAAGTATAAATATTGATACAAAAATTATTCTCTCTGGAAGAACAGATAAAGAAGTTCATGCAACGGGACAAGTATTTAACACTCTTCTTCCTTCTTTTTGGGCTAAATCTTTTGAAAAGTTAAAAAAAGTTTTAAATAATAAACTTCCTTTATCAATTAGAATTAAACATATTAATGAAGTAGATGAATTATTTCATTCAAGATTTTCTGCAAAAAAGAGAGTTTACAGATATATTATTTCTTCAAAACCGGCTTCTGCTTTTTCTTTTAAATATCAAACTTATGTAAAAGATATAAATGAAAAAAGAATTAAAGAAGCAATAGTTTTATTTGAAGGAATTCATAATTTTGAATTATTTCATAAAAAAGGTAGTGATAAAGATAATTTTGAAAGAGAAGTCTTTAAAACATCATTTTATAAATATAAAGATGTTTATGTATTTAAGTTTACTGCTAGCTCATATTTAAGATCACAAATAAGGTTAATGGTAGGTTTTTTACTAGAAGTCTCAAGAGGTAAATTATCAAATGATGATTTATTACAACAGCTTAATAATAAAAAACAATATCATAAAAAACCAGCTGATCCATATGGTTTATATTTATCAAAAGTAATATATTAAGATTTATTAAAAAGAGTGAAGTTTATTAACTAAAATATTAAAAAAGAGATTGTAAAACAAAGTATTTCTCTTTTAATTTGCATTCCTTTTATTTTTTCATTAATATGCCTACAAATAGCAGTTTAGAATGTAGAATTAGCCCTAAGCGTTTATATTCATCAACTTCAGAAGCATTTGAAGTGTCAGAGGTAACAGAGTCTGCTGTTCTCCTTTCTCTTTCTTTTGCATCAAGAATACCTTGTCCTAAATTGAAATTCGGAACGAAGCCTTCGCTTCTTGAGATTCTTCTTGGTCTATTACCTAATGGTTCACGAATATCCGACATGGCCGATCTGCCAAATTTCTTTCTTCTTTTCCTTCTTCTGTTTCTTTTCTTTTTGTTCTTTTTCTGGTGCCTCTAAGTAGGGTTGGGGTAATCGTCGGACCAACTCATCAAATGCCTCCATTCCC
>JABSOL010000067.1 GCA_013215985.1 Campylobacteraceae bacterium
TTTAAAAAATGTTATATCAAAACTGAAAAAGAAAGTTCCTGAATTAACTATTTTAAATAGTTATAATTACGGTTATAAACTATTATTAGATTAGTAATATATTTTAAATATATCTATTTTTTGAAAGAATAAATACTCTAATTTAATTTTATTAAATATTGATGAGTATTTATTCTTCTTAAATTAAGAACTTTTATTTTAATAAGTGTTCATATTGTTTATCTGTTAATAACTTTAAAAAAGAGATAATTGCATTTATTTCATTTTGATTTAAACCTTTTCCATTTCCAAGACTAAATTCTCCTGAACCTTTTGTTTCTGATTCATTCCACGTTTGATTTGTTTCTGGATTTATTGGGTAAGAAGTAACATCTCTTCTAAATTCATAAAATTTCAGAACAGTATCAAGTTTTTGAAATAAACCATTATGCATATATGGAGAAGTTATAGCAATATTTCTTAATGTAGGAGTTTTAAATGCACCTTTTTTATATTCAGTACTTTCTTCTCTATTAAATTGTTTATCAAATAATATTCTTTTATTCTCAAACAATCCATTATCAATTGTCTCTTCTTTTTCTAAATTTAGATTTACTCTTATATCATGTACTAAATAATTTTGAGGAATTCCCAGTTTAAAATATTCATATGATGTAAAAGTTTCTTTTTTATTTTCTTTATTTAGTTCATCTACAAGATGACAAGAAGTACAATTAGTTTTATCACTTGAAAAGAATAGTTCTAAACCAAGTTTTTCATTTTCTTTTAATTTATATTTACCCTCTAAATATAAATCATATTTACTATCAAAACTATTAAAAACTTTACTTTTTTCAAAAGTTGCAAGTACTGAAGTTAGAGCTAAATAAGCTTTTTCTTCATTATTTAAAATATTAGTATTAAACATTTTATTAAAAGCATTTATATAGTTTTTATTTTCTTTAATTCTTGAAATAACTTCACGTTTACTAGACATATTCATTTCTACAGGATTTAATAAAGGCATGCCTGCTTGCTCTTGTAAGTTCTTAGCTCTTCCATCATGAAACATTCCACCTATAAAATTAGGGTAAGTATAATGATAATCTGGTGTTAGCATGGCGTAATTAATTGTAGGAGTATTTCTATTTCCAATTGACATCTTATCATCTCCTACTGAAACAGCTTGTTTTAATTCTTTCATTAAAGAACTCTCTCTTTTATCAACAAATGCATGTTCTGGGTTATGACAGGTAACACATGACTGTGTTCTGTTCTTAGATAAATTTTTATCAAAAAATAATGCTTTCCCTAAATCTTCTTTAGTTTGATAGTCTATTATTTTAATTTCTTTAATCTTTTTACTTTCTTCATCACTAGAACTATTACCACAACCTGTAAAAAATATCACTAGACTGAATATAGCGAATACTTTACTTATATATAATTTCTTCAAAAGTCTTCCTTAGTATATTTAATTTAAGAAAAAAACAATAATATGTTTTTTTTCTTAATTTATCACATACTATATACCATTATAATGATAATAATAATCTTTATTTAAAAGTAAATCTTATTATTTTAAATTTAAATTTAGTTTATTTAGGGAGAAGGTGTAAAAGAGTAAGTTTATCTTAGATATTAAATTTAAGATTGAAGAGAATTAATTTAATAATATAACTTCTAATATATTTTAATTAGAAGTTATACATGGATATTATTTATTTTTGTTTAAGTGTTTGCTTTTTTTGTTTCCTGCACAGGCACAGTTTCCACAATCACTTTTTTTAAATAAAGTTTTGTAAATATAAAATAGTGCAAAAAATAGAATTAGAGCTGTAAAAAGTAAGTCTTCTTTACTCATTCAACTATATCTTCAGAAGAAATTTTAACAAGATGACCTTTTCCTGCATCAAAAGTTACAAAATATTTTTCTTTTGGTTTACTAAAAGTAAATTCACTATCTTCATTCATAATGCTATTTATTACTTTTTCTTCATTTACTTTAATATAAATGCTAATTCCACTACCACTAGCCCCTGATGAAAAACCACCTTCACAAGTAATAGTATCATCACCATTGTCAAAACAAGTCATAAGTGCTGTATGCGCATGTGCACTTAAAACTAAAACACTTATTAATAAAATCTTTTTAAACATATTTTTCCTTTTTATTGTTTGGTATTAAACTTAAAACTATTGTAATAAGTATGATTAGAATATAAAAATAAACCATGGCCAAAACTCCGCTTAGTTGGAAATAATTTCCTATTTGAAATATTCCTATTGAAAAAAGCAAACCTAAAAACATAGGATATACAATAGAAAAAAACATCCATTTATAAGAATTACTTTGCACTCTTATCATAATCATTGTAGCTATACACGGTGGAGTTAAGGCCATAAAAATAATAATTGCAACAGCACCTAATTGACTATAAGCATTTGAACTTTTAATTGAGTTAGCTTCTGTATCTTTATGACTTTCATAAATAGCTCCAATAGTGGATACTGAACTTTCTCTTGCTGCAAATGAAGATAAAAATGCAACATTTATTTTCCAGTCAAATCCTGCATATTGTGTTAATGGAACAAAAAACTTACCCATAGCTCCTAAAGCAGAGTTTTCTATTTTTTCATTTTTAATTTCACGAAAGAGTCTTTTTCTAACTTTTAATAGTTTTTTTAAAGCTTTGTTTATTTTTCTCGCTTCTTTATCTCTTTTAGGTTTTACAAAAGTAAAAAAGACAGGATTTATATTTTTATAATAAACATCAATTTCTAAAGCTGTAGTTTTACTTGTCGTATTCATTTTTTCTTTTTTATAAGAAGTGTAATAATTTATTAATTTCTTTAATTCTCTTTTCTCATTTACATGTATATAGTATTTATTATTTTCTACTCTTGTATAAAAACCTTTTTCCATGAACAAAGCTTTATTATTTAATTCAATCTTTTTTTCTTTTGAAATTCCAGGAAATTGAATTAATACAAATAAAACAACGGCAACTGCGGCTACAATTGTTACGATCTTTTTTAAATACAAATATATTCTATCAAATACTTTTACTAGTAAACCTCGTAGAGTAGGCATATGATAAGAAGGTAATTCCATTATGAAAGGTGTACTTTCATGTGATCTTAATACTGTAAGTGTTAAAAGTTTTGAAACAATTAAAGCTACAAAAATTGTAATAGTTGAAATTAAAAACATCATTAAAGCTAAATCTTCTTCAAAAAAAGCAGCTAAGATAAGAGTGAAAAAAGGAATTTTAGCAAGGCAGTTCATTAAAGGAACTGTTAACATAGTTGCCATTTGAGCTTTTTTATCATTCATTCCTTTTGTGGCCATAACACCAGGAACTGCACATCCACCTGCAAATATACCACCTAAAACTAAAGGTAGGGTTGATTCTCCATGTAAACCAAACCTCACAAAAATTCTATCCAGAATAAAAGCCATTCTTGGCATATATCCTACATTCTCAAGTAAAGCAATTAAAAAGAATAATATAAAAAATATTGGCAAATAATTAAGTAGTGCATTTACACTATTTATCATCCAGTGGGCAAATTGCGTAATATAAGGAATACTAGCTATGTTTTCATTTGGGAAAAATGTAATTAATGTATTTTTTAACCAAGCTAAAATAGGCCAGGTATACTTTGTTAGTTCATACCCATATACTATTGATAATTGATATAAAGTAAAAATAATAAGACCTAATATTGGAAGTGCTAGATATTTATTTAATACAATTGAATCAATTTTATCACTTATTGTTTTTTCTTTTGTTTTATATTTTAGAGTACAGGCTTTAACAAATTCGTCAGCTTTGTCGTAACGGATTTTTACAATATATGCATGAGCGGTGATATTATATATTTTGTTAAATTCATTTTGATATTCAAGAGTTTTTTCTAAAATTTCTTCTGCATTCGTAGATTTTTCATTTATAATTTTTTGAATTTCTTGATCATTTTCAAGAAGTTTTACGCTCAAATAATGTTTTGAAACTTCAAGGGATTCAATATTGATTAAATCTTTTATTTTATTTATATATTTTTGTAAATTTTTATAATCTAAAGTTTTTGAAATATATAGGTCTTTTTCATCTTTAACTTCATGAATTGCATCTTTTAAATCACTAATACCTCGTTTTTTACTAGCAATTGTTTTAACTATTTTTGCATTACATATCTTTGATAGTTTTTCAAAATCAAATTCATAACCATTTGTTTTTGCAACATCTAACATATTAAAAGCAAAAACAAGAGGTTTTTGCATATCAAATAATTGCATAGATAAATAAAGATTTCTTCTTATATTTGAAGAATCTATAGTATTAATAATAATATCTGTATCTGAATGTAAAATATAATCTCTTGTAATCTTTTCTTCTGTAGAGAAAGAAGAAAAAGAATATGTTCCTGGTAAATCAATTACATTAATATCAAGGTTTTTGTGAGTATATACACCACTTTTTTTATCAATTGTTACACCTGGATAATTAGCAATATGCTGTTTAATATTTGTAAGCATATTAAATATAGAAGACTTTCCACAGTTAGGTTGTCCTACAAGGGCTACATTTATATTATTCATATATAACTTCAATACATTTTGACTCTTGAATACGAAGCGTAATATTATAAGATAAAATCTCTACTTCAATAGGATCTCCTAAGGGAGATTTTCTAATTAATTTTAAAGAATTACCTTCTATAAAACCCATATCATATAGTTTTTGTAAAAGTTTACCAGAAGCTGTAATCTTTTTTATTAGAGCTATTTGATTAATTTCTATTTCATTTAATGTCATTATTTTATTTCATCAATAGTTTTATTCTCTTCAAATAATTCTTCTTTTAATTTATAAGAAGAGTAAATTAATAAAAGACCTACAATTATAAGTGACAAGTCTGTATAAAACACTTCCCATATTTCTAAGTTAAAACTTTTTACCATCGTAAATGAAGAAAAATAATCATGTGCAATAACAGATGATATAAATAGTATTCCAGATAAAAGAACTATATGTTTTGTGATTCTATAAAAAGATTTTTTAAATAAAATATATATAAATACAAATACATAAGTAAAATAAAATAATAATTCTTGAGTATAATAAAGTGTTTCATTATAAGAAAAATATAAATAAGACTTAGGAATGATCCAAGATGTTAAAAACAGTAAAGATGAACTTAATATTGATCCTACAATAATTGTAAAAATTAAAGGTTTCATAACTTTTGTAGAAAAATTTCCTTTAGCTGATCTTTTCATCCATAATAAAACTGAACATACAATACCAAATAATATTCCCATACAAATAAATGCAAAAATAACTCTAGGTATATCATCAAATGTTCTTAAATAATGTAAATAAAATAAAGCATCTAAAGTTTTCTCTGCAAAAGTTCCTTGATCCGCTGTTTTTTTATCAATAACTTCTGCAGTATTTCCATTTAGAACTACATATGTTTCATTTCCAACTGAAGATATGAAAATATTTTTTGGCTCATAACCAATGAATTTTACTCGTGCATTAATATCATTATAATTATAAACTTCCATTTCATAAAAAACAATATCTTCAAACTCTTTTTTAGCTTTTAAATATAAATCATTTAATTTAATTGATTTAACTTTTTGACTAGCTTTTATTATTTCTAAATCTGGATCTACTAATATATTCCTATCTAATGATAAAATATTCATAGTTTTACCATCAGATAAATAAGAAGTAATTACAGGTGAACTATAAACACCTAAATTAAATAAAGCTCCAGTTACTCCAAAAATTAGCACTAAAGGAAGAGTATATAAAAGTATTAATCTGTGATATTTCGCAAAAAAAGTTTTAGGTGAGTTTGTCTTTTTATTCTTATATGAATTCCGTATAATTAATAATAATCCACTTAGGCACAAAAATACAATAGCAACAGATGAAAAACCAAATAAAATTTTCATAAAAATAGAATTAAATATTCCTCCACCTGTATGAATTGAATCAAAGAATTTAGATATAGTAAAAGCTTTTATTCTAACTTTTTTACATGTTTTTGGGTCTAAGTAAAAATTTGGTCTATTATATATATTTATTAAATTATTGGCTTTAACTTCTTTCGATGGAAAATTAAACTTAATTAAATCATTCGATAATTTTTCCCCTTTTTCTCCAAAGTATGATCTTTTCCTAACTTGATTAAAACACTTATTTAAGTTAATATTTTCAATATTAACTTCTTTAATGTGCATTTTTGTATTTTCCCAAATATTTACATAAGGTTGGAATATTGTTAATATTCCAAAAAATAAAGATACAAAAAAGAATAAAACAATATTTATTCCTATTAATCTGTGAATATTAAATAATTTTTTTTTCATTGTTATCCTAGTAGTTTTATAAATGAGAATAGAATTATAAAAGGTATAATAAATTTCATAATTGCATTAATTTTGGTTTTTGACATAATAATCCATAAAGCAAAAGAGGACCATATAATGGGAAGTATAATAATAACAAGTACTATGTTTTCAAATATTGTATATCTTAGAAAATAAGATATTATGCAAATACATGTATATGCATTAATAAGTCCACCAACAAAGGCTGAAGTCAATCTTATTTTCCCTATATCAGCATTTTTGTCTTTTTCAAAAAGTATTTTTCTAAGATTCAAAGTTTTCCTTTTAAATAGTTCTATCTAGAGTTATTTAAATATTAGTAAAAAAGATGAATATATCTATTTTACTAATATTTATTCTGAGAATGATAATCGAATACTGATGAATAAGCTCTTAATAAAATACCTATCATGACAAGCATAATAAGTATTCTATTAAATTTGTTTTAGAACTTGTAAGCTGCACTTAGTAAGAATGTTCTTCCTTGTGTTTCTCTAGATTGAGTACTTCCATTTGCAAGTTTTGTTTTTTTATCTAATATATTATTTATATTAAGATTTATGTTCCAAGAATTGTATTCACTTGCAATTAATACATCAATCATTGCATAATCATCAATTTTATATACTTTTTGTGTTTTTAAAGGTACATCTAAATAATCAGGTCTAATATAATCAGCTTTTCCTATATATTTTACACCTGCACCAAATTTAAGATGACCTAACTTCGTATTTTTAAATGTATAATCACTCCATAAAGATGATGTAAATTCAGGAATATCACTTAAATTATGACCATCAAACTTAGGATTTGGAGTATTTAATGATTTACCTTTCATTTTAGAGAATGAGAAAGTAAGATTCATATTATCTATTGGATTAGAAGTAATGTCAAGTTCTATTCCTTTAATTGAAATATCTTTTTCTTGTACTTTATAATTTGGATCTCTTGAATCACTTACAATATCATTTTCATCTAGTTTAAAAGCAGCTAAAGTAATAAAAGTTTTATCATTTTTAGATTTATATTTTAAACCAATTTCAATTTGTTTTCCAATAGAAGGTATAAATTTCTCACCTTGTTTATTTTCTCCTGCATTTGCTTGAAATGAAGTTGAATATGTAATATATGGAGATATTTCATCATTATATAAATAAACAAATCCTACTCTTCCCGATACATTTGAATCATCTTGTTTTTTTGAATTATTAGTTAATTCATTTGTAATTGTTTCTTTTAATTTATCATATCTTAGTGCAGTAGAAAGAATATATTTATTTGCTATTTTTGCTGAATTCTGAGCATATAAACCTACTTGTTTCATTTTTCTATTTTCTTTTTTAACTAAACCTGTACTATTTACATAGTTAGTTACTTTTTTTGATTTAAGATCAAATCCATATTTGTCTTCTTTTTGATATCTTTGATTAAAATCATAGTATTGAAGATCAAGTCCTATCATAGAAGAGTTTTCTACATTTTTTGTATTCCACTTAGATAATAATGAATTATCCATAGCAAATGATTTCATAGTAGATTCATTTTTAACTAATTCAAAAGAAAGTTTTGATAAATCAGGATTAAGGTTTGCGATTGAACCAATCATAGATGTAAAATCAATATTTGAATAACGAGATTTTCCCTTCATCTTTGAAAATCTTAAAGAAGATCTAAATGATAAATCATCATTAAAAGTTTTATTAAAAACACTTGTAATAGATTTATTTTCTTTTTCTAATAATTCTTTATCAGAAGCTCCAATTAATAAATCAGCTGGAAGATTTAAACTATTTACTTCTTGTGCAGACTGATTGATTTTACCTATCCAATATGTACTAGGAACAGCTAAAAAACGGGGATCCATATAGTTAATAAGAGATTTAATACCTGCTGCATTTAAAGAAACTGAGTTATGAACATTTGATATAGCTTTACCACCTGAAAAAGTTATACCTAAACCTTTTACTTGATCTTTAGTAAAAGATGTATAAATATCTAAAGTAGTATCATCGTCAATTGTATAAAGTAAAGATGGATTAAAAGAGTAAGACATATTTGAAGATTCTTTTAATTCACTATCTCCTTTTTTATATGTTCCATTAACTCTAATAGATACTTTTTCATTCACTCTTTGATTAATATCTGCAAAAATTGTTTTATTATTAAAAGATGAATAAGTAATTCCAAGTTCACCTTCATTTTTATGATGTGCTCTTTTACTTTGTAAATTTAATAATCCACCAGGAGCAGCTGAACCATAAAGTACAGAAGCAGGGCCTTTTAATACTTCAACTCTTTCAAGTGAGTATGGATTTATATTTGGTACTAAAAAACCTGTGTGAAGAAGTTTTAACCCATCTAAAAATGATGATTTATAAATTTGTCCTATTCCTCTAATATAACCATAGTTTGTTGTACTATCTCCATTTTCTCCATAGACCTGAGAAATAGAAGATGTATAAGCAGTTGTATTTTGAATAGTTTGAGTATTTCTAGTTTTCATCATATCATTTGTAATAATGGAAACACTTTGCGGTATTTCTTTTATATCTATATCCATTTTAGAACCAGTTGCGCTTTTTTTAGCTATAAAACCTTTTAGCGGAGCATAAGCACTCTCTTCATATGAAGTAACTTCATGAATAATATCAGATGCAAAAACCACATTTGCAGTACAAATACTAATCATAGATGTTAATAAAATCTTGTTTACTTGTTTTAAATACATTTAATTTTCCCCTTTTATATAAAATAATTATGAGAATAATAATTAATTTGTATTTAATAATTACTTGTTCTTTTTTAATCATGACAAGAGAAATAAACTTATTAGATAAAAGAAGTATTATGAGAAGCTAAAACTAGGCTTTTACAAAGTAAAAAAAGGGATGTAAAAATATTAAATTTTTACATCCCTTTTTAGGTTTTTATATAAAATAATATATCTTATACTTAGAATTTATATGAAGCACTTAAGGCATAAGTTCTTCCTTGTGTTTGAGCACTTTGTATAGAATTATTACTTAATCTAGCTTTTTTATCTAATAAATTGTTAACATTTAATGCGATATTCCATTTATTATATTTTGTAGTAATTAACGCATCTACCATTGTATATGCATCTACATCAAATAGTTTTTCAGGCTGAGCTTCTCCAAAGTTAAAATAATCAGCTTGTAAGAATTTAGATTTACCAGTATATTTAATACCTAATCCAAGTTTTAAATCACCAATTGCACTTCTGTTAAATGTATAATCACTCCATATAGAAGCTGCTAATTCAGGTAAGTTTCCTAATTCTCTTCCTTCATATTTTTTATTAGCCATATTAATTTCTTTTCCTTCAGTTTTAGATAAAGAAAAAGTTAGATTTGAATTATCACTTGGTTTAGAAGTAATATCAAATTCAATACCTTTAACTTCAGTATCACCACTTTGCACCATAAAAGCATGATCTGCAGGATCTTTTTGTAAAGAATCTTTTTGAGTGATTTTATAAGCTGCAAAAGTAAATAATGCATTAATATTTTTAGCTTTATATTTAGCTCCAACTTCTATTTGTTCTCCAGTTGAAGGTGAAAAAGTATTAAAGTTTTTATCTATTCCTGTATTTGATTGAAAAGAAGTAGCATAAGATATATAAGGTGAAATTCCATTCTCAAATAAATAAGCAAGACCTAATCTTCCAGAAATATTATTTTCACTTACATCTCTATTTTTATTTTTATTATTAGCTATATTAAAAGTTACTTTATCTTTTAAAATATCATATCTTAAAGCAGAAGAAACAATAATTTTATCATTTATTTTCATTTGATTAGATGCATAAAGCCCAATTTGCTCAGTTTTAAAATCTGTATCATATCTATTTTGAGTACTTTTAGTAATTGTTTGCGAATAATCAGGATTTAATATATTAAATGAATAATTAACAGCTTTTTTTGCTTGATTATTATATTTAAAGTATTGGTAATCTAATCCAAATAAAGAAATGTTTTCAGTGCTTTTTGTATTCCAAGAATATTCAATATTATTATCCATTGCAAAAGAATCTAATTTAATTGATCTTTCATGAAAAGCTAAAGGAAATTCCCATAGTTTTTTTTGCATAGTTAATAAATCAAGTATACCTTTAGGATTTGGTTGCGTATTATTAAAAGTAGAATCTATTTTCATATATCTAAGATTAGACTTAATTTTTGTATTTTCATTGATGTTATGATTTAAAGCTAAAGATATAGAGTCTGCCGTTTTTTCTAATTTTTCATCATTAGGTAAACCTACCATCATAGAACTTTTTAAATCAGCAGCATTAATTTTATCAGCCGCATTTTTTAAGTATTGTACATATGCAGGTGTTGACATAGCAGCTAGAGGAGCAAGAGCACCATAACCTGGTTTTGTTGCCATATAGTTTATATAATTTTTTATTCCTACTGCATTTTTAGCAATTTCATTATGATAATTAAAGATGTTTTTTGCACCTGAATAAGATACACCTAAACCTTTTGTTTCATTATAAGCGTGAGATAATAAAAGATCAAGAGTAGTATCATCATTTAATAAAAAAGTTAAAGAAGGATTTACAAAATAAGATTTATCTGAAGACTTATCTAATTGGCTATCTTTACTTTTTAATTTACTTGTTATTCTAAATAAAACTTTATCATTAATAGAATCATTAATATCTACAAATATACTTTTTAAATTATCTGAGCCAGCTTGAATTCCAATTTCTTTAGAAGCTGAATTATTTGGTTTTTTACTTTGCATATTTAATAATCCACTAGGAGCTGATGCACCATATAAAACAGAAGAAGGTCCTTTTAAAATTTCAACTCTTTCTAGTGAATATGGATCAATATTTGGAATAGCATGAGAACCCCATAATAATTTTAAATCATCTAAAAAAGAAGATTTATATAAATAAGAAACTCCTCTTAGTGTTCCATAATTTGCTCTTGTATCTCCATTCTCTCCATATGTTTGTAAAACAGCTGATGTATAAGATGTAACATTTTGAATACTTTGAACTGCTCTATCATTCATCATATCACTGCTTACTACAGATAATGATTGTGGAATTTCTGTAATATCTATATCCATTTTAGATCCAGTTGAACTTTTAGTTAATACATAACCTTTAGTTTCTCCATAAGCACTTTGTTCATAAGATGTAACCTCATGATTAATATCAGATGTTTTATCACCTGCAAAAGCCACATTTGCAGTACAAATACTAATTATAGATGTTAATAAAATTTTGTTTACTTGTTTTAAATACATTAAAACTTTCCTTTTTTTTGTAAAATATTTTTGAGAATGATAATTGATTTATCTTTACTTATTACTTGATTTTTCTATCATCAAGACAAGCAGAAATAAAAAAAGCCAATGTAATACCATAGAATAGGGCTAGGTAAATCTTAAAATAAAATAAATACAATTGTAGTAATCATTATTATATTTTTTATAGTACAATGAGATTATGATAAAAGACAAGTTTAAAAATATTAAATTATTATATGTAGAAGATGATGATTCATTAAGAAAAAATTCTTTACCTTATTTTTTAAGATTATTTGATAAAGTTTATGAATCTTCAAATGTTAATGAAGCTAAAGAAATAATTTCAAAAGTAAAACCTTTAATTGTTATTTGCGATATTTGCCTTGGAGAAAACTCAGGTTTAGATATGATAAGAAGTATTAGAAAAAACAATAAAGATACTCAGTTTATTGTCCTTTCTGCTTATACAAAAAAAGAATATCTTTTAGATGCAATAGACTTAGGTTTAGTTAAATACTTATCTAAACCAATAAAACATGAGACAATATTTCCTTTGCTTTTGCAATGCGTAAATAATTTTAAGTTGAATACTTTCGAAAAAAAATATCTAAGTAAAACATGTATTTATAATACTAAATCTGGAGAATTAAAAGATTCAGATAAACTAATTAAACTAACAAAAAATGAAAAAGATTTTTTACACTTATTATGTGAAAAAGAATCTACTCCTGTAACTTATGAAGAAATAGAATATGTTATCTGGGCTGAGTCAATAATGAGTGATGATGCAATTCGTTCACTTGTTAGGAATTTAAGAAGGAAATTACCAAAAGATTGTATTAAAAATATTTCAAAAATAGGATATAAAGTAGAATTGTTATAATGAAATATATAACAGCTATTTTATTAATACTTACAAGTATTTTCTTTATATTTTTTTATCCTATTAATGATAAGTCTAGTCTCAATTATTTAATTGAAAATATTTATATATCAGATA
>JABSOL010000005.1 GCA_013215985.1 Campylobacteraceae bacterium
TCTGCCAAGAGCATCGTTGGGTAGCTACGTACGGATGTGATAAGAGCTGAAAGCATCTAAGCTCGAAGCCAACTCTAAGATAAACTTTCCCTGAAGATCCCAGCAAGACTAGCTGGTTGATAGGCTAGGTGTGTAAGCGTTGTAAGACGTTTAGCTGACTAGTACTAATAGATCGTTTGGCTTATTTTATAATTTTACTTAGGCTACTATCTTATTAAGTGTATCACTTGATAAGCAAGTGTTCATTAAAGACTTTAACAATATATTACTTATTCTATTTTTAGAAGTAAGTAATAAATATTCATTGGAATGTTTATTACTTATTTTCTGGTGATTATAGAGAAGAGGAAATACCCAGCTCCATTTCGAACCTGGTAGTCAAGCTCTTCATCGCTGATAATACTGCAGGGTCCCCTTGACGGAAACGTAGGCCGTTGCCAGATTTAAGTTTTTTACAAAGCTTATATGAAATTCAACTTAGTTGTTTTTTATATAAGCTTTTTTTTTGCCCTTTTTTTAGGGTTTCTTTATTCTATTTATTAAAACTCATTGAAAAATTAAAATTTATTTGTTTTGAGCTAGAGAAATTATTCTCTTTTCTATAAATTACTTTAGGAATGATCTCAAAATATAACCATTTTTTTAAATAAGATCTATATGTTATATCTATTTCATAATCTTCAGTTCTAATACTCTTCTTTTTATTATCTCTTGTTGTATTTATTTCATAAGCAAAATAATCTTTTCTTTTCAATTTTTGAAATAAAGTTAAAGAAAAGAAAGATTGATTTAAATCTTTTTCTTTAGTATATTTATATTCATAATAATTTTTAATATAAAAAGGATACTTAATATATTTTATAAAATCTATTGAACTAGTACTAACAAACTTTTCATCACTTGAATAAGTTAAGTCTTGAATAATATTTGATCTAATATTAGATTTTAGGAGATAGGATAGTTTATATCTTAAACTAAGGTATTGTTCAAGTTTTGATTTTATTTTCAATCCAGCTTTGAGATATAAAGAATTTTTTATATCAGAAATTAATTGATATTCAAGCTCAACACTTTTATCATCATTTTCACCATCATTTTTATTATCATCAATAATGATTACCTTTAATTTTTTTTCAGTATTAGGAAGTCGTATACTAATTCTAATAATTGAATCATATTCAGTATCTTTATTTTTTTCATGTTTACTTGAAAAACGTAAGGTTATTGCGCTTTTATTCTTTTTTGTTTTTTTTTCTTGTGTTATAAAATAGTCCAAGTTATCAGAAAAATAGACTAAATAATCAGATATATAATTTCTTGTTTGAATAAATAAATTTATATCATTGTTTTTTTTTATATTTTTTGCATTTATGTTTAAGAATGATACATAAAGTAGTAATATACTAATTATTATTTTAAACATATTATATCCTATAACAAAGAATATAATAAAATAACTTATTTTAAGATAGATTTAAATAGTAATAATTTTTATAGAAGTTTTTTTTAAGAGAAAATTAGGCATAAAAAAACCCCAATAACGGGGCCTTTTATATCGGAATTATACCGAATGATAGAAGGAAGTAGACTACAGTCTTGCTTCGTATCTTCTAAGCATGTATAATTTTTTAAGAGCTTTTTTCTTAGCATTAATTTTTTGTTTTTTACGTATTTCAGTATTAGGTTCAAAAAATCTTCTAGCTCGAGTTTCAGTAACAATAAGATTTCTATCACATTGTTTTTTAAATCGTCTATAAGCTTCGTCAAAAGATTCGCTTTCTTTTACTTTAATTCCGGGCACTATCATCACCCACTTTCTGTTATAGATTTTGAAAGCACATTATAATTAAAGTTTACTTAATTTAAATTTAATTTAAAGAAGGATATAATGAAATTTACAAATATAATAGAATATTGAAGGTTTTGAATGAAATTAACGCATTTAGATGAAAATGATAGACCAAAAATGGTTGATGTAAGCGAAAAGAACGAGACTACTAGAGTCGCTGTTGCTTCAGGACAGATATCTATGTCTCAAGATGCATACGATGCTATCATAGCCAACAAAACAAAAAAAGGACCTGTGATTCAAACAGCAGTGATTGCAGCTATAATGGCTGTTAAAAAGACTTCTGATTTGATTCCTATGTGTCATCCTTTACTTTTATCAGGCATTAACTGTGATATTGAAGAACTACCAGATTTACCTGGTTTTAAACTTTATGTTACTGCTAAGTTAAAAGGACAAACAGGTGTAGAAATGGAAGCCTTAACAGGTACTTCTATAGGATTATTAACTATATATGATATGGTTAAAGCAATTGATAAATCAATGGTTATTTCTTCTATTCAATTAGAAGAGAAATCAGGTGGTAAAAGTGGAGATTTTAAAAGATAATGGTAGATTTAAATAAAGAAAAATTAGTATTAGATTATCCTTGTACGTGGATGTATACAATAGTTATATTAGAAACATCAAATGCAAAAGAAATTGTAAAAGAAGTATTTGGAGATAGAGATCATAATGTGAAAGCATCAAAAGTTAGTAAAAAAGGTAAATTTAAATCTTTTTCTATTGATTTAATAGTTCATAATGATGATGATAGAAAAACATTATATGAACTTTTAGGGGATCATGTTCATATTAAAATGGTTTTATAAGAAATAATTTTATACAATACATTCAATGAATAGAAGAAACTTCTTAAAACAAAGTAATAAACTGGCTATTGGTGCAATAGTTACTGGACTTAATGCTAAAGCAATCATTACTTCACCTGAATTAATGGTGCCCAGTGACTCGATAATAACATCTATAAAAGAAGTTCATAAAGATGTCTTTTTACCTTCTTTATATAGAAGTCCTCTAGCTAGTGTACGAAAAAAACTCAAATTAGTTCAAAGACATGTAGGATATGGTAATTTTAATATATTATCATTTGATGATATGTTATTTATTGGAAGAAATTATTCTAAAATTGGTAAATTCTCAAAACTTGAACTTGAATTCATAGAATCTATTTTTTATTATGATCCTAGTGTACATGGATTTTATGGAGATAGAATAACATTATCGATAACTGAAAAAATTTATAAAAAAGCTTTATATAAAGTTCCTCATTCAGGACACTATGTATATAGAGGTAAAACTCTTGATGCCTATAACCATATGAAAAAAGATATAGGTGACTCAATTATTTTAACATCAGGTGTTAGATCTGTTGTAAAACAATTAAAACTTTTTGTTGATAAACTATATTCAGTAAAAGCTAACTTAAGTTTAGCTTCTAGATCAATAGCTCCTCCTGCTTTTACTTATCACTCTATTGGAGATTTTGATATTGGTAAAAAAGGTTTTGGATATGCAAACTTTACTTCTAGATTTGCTTTAACTGATGAATTCTTTCGTATGAAAAAACTTACGTACATAGATATGAGATATACTGTTAATAATAAAGATGGAGTTAGATATGAACCTTGGCACATTAAAACTGTTTAAATATATTATTTTATTTTCTCTTTTGAGTACTTTATTAAGCGCTCAAAGTTTAAGACCTTTTGATTTATTTAAAAAAGGAATAGAAGATAATAATACACTTTTAGTTATTGGTGGAATACAAGGTGATGAACCTGGTGGGTTCATGTCTGCTTCTTTAATTGTTAGTCATTATACAATCACAAAAGGTTCTGTTTGGGTTGTTCCAAATTTAAATTTTGATTCAATAATTACAAGGTCTCGTGGTAGATTTGGTGACATGAATAGAAAATTCTCAAAACTCTCAAAAAAAGATCCTGATTACGATAATGTAGAAGCTATTAAAAAGCTAATTCAAGCTGATAATGTAAAAATGATTGTAAATCTTCATGATGGAAGTGGTTTTTATAGAAAAAATTATATTGATAAAAATCACTCACCATATAAATGGGGACAAAGTTCAATTATTGACCAAAACAATATTAATGTCGATAAATATAGTAATTTATACGATATATCTAAAGAAGTATGTGATTATATCAATAAAAGTTTATTAAAAAAACAACACTCTTATCAAGTTAGAAATACAAAAACAAAAGATGGCGATATAGAAATGGAGAGATCCTTAACATATTTTGCTATTAATAGAGGAAAAGCAGCTTTCGCAAATGAAGCTAGTAAAGCACTTCCTGTTCATCAAAGAACATATTACCATTTGCTTGCACTTGAAAAGTATATGGATATTATGGGCATTGAATATACTCGAAAATTTGCTCTAAAAGAAAAAGAATTAAAAAATGTTATTGATAATGACATTTATATCTCTTTTTATGATAATAAAATTAATTTACCTTTATCAAGAATCAGAAATACTATTAAATATTTTCCTTTAAATAAAAAACAGATTATGGATTTTAAAGCATCTAATCCTTTAATGGTAGTTTTAAAAAAGAAAAATGTATATGCTATTCATTATGGAAATAGAAGAGTTACAAGGTTATTTCCTGATTATTTAGAAATGTCAAATATTAATGAAAACATAAAAGTTAAAGTGGATGGTATTTTAAAAGAAGTTAAAATTGGTTCATTATTAGAAGTCCGAAAAAACTTTTATATTTATCCTTCAAAAGATTTAAGAGTTAATGTAATTGGTTTCTCAAAAAAGTATAGAAAAAATGAAGCTGGTTTAGTAATTTCTAAAAAACAAATCAGAAAAAGATTTTCTTTAGATAAAAATGGAAAGATTTATAGAATAGAATTTTATAAGGGTAAAAAGTTTGCAGGTATGTTATTAGTTAAATTTGATAAAAATATCAAATTTGCTTTAAATACAAATGAGTTTTTTAAAAATAAGATATAGATAGCTTAAAGCTATCTACATAATTCGTTTTTAATTTTTTCTTGATTAAGTTTTTTAATTAAAGCTTTGTTTATTTCTTCAACTCTTGACTCTTCAACTCTAATTTCTAAAGCAATTTCAGCGTCAGAGTGACCTGATTCTTTAGAAACAAGAACTTTATATTCTTTTTTTGTTAATTTTCTTTTTAAAATTTCAATTAAATGGTCTTCACCTTTTAATTCTCCAACTAATTTTTCTATGTGTTTTTGTATAGTTTTTGTGTAATTCATGTTTATCCTTTTATCCAATTATCTAATGTTTTAATATCTTTATGAGATGTTAAATCCAGGTGACAAGGTGAAATTGATACATAATGATCTTTTATTGCTTCAAAATCACAATCTTTGTTTTCACTGCTTTTCCACAGTAATGGATGTAGTCCAATCCAGTAGTATTCTTCGCCTCTTGGGTTAACATGTCTATGAGTATCATTTCCATACTCTCTATGTCCAACTTTAGTAATTTTAATACCCTTACAATTAGAAGGGTCCACTTGCGGTATATTAACATTTAAAAACTTTCTACTTCCTAATGGGAAGTCATTATCGAAGATTTTCTTAGTTAAATTAACAATTGTTTCCTTTGCAAGGGCAAAATCAAAGCCAGTTTTTAGACTTTTATAGTTATCTGTAAATACTTGAGATATCGCAATTGCAGGAATGTTTTGTAATACAGCTTCCATAGCAGCGGCTGCTGTTCCTGAATATGTAATATCTTCACCCATATTTGAGCCTATATTAATTCCTGAAATTACTAAATCAGGTTTAAAATCTTCTTTAAATAAATTATTTAAAGATACAAATACACAATCAGTTGGAGATCCATTCTCCATTTTGTAATAATCATCATCTACACTTATCATTCTAAGAGGTTTATCTAAAGTAAGACTATGTCCACAAGCTGATTTATTAATTGCAGGTGCAACAACTGTAATCTTTGCAAGTGGTCTAAGAGCCTCAACTAAAGCTTTAATTCCTAAAGCATCAAATCCATCATCATTTGTTATTAATATATGTTTCATTCTACTATGTACGCTCCATTTAGTGATTTAATTAGATTTATTATATTTGAATGTACTTTAAACCCTGTATCTAATTCAATATCTCCAAGTTTCGACTTGATTAAAATTTTTAATTCTCGTCTTCCTTGATTATGAGCTACGATTTCAAATAAATCATACATTATTTTTTCATTAAAAGAAAATTCAACTGCAATACATAAAGGTGGTTCAGCTAAAACTTTTGCTTTTACTTTTAGTTTTTCTTTTCGTGCATCTTTTAAAGACTCGATTTTTCTTAAGGCTATTCTAGTAAACATTTCATCTTTAGTAATTTTTACTTTAAAAGCTAGAGGTTCATCTAAATTAAAGTCTTCTTTTAATTCTTTAATTTTATCTTCAAACATCATAAGTTCGATATTCCCATGTAAATCCATAAGAGTTACAATAGCAAACTTATTACCTTTTTTAGAAATACGCTCATTTATAGTTTCTACTTTTCCAACAAATAAAGCTTCACTACCATCAGCAATTTCATCAATTTCAGAAGAAAGTGTATAGTTAATATGAGATAACTGTTCTCTGTATTCATCTAATGGATGTCCTGAAACATAAAACCCTAAAGAAGCTTTTTCAAATTCTAGAATTTCTTTAGGAGAATATTCTTCTAAAGGCTCTAAATTAATTACCATTTTAGTAATTTCTTCATCATCACCAAATAATGAACCAACTGCTTGTTTTTTAGCTAACATTGATTTTTTTACTGTTTCAGAAATAAGCTCAATTTGTTCAATCATAGATCGTCTTGAGTTTCCAAATGCATCAAATGCACCTGATTTTGTTAAAGCTTCTATAACTCTTTTATTTACTTTACTTCCATCAATTCTTGAAATAAAGTCAGATAAATCTTTAAACTCTCCACCTTCATTTCTTGTTTGAATAATTGAATTAATAGCAACATCTCCAGCACCTTTTAAAGCACCCATCCCAAACATTACTACTTCTTTTTTATCAATTTGAATAGCTGAGAAAACTAAAAAAGATTTATTAATATCAGGTGGAAATAGTTCAATGTTTAGTCTTTTTACTTCATCTACATATTTTACAACTTTATCAGTATTATCTTTTTCAAGTGTTAATAAAGCAGCCATAAATTCTGTTGGATAATAGTTTTTTAAATATGAAGTATAAAAAGTAACCATAGCATAAGCAGCTGAATGAGATTTATTAAATCCATAACCTGCGAATTTTACAATTAAATCGAATAATTCTTCACAGTGTTCTTTCACATATCCTTTTTTAACTCCACCAAGTGCGAACTCACCTTTAAGCCTATCCATTTCTTCTTTAATTTTTTTACCCATAGCACGACGAACCAGGTCAGCCCCACCAAGTGAAAATCCACCAATAGTTTGTACAATTTGCATAACTTGCTCTTGATAAACAATTACACCATAAGTTGGTTCAAGTATTGGAGTTAAAGGTTCAGTAAATTCATCATAAAAATAATCAATTTTAGCCCGACCGTGTTTTCTGTCAATAAAGTCATCAAGCATTCCTGATTCCATTGGACCTGGTCTATATAATGCTAATACGGCAATAATATCTTCAAAATTATCTGGTTTTAATCTTTTACAAAGATCTTGCATACCATCTGACTCAATTTGGAATAAACCAATAGTATTTCCAGTTTGAATTAAATCATAAACACCTTTATCATTTACATCAGCTCTAATAAAGTCAATTCTTTTTCCATATCTTTTTTCAACAAGTTTATTTGCTTCTTCAATTACAGTTAGGGTTTTTAGACCCAGGAAATCGAATTTAATTAAATCCACATCTTCTACATACTTACCATTATATTGAGTAGCAAGAGTATCAAGACCTGAGGGTTTAAATAAAGGAGTTTTATTCCATAATGGTTCATTTGAAATTACAACACCAGCTGCATGTGTTCCTGCATTTCTGTTTAGACCTTCTAATGCAAGTGCAAGCGTCCAAACTCTTTGAGCTTGTGGATCACTATCACATAATTCTTTGATTTTTGGCTCTTTTTCATAAGAGTCAGTAAGATTTATCCCTAATTCATCAGGAATTAGTTTAGCCATAGCATCAGCTTTTGAATAAGGCATGTCAAGAACACGTGCTACATCTCTAATTACTCCTTTTGCTAAAAGTTTACCAAAAGTAATAATTTGTGCAACATTGGCTCTTCCATATTTTTGAACAACATAATCAATAATTTCACCACGTCTAGCTTGACAGAAATCCATATCAATATCTGGCATAGATATTCTCTCAGGGTTTAAGAATCGCTCGAATAATAATCCATAAGGCATAGGATCAATATCCGTAATTTCAAGTGAGAATGCAACTAAAGACCCAGCTGCTGAACCCCGTCCAGGTCCTACAGGAATCTTCATTTCTTTTGCAACAATTACGAAATCCCATACAATTAGCATATATCCGGGGAATTTCATATTATTAATAATGTCAATTTCTACTTGTAATCTATCTTTATATTCTTGATGTTTTTCTTCTTTTACAATTAAAAGACGTTTTTCTAAACCTCTCCAACACTCATCAATAAATAAAACTTTATCATTTTCAAGTGAATATTCTATCTCTGGTTCAGGAAGAACTAGAGAGTGAACTTCTGCTTTATCTCTTGTAAATTTGAAATTTGGAGGAGTAGGGTTTCCTAGTTTAATTGTTAAATTGCACTTATCCGCAATTTCTTGTGTATGATGAATTGCTTCTGGAATATCAGCATAAATTTCTGATATTTGAGCAGGTGTTTTTAAATAAAACTCATGAACTGAATGTCTTAATCTATTTGGATCATCAAACAATTTATTCATTGCAATACACATAAATGCTTCATGTGCTTCTGCATCTTTTTGTTCAGAATAATGGGTATCATTTGTTGCTACTATTTTAATTCCAGTTTCGTGAGCAATTCTTAATAAAGGATCATCAATATAATGCTGATCAGGAATACCATGACGCATGATTTCAAGATAAAAATCATCACCAAAAATATCTTTATATTCTAGAGCAACTTCTTTTGCTCTTTCATATCCTTTTGCACCATTTTTTACATTTCTCTCATTTTTAAGATTTAAATGCCAAGATACTTCCCCTTGCAAACATGCACCAGTACATACAAGCCCCTCAGAGTGCTCACGTAAAAGTTTTTTGTTAATTCTAGGGTAATAATAAAAACCATGCATATAAGCTTGTGAGCTTAAGAACATAAGGTTTTTATATCCTATTTCATTTTTTGCATATAAACATAAATGGAATCTTTGTCTTGTAGATTTATCATTAATTTCATCAGCATTATGAATATAAGCTTCCATACCAATAATTGGTTTTACACCTACCGCATTCATTGCATTATAGAAATCAATTGCACCAAACATGTTTCCATGATCGGTCATAGCAACTGAAGTCATTCCCATTTCTTTAACTTTTTTTGCTAATACTTTAATTTTATTAGCGCCATCAAGAAGTGAGTATTCAGTATGTAAATGTAAATGCGTAAATTGAGGTATGTCTGACATTATTTATCTTTATAGAAAATTTGTATTATATCGCGATTATAGCTAAGTAAAATTAAATACAAACACTCCATAAAAAAGACTTTATTATACAAGCTATAATTTATATTCTTTAATAAAAAGTTTTAATTGTATTTGAGCTTGCTGATATCCCAAGTTATAACATTCATCAAGATTTTTAAAAGATAAAAGCTTAAATTGTCTAAGAGCTAAGTGAGTCAAATAATAATCACTATGTTGTATAGAAAAATTAAGATTTTTATGTAAATCTTTAAATATTCTTTTTTTAATAAATTTAATAGGATTAAAATTAATTTTTCCTGTTCTTTTTCGTCTTGGCATTACATCAATACTTAGAATTTTATAATCTTTATTTATAAAAGGTTTTACTGGAATATTATCAATTAATCCTCCATCAATTAAAGACATATTATGATAAGTTATTGGTTTGAAGAAGGGTATTAATGCAGAAGATGCAGTACATAAATCTATTATATTACCTTTATTAAAATAATGCATTTGTTTATGTTTTATGTCATAAGCATTAATAAATACAGGTTTTTTTATATCCTCTATGTTTTCATAAGGAAATAAGTCTTTTACAATTGTTTTATTTGCATCAATTCTCATTAGGCCTTTTTTAAAATAGTTAAATTTTATTACTTTTCTAATTTCTTTAGATTTAAATATTTTTAAAATATCATCAGTTTTTACACCAGAAGCATGTGAACATGAAATTATACTTCCAATAGAAGTTCCAGAATAAGCAGATATATTAATATTTTCTTCTTCTAAGAATTTTAAAGCACCTAAATGAAAAGCACCTTTGGCTCCTCCTCCACTTAAAACTAAAGCTAAATTCATTTTTTTCCTTTATTTAATTATAGATAAATAAACTTTATAGGCTTATTTATATAATAAAATACAATTAATGTATTCTTTAGTTACTTTTCAAGAGTTTGTAAGTAACATTTAAATAAAATCTATTTAACTATGACTAAAGGGATTTACATGTTCAAATTAATAAAACAATTTTTTTTAGTGTCTTTGCTTTCATCTTTGGCTTTTTCTTTTTCAAATGCCGAGGATACAAGCTCTAAAAAATCTGGTGATTATACTTATTCGAAACAAGAAGCTGTTGATAGAGATATACAAAGAGAAATGAATAAGGTAAAAACTGCAAAAATCAGAATGAGAGTTGCAAAAGATATGGAAGAAAATGTTACTACTCAAACAACATTAGAAAGAACTATATCTTCTTTAGCTACACAAATGATGCAAAATAAAAAATTTACTACAAACAGACCTGTATTAATTACTTCTTTTGTAAAACTTCATAATCTTAAACAAACTACTGAATTTGGTAGACTTGTAAGTGAGAGTTTAATTAATGATTTATCTAATAGAAACTTTAATGTAATTGAATTTCGTGGTCAATTAGGTGTTTCTATAAATGCTAAAGGTGAGTATTTTTTATCAAGAAATACAAAAAAATTAAAAAGTCAAGTTGAAAATACATTTATTGTTGTAGGTACTTATTCAAGACAATATGGTAAAGTAATCGTAAATGCGAGAGTTATTGATAATGTAAGTGGACGAATTATAACTTCTGCAAGATCTACATTTAAACATGGAAAAAGAAATGATTGTGTAATTTTCAGAGATTGTAAACCACCAAGATCAATTAGAATTATTCAAGAATAATAAATATGAACATAAATACAAAAAGTATTAAAACTATATTATTAAACTTAAGTCTTGTATTTATGTTAAATTCTTGCGCCCTTTATAATAAATATAATGGAAGCACTGATTTTCAGGTAATTACAAAAAATCTTGTAGATGCTTCATATGAAAAGATGAAAAAGAACTTACTTATTAACGAAGTAGTTTTAGTATCAGATTTTGTGAACTTATCAAGATTAGAAAACCCTTCAAGATTAGGGTTTTTATTATCTGATTCATTAAAACATGAATTATCTTCTAAGAATATAATTATAAGACAGGTAGAATTTGGACGTGATTTTACAATTGGACAGCATGGCTTTAAAATGCTTACAAGAGATCAGAAAAAAATTAATAAAAACACAGTTGATGCAGTTTCTTATGCTTTAGTAGGAACATATATGATTACAAATAAAAAACTTATTGTATTTGTTAAATTAATTGATGTAGAAACAGGATATATTCTATCTTCATCTCAGGAACATACTTTTTTAACTCAAGAGATTATTGAGTTAGAAGCTGTTCCTAAAGTTTCTTATTCTTACGAACCATTAGTTTTATAATATTTCTTGAATTAAGAATTGAGTTGTGCATCTGCCACGAAACTCATTCTTATTTAAAGATACAATTAAAGAGATAACACTTCCATCAACTTTTGTTTCACCAAACATAATAGCTTCATAATAAAAACCATCTGATTCTAAATGTAGTTTTAAATGGTTTTTTTCTCTACCAAATAATTCTTTTTTTATAATATTAGCATCTGTTATTGTAAATATAGGTTTTAAGTTTTCTTGACCATAAGGTTCATGTTGTTCTATAAGATTTAAAAAATCCATATCAACAGACTGAACATTTAATTCACCAATAGTTTTTGCATTAATATATAAAGCTTCGTCAGATGTTTCTAAAAACTTATTTAAATTCCTAGAAAACTCTTCTAAATTTTCAGCTTTTAAAGCCATTCCAGCAGCATTTTTATGTCCACCAAAACCTAATAAAAGATCAGAAGTAGAAGAAATCATAGTATGTAAGTTAATATTAGAATTAGCTCTAGCACTTCCTTTAGCAATACCATTGTCTCCTACACAAAATACAAATGCTGGTCTTTTAAATGCATGGCAAAGTTTTGAAGCAACAATTCCAATTACACCTTCGTGCCAGTTTTCATTCCAAACAACAATAACTTTATCGTTTTTGTTAATTGAATTCATAGCAGCTGTAGTAATATGATTTTGAATAGTTTTTCTTGACTCATTTAATTCATTTAAATAATCTAAGTTATTTTGAGCAGAGAAATTATCTTTTGATAATAAAAACTCTAAAGCAATAGATGCATCTTCTAATCTTCCCGCTGAATTAAGTTTTGGAGCTATAAAAAATCCTATATCATCAGAAGTATAAATTTGTTTTGATAAAGATTCTTTTAATTGTACTAGAGCTGGTCTATTAGACTTTTTAAACATTTGCAGACCATATTTAACCATAGTATAGTTTAAACTTGTCATAGGCATAATATCAGCAACAATAGCTATACATAATATATCCATAAACTGAGTCATTGAAATATCAAGTTCTAGTTCTTTTTTAATAGCAGCACAAAAATACCAAGCAATTTGAGCTCCACAAATTTCTTTAAAAGGAAATGTACAGTCTTTTTGTTTTGTATTAATAATTGCTAAGGCATGAGGAATTTTTTCACCAACAGTATGATGATCTGTAATAATTAAATCAATATTCTTTTTTTCTAATAAAAGTGATGCTTCATAAGCAGAAATACCATTATCAACAGTAATTACTAGGCCTTCATCTATTTCATCAACTATTTTAGGAGATAAACCATAACCATGTTTAAATCTATTTGGAATAATATAATTTACAGGATAGTTTATTTTTCTGAAGAAATCTACCATTATAGTAGTTGAAACTACGCCATCAACATCATAATCTCCAACAATAGTAATTTGTTCTTTATTTTGAATTGCTAATTTTACTCTAGTTGTAGCTTTTTTGATATCTTTAAATGAGTCTGGTTTAGGCATATTAGCAAGTTTTGAATAAGGATTATTCAAATGCCTTGCTAATAATAGTTTTTCAAGAGTATCTCTTGTAATCTTTTCCATTATTTGTTTTTAATTGCTTCTTTTACAAAATCTAAAATAATAGCATTTGGATTTTCTAATCTTGAAGTAAATTCAGGATGGAATTGAACTCCTACAAACCAAGGATGATCTTCAATTTCAACAGTTTCAATTAAACCATTAGATTCACCAGAAACAATCATTCCCGCTTTTTCTAATTGAGTTTTGTATGCTGGATTAGCTTCATAACGATGTCTATGTCTCTCAAAATAAGTTTCATTCTTACCATAAGCAGCTTGAATTTTAGAACCTTCTTTTGGATTAAATGGATATTCACCTAGTCTCATAGTTCCACCCATTGGTGATTCTTGAGTTCTAATTTGAGTTGCTCCATTTTGATCTAAGAACTCATCAATTAAATAAATTAATGGGTTTTTAGTATCTTTATCAAATTCAACTGAGTTGGCATCTTCTAAACCTAGAACATTTCTAGCAAATTCTACTACAGCTAATTGCATACCTAAACAAATTCCTAAATAAGGGATTTTATTTTCTCTTGCATATTTAATAGCAGTAATTTTACCTTCAACACCTCTGTGTCCAAAACCACCAGCAACTAAAACAGCATCAGAATTTCCAATAATGTCATAAGCTCCAACATCTTCTATTCTCTCAGAATCACACCAGTTAATATTAACTTTAGTATTAGTATGTGCACCTGCGTGAATTAAAGCTTCCGTTAAAGATTTATAAGATTCTTTAAGTTCTAAATATTTACCTACAAAAGCAATAGTAACTTCTGCTTGAGGAACTAAAATATTTTTAACTAAGGCATCCCATTTTGTCATATCTGGTTTAATTGAGATATTAAAATGATCAGCTAAAGGAGTTAAAATTCCTTCTCTAATAAAGTTTAATGGAACTTGATAAATTGAATTAGCATCACTAGCTTCAATAATTGCATTTAAATCAACATCACATGACATTGCTAATTTTTTCTTTAAAGCTTTTGGTAATGGTTGTTCTGTTCTACAAACTAACATATGTGGAGTAATTCCAATTCTTCTTAGTTCTTGAACTGAATGCTGAGTAGGTTTAGTTTTTAACTCACCAGCTGCTTTAATAAATGGAATTAATGAAACATGAATATTCATAGTTCTTGTTTTTTCTAATTCAAATCTAATTTCTCTAATTGCTTCCATAAAAGGTAAACCTTCGATATCACCAACAGTTCCACCTAATTCAACAATTAAAAAATCTTTATCATCACAGGCTGCAAAAATTCTATCTTTAATTTCATCAACAACATGAGGAATTACTTGAATAGTTTTACCTAAGTAACCACCTTGTCTCTCTCTTTTAATTACAGAAGAATAAACTTGACCAGTAGTAAAGTTATTTTTTGCACTTAAAGTAACATCAATAAATCTTTCGTAGTTACCTACATCTAAATCTGTTTCAGCACCATCTGCAGTAACAAATACTTCACCGTGTTCTAATGGACTCATTGTTCCTGGATCAACATTTAAATATGGGTCAATTTTTAACATTGAAACTTGGTAACCTGATTGTTTTAAAATTGTAGCAACTGATGCAGAAGTGATTCCTTTACCTAAAGAACTCAATACTCCACCTGTTACAAAAATGAATTTTGTCATTGTGCTTACTCCGTATTTTTTTTATCTTCTTAAAACTGCTTTACATTTATGTAAAGTATACTTATGTTTTATATATTTCGCGATTATATCCAAATTTTGATTATAAGGGAATAGATTATAATTTATTTTAGGCTTAATAAAGAAATAAACCCTAAATTATTATTTTTTGTAAATAAATAATTTTATTTAATTAATTTATCAGATCTTGGATAAATAAATACAGCTTTTCTTAGAACTGATATTTTTCCTTCTGGATCATCTAAAGCGTAAGCTCTTAGTGTTATTGTAATTGGAGTATCTTTTGTAGCATTATCAACTAATCTTTTTTTCGTTGATAAAACTAATACTTTTCTTACAAGTTTTTTAGCACCTAAAGAAAAAGGTTTAAATCTTTTAATTACAATATCTTTATGATCTATAATTTCTAGAGCATATCTATGTCTTTTATTTTGAGTATTTTGGAATAGTAATAAAAAGTTATTTGTAACTTCATTACCTTTTTTAATTTTATATAACTGTGTAGTTTTATTAATATTTAATAACATATATTCTTTTTTACCACCCATTGCAAATAAAAGTCCAATAATTACAAGTAAAGAAATAGCATACATAATTGTAGATTTTCTTATAAATTGTGTTTTTTTATTGTTTTTAATTTCATTTGTACTTGACCATTGAACTAGTGAAGGTTTTCCAAGTTTACCCATAACTGTAGTACAAGCATCAACACATTCTAAGCAGTTAATACATTCTAATTGCATTCCTTTTCTTATATCAATATGTGTAGGACATACAGATACACAGGCTTCACAAGTAGTACATTCATCTGTTTGTTCTTCGAAGTCTTTTATATTAAATATTGTTTTTTCTTTTTTTTCGTTATATATCTTTCCACCTCTATTAGTAGAATATATTGCTTGATATGTATCATTATCATATAAAACAGATTGAACTCTTGAATAAGGACAGATATATACACAAAAGTCTTCTTTTAGTTTAACAATATCATAAATTAAAAATGCAGTTATTCCTAAAACTATTCCAATTAACATTAGATGTTCGCTAGGATCTTGTAGATATTCAAAAAAATCTTCTGGTGGTACAAAATACCACATTAGATTTGAAGCAGCTAAAAGAGCTAAAACAGACCATATTAAAACACCTATTACTTTTTTACTAGCATTTTGAGCTTTTGAGTAATCAGGTTCTTTTTGTTTATTTTTAATTCTTTTTAGTTTAAGTAATGTTGATTCAATAAAATCTCTATATACAACCCTAAAGATTGTTTGAGGACAGGCCCATCCACACCAAGCACGACCTCCTAAAGCAGTAACAGCAAAAATTCCTAAGAATAATAACATTAATAAAAAAGGCAACATGTATAATTCTTGCATATCAAATGCAATACCTAATAAATGTAGTTGTTTTTTATCAAATGATAATAAAAACATATGATTTTCATTAAATGTAATAAATGGCATTATTATTGATATTATTGTAGCTAGAGCATATCCATAATATCTTTTGATTCTAAAAGGTGTTTTTTTAGCTAGTTTCTTCATATCCTGCCTTGGAAGTTAATTATGAAACATTATAGAGCAAATGAACTTATACTAAGTATAAGAAAATCATAAGTAAAACTTATAATTATTTATAAATAAAAAAGTTATTTTATAATTTTAGTATGTTAATTGTAAACATTAGTTTTTAAAAGAATTATAAAATAGATTTTAATTTTAAGCATATTTTTTGATTTGTAATAAATATAATTATGAAGAGTTATAAAAAAAATTTTACAGTATAAATTGGAAAGAATAGGGTAGGTATATTGTGAGAATAAGCAAAAGACTTTAAGTCTATTTGCTTATTTCTAAGATTATTTTTGTTTTTTTCTCAGTTCTAAATTTATGTATAAGTGAATAATATCTAAAGCTGCAGGAGTAATTCCTGAGATTTCACTTGCATTAAATAAAGTAGGTGGTCTAAACTTCTCTAGTTTTTCTACTGCTTCATTTGACAAACCTGGAATATCTTCGTATTTAAAGTTATCAGGAATTTTCATTTTAATCATATTTTTCATTTTATCAATTTGTTTTTTTTGTTTTTGAACATATCTATAATATTTAGCTTCAATAATGATTTGTTCTTTGATGTAAGTTCCTAAATCTTTTAATGAAGGTACTAAAGCATCTAAAGCATCTACTGTTACAGTTGATCTTCCAACAATATCAAGTAATAAAACTTTATCTTTAATTCTATCTTGACCTAAAGATTCTAAAAGTTCTAAGTTTTCTTTTTTAGAAGTAAACCATTCATCTTTCATTAAATCAATAGCATCTGCAATTGTTTTAGTTTTAATTCTTACTTTTGCGATAGTTTCATCATCAATTAAACCTAATTTATGACCATATTCACTTAATCTTACATCTGCACCTTCTTCTCTTAAAAGAAGTCTATACTCTGCACGTGATGTGAACATTCTATAAGGTTCAGTTGTACCTTTTGTAACTAAATCATCAATTAAAACTCCGATATATGCTTCATCACGTCTAAGAATAAATGGTTCTTTTCCATCAATTGCAAGAGCTGCATTAATACCAGCCATTAGACCTTGAGATGCTGCTTCTTCATAACCAGTAGTTGCATTAATTTGACCTGCATTATAAAGGTTTTTAATCTTTTTAGTTTCAAGTGTATGTTTTAATTCTGTAGGATCTACATAATCATATTCAATTGCATAACCATATCTAATGATTTTTGCATTTTCCATTCCTTTAATTGAATGAATCATATCTTTTTGAACATCAATAGGCATTGAAGTACTTAAACCATTAATATAGTATTCAGTACACATAGCAGTTTGAGGTTCTAAAAATAATTGATGTCTATCACGTTCTGAAAATCTATTTACTTTATCTTCAATACTTGGACAATATCGTGGGCCTGAACCTTGAATTTGACCTGTAAATAAAGGAGCTCTATCAAAGTTAGATGAAATCTTACCGTGAGTTCCTGTATTTGTATAAGTAATATAACAAGGAAATTGTTTAGGATTAAACTCTTCTTTGTTTGTTCTAAAAGAAAAAGGTGTAGGTGTTTCGTCTCCACCATGGGATTCCATTACAGAAAAGTCTAAAGATGAACCATCAACTCTTGCAGGAGTTCCTGTTTTTAATCGTCCAACATTTAAACCTAATTCTTTAAATTGAGTTGATAAAGTAGAAGATGGTAATTCCCATGCTCTTCCTGCTTCATAAGTTTTTTCCCCAATATGAATAAGTCCTTTCATAAAAGTACCAGTTGTAATAATTACTTTTTTAGCAAAAAACTTTTCACCAAGTTTTGTTTCAACACCAGCTACTTCTAATTCATCTGTATCTTCTTTTAAAACAAGTTTTGATACTTCATCTTGATATACTTCTAAGTTTTTCGTATTATGACAAACTTCTCTCATATATTCTCTATATCTATCCATGTCAATTTGAGCACGGCTTCCTTGAACTGCAGCACCTTTTGAAGCATTAAGAATTCTAAATTGAATTCCTGTTGCATCAGTACATAGTCCCATTTCTCCACCAATAGCATCTAATTCTCTAACAAGATGACCTTTAGCAAGTCCTCCAATAGCAGGATTACAAGAAGCTGCTCCGATTTGTTCTACTAACATAGTAATTAAAAGAGTTTTTTTGCCCATTCTAGCTGCTGCTAATGAAGCTTCTATTCCTGAATGACCGGCTCCAACTACAATTACATCATATTCCATTTTATCTCCATAAAATATTTTGCTCCAAAGGAGTCTAATATTTGTCTATTTTTATTAAAAAGAAGGTTGTTAACAAAGAATTTCTTAGTAAGGTTTTATGCAAGCTTCTTAATGTATTTTCGCAATTATAGCTAATATTTCAGACTTTTAGTCTAATTTTAATATCTAATTCTTATTTGTAAGTTTATATTATAAATAAAAAGCTGCTTTGAGCTTTTTATTTATTTATCAATTATTTACCAAAAAATTCTTTTGATTGAGAATCTTTAACAATTTGTTTTGCTAATCCATCTGTTTGATTAGCAATAGAATATGTTTGTGATGCAATATTTGCATTTTCTTGAGTTTGCCTATCTAAATTAGTAATTGCATCATTAATTTGTGTGATACCAGCTTCTTGTTCTCTACTTGAAGCTGAAATACTTTTAATCATTTCATCAACTGAAGTAACATTCGTTAATAATTCGCCATAACCATTAATCATTTTAGCTGTTATATCTTTTCCAAATGAAGCTTTAGAAGTTGCATTTTGAACTAAATCTTTAATTTCTTTTGCCGCTTCTGCTGATCTACTTGCTAAATTTCTTACTTCTTGAGCTACTACAGCAAATCCTTTTCCAGCTTCTCCAGCAGTTGCCGCTTCAACTGCAGCATTAAGAGATAAAATATTTGTTTGGAAAGCAATTTTATCAATTACTGAAATAGCTTCTGTTATTAATGTTACTTGAGAAGTAATATCATCCATTGCAGAAGAAGTCTGTTTTGCAAGATTAAGTCCATCATTTGCAGATAAAGTTAAACAATAAGAAGAGTCTGTCATATTATCAATATTTTCAGAATTTGAAATGATAGTAGATGTAATTTCTTCTAATGCAGCTGCTGTTTCTTCCAATGATGATGCAGCTTCATTTGATGAACTATTTAATGTATCAACATTTGTGATAAGTTTTTTTGAAGCATCTTCAATTGTTAATCCTGTATTTAAAGAGTTTAATAATAAAGTTGAAATCTCTTTTCCTAAATTATTAATTGATATTTCAATTTTACCTTCAGGTTCTTCAATTTTGCATCTAAAATTATGATTTGAAAAATTGTCTAAAACATTATTGATTTTATTTAAATCTTTACCAATATTCTTTTTTAAAGTATTTATCATATTATTAAAATTATCACATAATAAGATCAGTTCTGGATTATTTGCTTTTTTGCTAATAGCATTTTCTAAATAGCCATCTTCAACATTTTTTACAATTTGAATAACTTCATTAACTGCTTGATTATCTTTTTCTAATGAATCTTGAATTTTTCCAACATTTGAATTTATTAAATTAGCCATTTGACCAAATTCATCATTTGATTCAATTATAATTTTTTTACTACTTGTACTTTCTTTATTTAAATAAGTAAAAAAAGAAATTAAACCATTTGAAATTAGATTTAAGTTTTTTTCTAATATCTTTGTATTATAAATTAAAACTAAAGTTATAATTAAAAAAGAAATTATTCCTGCAATAATTGCAAACCATTTAATAAATATTGCATCAGCCAAATATTCTTCTTCTTGCACACTTACAACTAAACCCCAGTTTACTCCAGTATTAGCAATTTCAAAAGGTATCAGATAATAATATGACATTTTATTAGTGCCATGAGATAATTTCTCATACTCATAAACTTCATGATTTTGTATTTTTCTTGTAATTGCTGCTGAACTTTTATCCTTTGATACTTCCTCAATATGTTTACCGATTAATTCTTTTTTTGGATGAGCTACAATAATACCTTCGTTTGTAATTAAAAAAGCATAACCTCTTTCATAAAGTTTAATTTTTTCTATATTATTAGCCATTGAGTCTAAAGAAATATCAATTCCAACTGCACCTATAAATCTATTATTTTTATACATGGGTATTGAAATTGCAGTTACTAATACATTAGTTCCATTAACATTTGTAAAATATGGTTTTGTAATGAATTCTTTTCTTGCATCTTTAGCTCCATCCACCCACTCTTTTTCTGCTGATATAGGACCTAAGTCAGCAAATGAAATCTGATTATTATTTTTATAAACATAAGGTGCAAATCTACCATTTTCATCATGAGCTTTTGTATTTGCTAAATCTATATTTTTTTTGAAAAATATTCCAGATTCAATATCCATCCAAATTCCAAGTATATAATTATTATTAGATACTAGAGTTTTCATTAAATCAAGTATTTCTTTTTTTGAATAATCTTTATTATTAATCATAATATTATTTAAACTTGCAGCAAAACTTTTTGAAAGTACAATAGATTTACTCAAATCTTGTTCTGTTTTGTAGGCATTTGCCAAAGCTAAACTTTGAATATATTTTTGTGACATGTCTTCAGTACTTGAAAAAGATTTCTCTTCAATCAAATAGGTAGAAACAGACGTAGATAAAAAAATTATACTTAGAACTGTAAGTAATAATTTTCTTGAAAAACTCATATTTTTAATCATGTAATTCCTTTTTTTGAAAATACCATAAAAATGTAGTAAAAAAATCGATTTCAAATAAATATTATCAGAAAGAGCGAGAATACTCTTTCTAATTATTTGCCAAAAAACTCTTTTGACTGAGAATCTTCAACAATTTGTTTAGCTAATTCATCAGTTTGATTAGCAATAGAATATGTTTGTGATGCAATATTTGCATTTTCTTGAGTTTGTCTATCTAAATTTGTAATTGCATCATTTATTTGTGTAATTCCAGATTCTTGTTCTTTACTTGAAGCAGAAATATTTTTAATCATTTCGTCAACAGAATTCACATCTTTTAATAAATCTTGATAACCAGAAATCATTTCAGCGCTAATATTTTTCCCATAACTTGCTTTTGCAGTTGCGTTTTGTACTAAATCTTTAATTTCTTTTGCAGCTTCTGCTGATCTGCTTGCTAAATTTCTTACTTCTTGAGCTACTACTGCAAATCCTTTACCTGCTTCTCCAGCAGTTGAAGCTTCAACGGCAGCATTAAGAGATAAAATATTTGTTTGGAAAGCAATTTTATCAATTACTGAAATAGCTTCTGTAATTAATGTAACTTGATCAGTAATATTATCCATAGCAGATGAAGTTTCTTCTGCAAGATTTAATCCATCTTTTGCAGAAAGAGTTAAAGAATCAGATGAGATAGTCATATTATCTATATTCTCAGTATTAGAAATAATAGTAGATGTAATTTCTTCTAAAGCTGCTGCTGTTTCTTCTAATGATGCAGCAGCTTCATTTGATGAACTATTTAATGTATCAACATTTGTGATTAGTTTTTTTGAAGCATCTTCAAGTGTTAATCCTGTATTTAAAGACTTTAATAGTAAACTTGAAATTTCTTTACCTAAATTATTAATAGATATTTCAATTTTTCCTTCTGGATTTTCTATATTAGCTGTAAAATTATGATTTGAAAAATTGTCTAAAACAATATTGATTTTATTTAAATCTTTACCAATATTATTTTTTAAAGTATTTATCATATTATTAAAATTATCACATAATAAGATTAGTTCTGGATTAGAAGCTTTTTTACTAATAACATTTTTTAAATATCCATTTTCAACATTTTTTACAATGTTAATAACTTCAGAAACATCCTCAATGTCTTTTTCTAATGATTCTTGAATATTTTTTACATTAGTATTTATTAAATAAGCCATTTTACCAAATTCATCATTTGAATCAATTTTAATTTTTTCACTATTAAGGCTATCTTTATTTAAATAAGTAAAAAATGAATTTAAACCATTTGAAATTAAATTTAAGTTTTTTTCTAATATTCTTGTATTATAAACTAAAACAAAAGAAATAATTAAAAAAGAAATAATACCAGTAATAATTGCAAACCATTTAATAAATATTGCATCTTTTAGATATTCTTCTTCCGGAACTGATACTGTTAAACCCCAATTTACTCCTGTCTTTGCAATTTCAAATGGTAGAGTATAATAATAAGACATTTTACTTGTTCCATAAGATTTTTTTTCATATTCAAATTTTTCATCATTTCTTATTTTTGAAGATAATTTTGATGAATAATTATCATCATTTATAACTTTAGAAATATCTTTTCCTAAAAATTCTTTATTTGGATGAGATATAAAGATACCTGTTGATGTTGTTAAAAAAGCATAACCACTTTTATAAACATTTATTTTAGAAATAGTTTTTGTAATAGAATCTAATGATATATTTATACCAACAGTTCCAATAAATTGGTTATTTTTATAAACAGGAACAGATATTGCTGCAACTAAAACTTTTTTTCCGTTAATTGGACTTATATATGGTTCTGTTATATATTCTTTTCCAGATACTCTTGATTTATCTACCCATGGTCTACTTGGATATGACTGTACATAACTATGTTCTAAAACAATTGAATTATCACTTCTTACTAAATATGGAACAAATCTTCCATCACTATCATGTCCATTCTTTTTTGCTAAAGATTTTTGGTTTGGAAATAAAATATTTGCATCTATTTCTAGCCAAATACCTAAAATATATGGATTTGATTTTAATAAAGAAGTCATAATACTAATTATATTTTCTTTAGTATATGTTTGTTCTTTATTTATAAAGGTACTTAGAGATGAAGCAAAACTATATGATAAAACAACTGATTTGTTTAAATCTTCTTTTGCTTTAAAAGTATTAGTAAAAGTCAAACTTTGAATATATTTTTGTGAAATATCCTGTGTACTAGAGAAAATTTTCTCTTCTATTAAATATGTACTAACAAATGATGATATAAAAACAATAGAAAGTATTGATAACAATAGTCTTTTTGAAAAATCTAGTTTCTTAAACATGTTTATCCTTTTTTTTGATATATATCTTAACAATAAAAAGTAGCAAAAAAATATAAGAAATTCTAAATGTTAGAATTCTTTAAAAAAAAGATTTTATATTTAACACTTTTTTGGATATTATTAGAAAAAAAAGGTTTTATGTGTTTACAGGATTAATACGTGAAATGGCAGAAGTTGTAAGTTTAAGTGATAGTACTTTAAGCATTAAAGCTAGATATCAGCCAAAAATTGGAGATTCTATTGCAATCAATGGAGCTTGTTTAACAGTTATCCATCTTCGTGATGAAGGTTTTTCAGTTGAATTATCACCAGAATCTCAAAATATATTAGCAATGGATAATTATGTAGGTAATGTTCATATTGAACCTGCTATGAAAATGGGTGATAGATTTGAAGGACATGTTGTTCAAGGACATGTAGATTGTTTGGGTACAATTGAAGAAATTAATGATAATGGTAACTCAAGTGATTATATTATCTCACTACCTCAAGAGTTTATGAAGTTTATTATTCCAAAAGGTTCAATTACAATTGATGGAGTATCTTTAACTGTAAATGAAGTTTTAAAAAACTCTTTTAGATTAACAATTATTCCACATACAATTAAAAATACACTTTTTAATTCATATAAAAAAGGTATGTTAGTAAATATTGAAACAGATATGTTTGCTAGATATGTTTATAATATATTCAAGGGTAAAAAATCAGATGATTTATCTTGGGATACAGTAAATGATATTATGGCTTCTTATTAGTTTCTAATATCTCTTTTTCAATCTTTTCATAAGTATAAAAATATCTTTTTTCTCTTACTTGTGAATAAGCTTGAATAATTGCTTCTTGCATATCAGGCATTTTATTGATTTTAATTACTTTACCAACTTTTAGACCCTTATAAAAAATATTATCCATTCCTGAACTTATAACTTCATCTCCAATAGAAATTTTCATCCATATTGGTATATATTTAATTTTTAAATATTTTTCATCATCTTCATTTTTATGTACAATACCTGGAGCATTGTTTTTTCCAATAAAAACAGCATAATTTGCTTTTTCATTACCATTTAATAAAGCTAAACTTCTATTATTTGATTTAACAACTATTCCTGCAGTAAAATCATTGTCTATTAAAGCAAGTATTTTTTCAGATGTTTTATCTTTATTTAACCATACTTTTGAGAAATCATCAAATTTTACATAAGATAAAACTTTTACTAATTCAAATTTATTAATGTCTTCTTGAATTTTATTAATTTTTAATAATTGATCATAATCGTATTGATTTTTTGTATAAAGAAATTGATATTTTTTTAGAATTTCATTCTCTTTTTTATAATCTTCAATACTTTGAGCTTGATAAAAATATTTATCTCTAAATTCTTGAAATGCATTTGCATTATCTTGGTAAGATTCTTTAAATGAGTTAATGAAATTGAATTTTTCTACTATTAGCCTATCTATTTTAAAAATATAAGATAGGCTAAGTAAAGTAAAAAAAAGTAGAAGTACTAATTTATTCAAATGTTTACTTTATTGGTTTGATATAATTCTTAATAATGCAGGTTCATCTAAAACAGCAGAAGTACCATGAGCAACAGCTAATAAAGGTTCATCAGCAACAACAACTGGTAATTTTACAATATCAGCTATATATTTATCAATACCTCTAATTAAAGCTCCACCACCTGTTAAAGTAACACCATTATCAACAACATCACCAGCTAAATCAGGTGGCATGTCCTCCAAAACAGATCTAATAGCAGCAACTATTTCACGTAAAGGTTCTTTAATTGCGCTTCTTACACCCTCACTACCTAGTTCAATAGTAGATAATAAACCAGAGTTATCTCTACCTTTTACTTTAACTTTTAATTCTGTGTCTAATTTAATTGCAGTACCAATTTCAATTTTAATATTTTCAGCAGTTCTCTCACCTATATATAAATTGTAATTTTGTCTAACATAATCAATAATAGCTTTATCAAATCTATCACCAGCTACTTTAATCGATTTAGATAAAACAAGTCCACCTAAAGATGTAACACCAACTTCAGTTGTTCCTCCACCGATATCTACAATAATATATCCAGAAGGATCAGAAACAGGAATTCCTGCTCCAATAGCAGCTGCCATTGGTTCTTCAATTAAGAATACTTCACGTGCACCTGCAGATAAAGCAGATTCTTTTACCGCTTTTCTTTCAACTTGAGTAATACCATAAGGAATACAAATAATGATTCTTGGACGAATAAAAGATTTTCTTGAATGTGCTTTTTCAATAAAATATCTAATCATTCGCTCAGTCATTTCAAAATCTGCAATAACTCCATCTTTCATAGGACGAACAGCTTGAATATTTAAAGGTGTTTTTCCTATCATTTGTTTTGCTTCTTGACCAACTGCAAGAATTTTATCATTACCATATCTATCGTGCTGAACAGCTACAACAGAAGGTTCATTTATAATGATTCCTTTTCCTTTGATAGAAACAATTGTATTAGCAGTACCTAAATCAATCGCCATATCACTAGAAAATAAACCAATAAATTTATCTAGTATCATTTATATTTCCTTCTTAAGCTATTTTTGGTAATTTATCCTCAAGGACAACATCTTTTGTAATAGTAATTGTTTTACCTTTATAATCAGGTAAATCAAACATAATATCTAACATGATTTCTTCTAAAATTGATCTAAGACCTCTAGCCCCAGTTTTTCTCTCAATTGCTCTTTTTGCAATTTCTAATAAAGCATCTTTTTCAAATTCTAAATTTACATCATCCATAGAGAATAATTCAATATATTGCTTAATTAGCGAGTTTTTAGGTTCTGTTAGGATATGTACCATATCTTCTTCAGTAATTTCATTTAAAGTAGCTAACATATGTAGTCTACCAATTAATTCTGGAATTAAACCATATTTAACTAAATCATCTGCTTCTACATGATTTAAATAATTATCATCAATTTTTATAGTTTTTTTATCTTGGTTAAAACCTAGAGTATTTGCACCATTCTTTTTATTAACGATTTCTTCTAAACCATCAAATGCTCCACCACAAATAAATAATATATTAGTAGTATCAACTTGAGTAGCTTCTTGACCTGGATGTTTTCTTCCACCTTTTGGTGGAACATTAACAACAGCCCCTTCAATGATTTTAAGCATAGCTTGTTGAACACCTTCACCAGATACATCTCTAGTAATAGATCTATTTTCACTCATTCTAGCAATTTTATCAATTTCATCAATGAAAATAATTCCACGTTCAGCTTTTTTTACATCACCATCAGCAGCTTGAACTAGTCTTGTAATAATATTTTCAACATCATCACCAACATATCCAGCTTCAGTTAAAGAAGTAGCATCAGCAATTGCTAAAGGTACATCAAGGTGTTTAGAAATAGTTTGTGCTAATAATGTTTTACCAGAACCAGTAGGTCCTATTAATAAAACATTAGATTTTTGTAGTTCAACACCATCTTTAATTTCATGTTTTCTAAAAATTCTTTTATAATGATTATAAACAGCAACAGATAATACTTTTTTAGCTTTATTTTGACCAATAATGTAATCATCTAAAATTGCTTTTAATTCTTTTGGAGTTAATAAATTAGCTTTTTCTTTATTTTTTTCCACAATAGAAGATGTTTCTTCTTCTGGATTATTCATAATTTCATGAGCTGTATTTATACAAGATTGACAAATACACGCTTTATCTCCTGAAATTATCGGGTTTTCTTTATTATCTTCAGTTCCACAGAAATCACACTTAAGTAAACTCATTAAACTCTCTCCTATTTTCTTGTAAAAGGAATGCCTCTTTTTGTATTTAATACAAAAGTTGCTAATTCTATTACATATTTATTATTTGTTGATTCTATTAATTCTTTCGCTACTTCACTAAGAGGTCTACCTGATTCAAATAGTTCTTTATAAGCATTTCTAATTTCATTAATATCAGATCTCTCAAATCTTCTTCTTAAACCATTTAAGTTTAAATTCTTAAGTGTTGCATGGTTACCTTGCGCAAGACAAAATGGTGGAATATCTTGAGTTACAACAGAACCTCCACCTATCATTACATGAGAACCTAATTTACAAAATTGATGAATTGGTGTTAAACCACCAACAACAACATTATTTTCGATTTCAACATGTCCTGCTAGTGTTGCTACATTTGCAAAAACACAAGAGTTACCAATAATTACATCATGTGCAACATGAGTATAACCCATAAACAAGTTATCATTCCCAATTCTTGTAATAGAACCACCACCTGATGTTCCTGGATTAAAAAGTGTAAATTCTCTAATCTTATTATTATCACCAATGATTAATTCTACTTTTTCGCCCGCATATTTTAGATCTTGAGGTTCAGTACCTAAAGCAGCATGTGAATAAATTTTATTATTATCACCAATAGTAGTGTAACCATCAATTACAGTATGTGAAGCAATATTATTTCCATTTCCAATTTTTACATTTGCACCAATTATAGTATATGCACCAATTGTTACATCATCGCCTATAATTGCTCCGTCTTCTATAATTGCAGTTCTGTGAATGTTATTCATATTATAAACCTATTTATCAATAATCATGGCTTTTAATTCTGCTTGTGCAACTAATTTGTCGTCAACATAAGCTTTACCATCAAGAACAATTAATGTTCCTCTTAATTTTAAAATTTCTACTTTATAAACTAATCTATCACCTGGTTTAACTGGTGCTCTAAATTTAGCTTTATCAATACTCATAAAATAAATTACTTTATTTTCTAATTCTTCTTTTGAAAGGTCATTACTTTTAAGTGCAAGAATTCCACCAGCTTGAGCCATTCCTTCAAGAATCATAACACCAGGGTAAATTGGGTGTCCTGGAAAATGACCTGTAAATGCAGGTTCAGAAATTGAAACATTTTTAAAAGCTTCAATTCTTTTTGCTTTTTCCATACTAGTAACTCTATCTACTAATAAAAATGGGTATCTATGAGGTAAAATCTCTTGTATTTCCATAATATCTAACATATTATTATCCTATGTATTTTTTTAACTTTTATTTTATCCAAATATTTATTAGCTTTGGATAATTCTAGCTACATTTAAAGAAGAACCATTTTTTAAATAATCTCTTAAGATTAAAGAATTCTTTAAAAACTCTTCTGTATTCATATTTTTATAATCATTAAATAAAGAATTTACAGTAACCTCTTCTTGTAAAAATTCATTATGAATTTTATCTTTACCCATTTTATTGAAAAAGATATTAGCAAGTCCTACATAGGGTAGTTTAACGAAAGTTCTGCCTATAAAATAATCAAGTTTTTTGGCTATATATGAAAGAGTAAATGGTGTTCCAATAATTGCAGCTTCTAATGTTGCAGTTCCAGAGCAAATGAAAGCATACTCTGCTTGAATTAATGACTCATGAGTATCATTAGAAATTGTAAAATCTTTAAGATCACCATAGGTTTTTTGTATATATTCTTTATCAAACTTAGAAGGAATAACTAAAACATACTCTTTATTTGGAATTTTTTTAATCAATTCTTTAAATATAGGCATTAAATTTGTAATTTCTGTTTTTCGTGAACCTGGCATAAAAACTATTTTTCCAGATTCTATATATTCTTTTTTAAAAACAGTAATTTCATCTAATAAAGGATGCCCTACATAAGATATTTTATCTTTTTGTGAATAATAATCTTTCTCAAAAGGTAAAATTGAACATAATATATCACAAGCAGCTTCAATTTTTGGAATTCTTCCTTTTTTCCAAGCCCAAGCTTGAGGAAGAATATAATATATGATTTCTTTTTCTGGGTATCTTTTTTTTATCTCTTTTGCAAGTGGTAAATTGAATCCAGAAGAATCCATAAGTAAAACTTTGTCTGCATCTTTGGCCAAATCTGCCATTTCATCTTTTAATCTAAAGAAAAATGGTAGTTTTTTTAAAACATCAATAAATCCCATAACTGCTAATTGTTCTAAATCATAAGAAGCGGGACCTAATTCTTTATCAAATATCCCAAACATTTCTACATCAGATGAAAAATGTTTTTTAAGCTCTTTTAAGTGGATATTTGATGATGATTCCATAGCGCAAACTAGAAGTTTCATATTATGTCTTCTTTTACATCATCATAAATTTTTGCATCCATATGAATTTCATATTTTTCTTCAGATAATTTATCTACTATAATAATAGGTGATAAACCATAAGGATTTTTTGTAATCTTTTGTCTTAAATTTAATTCTGCTTGAAAAGTAGGAGGACTATACATCATAGATTTTACATTTCTATAATTTGTTCCTGCAATATCATTAAAAATATCAATTGAAATTAGTTTAATTTCATCTTTATTTAAATATGCAATATCATCTCTTTCATATTCGATTCGACCAGATGTTTTTTTCTTACCTAAGTATGAATAACATAAAAAATATGAAGGTATTACTTCTTTTTTTATTTTTACCATAGCTGTTAATAATCTATAATTTAAAAACTTTTGTTTAATAATTTTATATGGAATATTCTTTTTCTCTAAATCATCACGTTTGTGATATAACTCTAATCTACTCTCAATTGACTCAGGTAGAATTTGATTAGAAATAGGGTTAAACATTTCATCCATTATTTTATCTTGGTACTCTCTTTGAGGCTCTAGACCAAATAAACAACCACAGTAATTTTGTCTATAAAGTGAATGTTCTTTTACTTTTTGCCCTTGAATCATTTGTCCTTGACCAGCTCTATAATCTTTAAAAATGAATTCAACACCATGAAGTTTTTCTAAGTTAGCCCCAATTATTGCCAATTTATCTTGAGACTTTTTAGGTGAAATAAGAAGTGTTGATGTGAATTTATCATGTCCTAATTCTATTGCTTTAAGAACAGTATTTTCAAGTCTATCATCATAACAAACTGTACATCTATCTCCTTTTTCAGGTAAATGTTCAAGTCCTTTTACTTTTTTTAGCCAAGCTTCTAAATTATATGGACCTTCCAGTAATTCAATTCCTAATTTTTGGCATGAATAAGATACATCAAAATATCTTAATTGATATTCAGCATAAGGGTGAATGTTTGGATCATAAAAATAACCAACTAGAGTTTCGTCTGGGTATTCTTCTTGAATTCTTTCTAAAAAATAATGACTGTCTACAGAACAGCAAATATGTACTAACAAATTGAGCCTTTTTAATAGAAGTATTTTTACTTCGTTTTATTTACAAGTATTATAGTAAAATTCTAGACAATTTATATAAAGAGTAAAAATGATTAAATATTTAAAGCTAGTTTTTATTATTTTTATATTTTCAGCTTGTTCTTCAAAACAAGTGAAAGTATCTAAAAGCGCCACTATTCTAATAAAAACACCAAATGTTAAATTTTATGATATTGGTTTTATTAATAAATTTGAAGACTATATCCAAATTCAGATTTATTCAGTAGGAAATGTTATTTTAGATTTAAAACTATATAAAAATAGAGTTTGCAAGAGTACTTTTAAATGTATTACAAATAAAAAATTTAATAAAGAATTTTTCCATGAATCATATAAAAATGATTTTTTCAAAAAACTTTTAGAAAAGAATGATAAAAATATTATTTTTAGAGATAAAGAGCATGGAATTTTAATTAAGATTAGAAAGAAGTAAAAATATTTTTTACTTCTTTTTCTTATTAAACTTTATAAGATTTAAGTTTGTTATAACCAGCTTTTATTAATTTAAGAAGTGGTTTTCTATATGATGAAAATACGTATTTTTTAATTTCATAAGCAATTCTTCCTTCAACATGAACTAAATCATAAAGGTTACCAACTGCAAACTTTCCACCAAGAGCTATTAAAGTTCCTTCAAGTTTTGGGTCACATTTTATAAGTTTTTTCCCCTTGATATGATTTAAAATATTTTTACCTGCATTTGTTCCTGAAATTCTGGCGACTGTAACATTAGGAGGCATTAAATCACCTTTTAGATTTTTAATCTCTGCCATATCTCCAATAGCAAATATTTTTTCATCATTAGGACATTGTAAATATTCATTTACAATTATTTGACCTCTTCTATTTGTCTCTACATCTAAATGAGAAGTAATAGTAGAAGCTTCAATTCCACCTGTGAATATAATAAATGAATGATATATTTTAGTACCATTTGATAATACTAAATGGTTATCTGCACATTCTTGAAGTTTGGTATTAGTTATTACTTTAATTCCTAATGATTTAAGTCTTTTATGAGACATTGATATAAGTTTAGGGCTAAGACCTGGTAAAATAGTGTCTGAAGAACTTACAAGTGAGATATTAAGATTATCACAAGAGAAGTTCCCACGTTTAAAAAACATTTTAGAATTATATGCCATTTCAGCGGCAATTTCAACACCAGATAAACCAGCACCAACAACTACAATATGAGTATCATCACATCTTTTTGCTTCATCTTGAATTTTTTTAAATAATTGATTCTCAAAACTTTGTTTAAAAAACATAGCCCAGTTTAGTTTTTTAATATCATGAGCAGAATTTAGTCCAGGAATTTGTGGAGGAAAAAATGTTCTTGTACCTGCAGCCATAACTAAATAGTCATATTCAACTATTTCTAACTCTTCTGTATAAATCTTTTTAGTCTTTTTATCTATTTTTTTTACATTTAAGTTTTTATATTCTAAATAATCATGATTAATTCCTAAACATAAAGTAGTTAAATCAATAGTAACATCTGCAATATTAGATTTATTTGCAATTAAATCATAAACTTCTGGTTGTAAATTATGGAAAGTTTGTTTATCAATTAAAGTGATTTGTATATTTTTGTTTTTTGCCAATTCTCGTAGAGCGTAAATACCTGCATATCCACCTCCTATTATTACAACTTTTTCCATAGATTTAATCCTTTTCTCTTTTCTGGTTCATTAATCTTAATTTTATTATTAGTATTTACATCTTTATCAATACAAAGATTTTATATCTTCTATATAGCTAGATTAAAATTTTTCCTTATTCTATACTTAGCTTTTTTAGGCTAATATAAAAATGCAAAAATCTTTGTATATTTATTTAAAAATGTATACAAATGATACTAAAAATCAATTTATAAAAATAATCTTAACTTATTATTCTAATAAGTTTATATAATAAAAATAAGGAATTAAAATGAAATATGTTGGAGCTCATGTAAGTGCTAGTGGAGGGGTTTATAATGCCTGTATTAACGCAAATGCTATTGGAGCCAAAGCATTTGCACTTTTTACTAAAAACCAAAGACAATGGAAAGTAAAAGATTTAGAAACAGATGTAATTGATAAGTGGTTTTTAGAATTAGAAAAAACTGGAGTTCAAACTAAGCATATTTTACCTCATGATTCCTATTTAATTAATTTAGGTCATCCCCTAGTTGAAAATAGAGAAAAATCATTTGCTGCTTTTGTAGATGAAGTTCAAAGATGTGATATCTTAACTTTAGAAAAACTAAACTTTCACCCAGGATCACATTTAAGAAAAATAAGCGAAGATGAGTGCTTAGATAATATTGCGGAGACTTTAAATAGAGTAATAGATGCAACTCCTAATTCAAAAGTAAAACTAATTATTGAAAATACTGCAGGACAGGGTTCTAATATGGGATATAAGTTTGAGCACTTAGCACATATAATTGATAAAGTAGATGATAAAAGTAGAATGGGTGTATGTATTGATACTTGTCATATGTTTACAGCAGGTTATGATATTAGAACTAGAGAAACTTATGATAAAACTTGGGGTGATTTTGACAAGATAGTTGGACGTGAGTATTTATTAGCTATGCACATTAATGATTCAAAACCTGAATTAGGAAGTAGAGTTGATAGACATGATTCTCTAGGTGAGGGTAAAATTGGTTGGGATGCATTTAAATTTATTATGAATGATGAAAGAATGGATGATATTCCTTTAATTTTAGAAACAATAAATGATGAAATCTGGCCAGAAGAAATAAAAGCTTTATATGCTTTAGTTGGAAAAAATTAGAATATAAAATACTTAAATTTTTCTATAAAAAAACTAATAATTTTTATAGAAAAAAGTATTATTTTATAGAAAAAATAAGAGATTTTCTTCTATAAATTTAAAATTCAAAATATTAATACTAAATATATAAATTTTAGAAGTCTTATAAAATTGACTATAAGTACATATTAATTACATTTTTAATGTTATTTTTATAATATCTCACTTTAAACTCACTTACTTTTACTAAAATATTTCATAAACTATTTTAAAGGAATGGAATGAAAATAAAAAATATGGCGAAAGCTACATTATTAGCATGTTTGTTGGCTACAAGCGCAAATGCAGCCCAAGAATTAGTAAGAGGTAATGGTGCAGAACCAGCAACTCTAGATCCTACTTTAGGTGAGGGATCTTCTGGTACAAATGTTATGAGAGATTTATTTGAAGGTCTTATGACTATTGATTCTCAAGGAAAGGTAATTCTAGGTCAAGCTGAATCTTATACTATTTCTGATGATAAAAAAACCTATATATTTAAAATCAGAAAAGATGCAAAATGGTCAAATGGAGATCCTGTAACTGCTAATGATTTTGAATATGCATTTAAAAGAGGAATTAATCCCAAAACTGCAGCTAGATATTCTTGGTATTTTAAAATTCTTGGAATTAAAAATGGTGCAGATATTTTATCTGGGAAAAAAGATGTATCAACTTTAGGTGTAACATCATTAGATTCTAAAACATTAAAAATTACTTTAGGTTCTGCAATTCCATATTTTTTAATTGGATTATCTCATATTACAACAGCACCAATTCCTAAAAAACTAGTTGAGAAATTTGGAAATGAGTGGACAAAACCTTCTAATATTATTTCAAATGGAGCTTATAAATTATCTCAATGGGTAGTTAATGAAAAAATTGTTGCTGTAAAAAATGATAATTATTATGGAGCTTCAAAAGTTCAAATTGATAAAGTTACATTCTTACCAATTTCTGATGGAAGTACTGCATATAATAGATATCAAGCTGGTGAAATTGATTTTGTTGATTCATTACCATCTAATAAATATAAACATTTAATGAAAACTATTCCTAATGAAGTTAAAATTTTAGAATTAATTGGAACATATTATTATGATTTAAATATGAGGAAAAAACCATTTGAGGATATTAGAGTAAGACGCGCATTATCATATTCAATTAATAGAGAAATTATTGCTAAAAAAGTCTTAGGCACTGGTCAAAAACCTGCTTATTCTTTTACACCTGATAATATTTCTGGATTTACTCCTTTAGTTCCAGAATATGCAAAATGGTCACAAAAAGAAAGAGAAGAAAAAGCTTTAAAATTATTAAGTGAGGCAGGCTTTTCCAAATCACATCCTTTAAAATTTGAAATTTTATATAATACTAATGAATCACATAAAAGAGTCGCTTTAGCTATTTCATCTATGTGGAATAAAGTACTAAAAGGTGCAGTTAAAGTTACTTTAGTAAATCAAGAATGGAAAACATTTTTAGATGTTAAAAATGAAGGTAAATTTGAAGTGTCACGTTCTGGATGGACTGGAGATTATAATGAAGCTTCAACTATGTTAGATATTTTAACAAAAGGGCATTCATCTAATAACTCACATTATGATAATCCTTTGTATGATAAATTAATGAATGAAGCTAGAACTACTACTGGTGACAAAGCAAGAAATATCTTATACCAAAAAGTTAATTCAATGATTACTAGAGATATGCCAGTTATTCCTATCTACCAATATACTACAGCTAGATTAATTAAACCTTATGTTAAAGGTTTTCCAACAGTTAGTCCTTTAGGATTTATTTTAACAAAATATTTAAGTATTAAAAAATAGTCTTAAGTAAACAGTTTTTCTTTAAGAAAAACTGTTTAGATGATTATAATGAGGTATTAGTTATATAATTTATATATAACTTAAGAAAACTCACTAAAAACTCACTTCATTTTACTAACATATATAATATATTAAAACGGAGGAAACAATGAAATTATTTAAAATACTTAAAGTTGCTTTATTCACATGTTTATTAATAACATCTGCAAATGCAGCCCAAGAGCTAGTTCGTGGTAATGGTTCAGAACCTGCAACACTTGATCCTACTTTAGGTGAAGGAACTCCAGGTTCAAACATAACGAGAGATTTATTTGAAGGTCTTATGACTGTTGATGTTGAAGGAAATGTTATTCCTGGTCAAGCTGAATCATATACAATTTCAGATGATAAAAAGACATATGTCTTTAAAATTAGAAAAAATGCAAAATGGTCAAATGGCGATGATGTAACAGCAAATGATTTTGAATATGCATTTAAAAGAGGAATAGATCCTGTAACTGCCGCAAGATATTCTTGGTATTTTAAAATTTTAGGAATTAAAAATGGTGCAGATATTTTAGCTGGTAAAAAACCTGCTTCATCTTTAGGTGTAAAATCATTAGATTCTAAAACACTTGAAATTACATTAGGTACTCCAATCCCTTATTTTATTATTGGATTATCTCATATCTCAACATCTCCAGTTCCAAAAAAACTTATTGAAAAATATGGTAAAGACTGGACTAAACCAGCTAATATTGCTTCAAATGGACCTTATAAATTATCTCAATGGGTAGTTAATGAAAAAATTGTAGCTATTAAAAATAATTTATATTATGGAGCTAAAGATGTAAAAATTGAGAAAGTTACATTTTTACCAATTCCTAATCAAAGTACGGAATTAAATAGATATAAAGCTGGTGAAATTGACTTATTATATGAATTACCAAAAAATAAATATAAAAATCTTATGAAAACTATTCCTAATGAAGTTAAAGTTTTAGGTAGAGTTGGAACTTATTATTATTATTTAAATATGAAGAAAAAACCATTTGATAATGTAAAAGTAAGAAAAGCTTTATCATATGCAGTAAATAGAGATATTTTGACTCAAAAAGTTTTAGGTACTGGCGAAAAACCTGCTTATACTTTAGTGCCTGATAATGTTTCTGGTTTTACTCAAGTATTACCATCATATGCAAAATGGACTCAAAAAGAAAGAAATGAAAAAGCTAGAGAATTATTAAAAGAAGCTGGATTTACAAAATCAAATCCATTAAAATTTGAGATCTTATATAATACAAGTGAACAACATAAAAGAAATGCTTTAGCAATTTCATCTATGTGGAGATCTGCATTTAAAGGTGCTGTTAAAGTTACTTTAATTAATCAAGAGTGGAAAACATATCTTGACGAGAAAAAAGCTGGTAATTATCAAGTATCACGTGCAGGTTGGATTGGTGATTATAATGAAGCTTCTACTATGTTAGATTTATTAACAAAAGGACATTCTTCAAATAATTCATTTTACGATAACCCTGAGTATGATAAATTAATGAATATAGCTAGAAGTACTTCTGATGATGTAAAAAGAAATAAATTATATCAAAAAGTAGATCTTATGATTGCTGAAGATATGCCTATTATTCCTTTATTTCAATATTCAAATGCAAGACTTGTTAAACCTTATGTTGGTGGTTACCCAAAAAGTAATCCATTGGATGCAATTCTTACAAAATACTTATATATTAAAAAATAGTATTAATTAAAAAACTTTTCCTTTAAGGAAAAGTTTTTATCTTAATAAAAAAGGATAAAAAATTGTTAAAGTTTATAATAAAAAGAATTTTTGTTGCTATTCCAACCTTATTGGTACTTATTAGTATATCTTTTATTCTCGTTCACTCAGCACCAGGTTCACCGTTTACAGATGATAGAGATATTGCACCTGAAATAATGAGAAGTATTGAAGCTAAATATCATTTAGATAAACCATTATATGTGCAATATGTATATTATCTAAAAGATGTGGTTACTTGGGATTTTGGACCATCTTTTAAATATAAAGATTTTTCAATTAATGAACTTGTAAATTCTGCATTTTTAGTTTCATTGAAAATTGGATTTTGGGCATTTGCATTTGCTGTGATAATTGGCGTCGCCTGTGGTGTGGTTGCGGCCCTAAATCAAAATACTAAAGTTGATTATATAATTATGTCCTGTGCAATGGTTGGAGTTGCAATACCTAACTTTGTACTGGGCCCTGTATTAGTTTTAACTTTTGCAATATTCTTCAAAGTCTTACCAGCTGGTGGTTGGAATGGTGGTGGAATAGAATATATTATTTTACCAGTTATTGCTATGAGTTTTAGATATATAGCCTCAATTGCTAGAATTATGAGAGCTTCAATGATTGAAGTACTTAATTCAAACTTTATTAGAACTGCAAAAGCTAAGGGTATGGGAAAAACTTATATTATTTTTCATCATGCATTAAGACCTTCAATTTTACCTGTTGTTTCATATATGGGACCAGCATTTGTAGGAATTATTACAGGATCAGTAGTAATTGAGACAATTTTTGGACTTCCTGGAATTGGACAATTATTTGTAAATGGTGCTTTAAATAGAGATTATAATATGGTATTAACTCTGACAATTATTGTTGGTGGATTAATGATTCTGTTCAATACAATTGTAGATATTTTATATGTTGTAATTGATCCTAAAATTAAATATTAAAGAATTCAAAATGATGATAAGCAAAGAAAACGAAGAAGTCTTAAATGACTTAGAATTAGAAAGTAGATCGTTATTCCAAGATGCAAAAGTTAGATTTTTTAAAAATAAAGCAGCTGTATTCTCTTTATTTGTAATTTTATTTATTGTATTTATGGTTATATTTGGTCAAAGTATGTCAAGTTTTTCATATGAAGATATTGACTGGGATTATATGCAAGAAGCTCCATCGTTTGTAAATGGGCACTTTTTTGGAACAGATGATTTAGGTAGAGATATATTTGTAAGAACACTTCAAGGTGGTAAAATATCTTTAATGGTTGGTATTATGGGAGCTGTTGTTGCCGTATTTATTGGTGTTTTATACGGAGCACTTGCAGGATTTTTTGGTGGAAAAATAGATAATTACATGATGAGATTTGTTGATATCTTAGCATCTTTTCCATTCATGTTTTTTGTGATTTTATTAGTTACATTTTTTGGAAGAAATATTGGTTTTATATTTGTTGCAATTGGAATGGTTTCATGGTTAGATATAGCAAGAATTGTAAGAGGTCAGACTCTAGCTTTAAAAGAAAAAGAATTTATTGAAGCTGCACATGTTTCAGGAACTAGTGATTATAAAATTGTTACAAAACATATTATTCCAAACGTTTTAGGAATAGTAGTTGTATATGCAACGCTTTTAATTCCTAATATGATTATTTTTGAATCATTCCTTAGTTTCTTAGGTCTTGGTGTTCAAGAACCTGATACTTCTTGGGGAGCTTTAGTTAATGAAGGTTCAAAAGTTATGGATATTGCTTATTGGCAATTACTTTTCCCTGGTATGTTTTTAGTTGTTACACTGTTTTGTTTTAATTTTGTTGGTGATGGGCTAAGAGATGCTCTTGATCCAAAAGATAGATAGGAGATATTATGAGTTTACTTGAAGTAAGAGATTTAAGTATTAGTTTTGATACACCAGATGGTTCTGTACAAGCTGTTAATAAATTAAATTTTACAGTTGAAGAAGGTAAAACTTTAGGAATTGTGGGAGAATCGGGAAGCGGAAAATCTCAAAGTGTATTTTCTATTATGGGACTTTTAGCTAAAAATGGACACGCAAGTGGATCTGTTAAATTTAAAGGTAAAGAAATATTAAATTTGCCAGAAAAGGACTTAAATCTAATTAGATCAGAGCAAATTGCAATGATCTTCCAAGATGCAATGACTTCTTTAAATCCATATATGAAAGTTAAAAAACAGTTAATGGAAGTTTTAATTAAACATAAAGGACTATCTTCAAAAGATGCTTTTACTGAGAGTCTTAAAATGTTAGATGCTGTTAAAATTCCAGAGTCTAAAAAAAGAATGGAAATGTACCCACATGAATTCTCAGGTGGTATGAGACAAAGATTAATGATTGCTATGTCATTACTTTGTAATCCCAAACTTTTAATTGCTGATGAGCCTACTACTGCTTTAGATGTAACAGTGCAAGCTCAGATTTTAGCGCTTTTAAATGAATTAAAAAAAGAATTTAATACAGGAATTATTTTAATTACTCATGATTTAGGTGTAGTTGCTGGTTCATGTGATGATGTTATGGTTATGTATGCAGGATCAACAATGGAATATGGAACAGTTGAAGATATATTCTATGAACCTTCTCATCCTTATACAGTTTCTCTTCTTAAATCAATTCCTAAACTAAGTGATAATTTAGAGAAACTAGAAACAATACCCGGAAATCCTCCTAATATTATGAATTTACCAAAAGGCTGTGCATTTGAACAAAGATGTTATGCAGCAAAACCTGAGTGTAAAATAGAAAGACCAGCTTTAGTTGGTTTTTCAAACAATACAAGACATAGAGCATGTTTTTCTGAAGGATTCCAAAATGTCTAGTGATATTATTTTAAAAGTAGAAGACTTAAGAGTTACTTTTGATATTAAATCAAATAAACACTTTTTTGACTTTGGAATAGATAAGTTAAAAGCAGTTGATGGTATTTCATTTGAATTAAAACAAGGTGAAACTTTAGGAATTGTTGGTGAGTCTGGTTGTGGTAAATCTACTTTAGCGCGGGCTATTATAGATTTAGTTCCAAGTGCATCTGGTAAGATTATATTTGAAGGGAAAGATTTAACTAGTATTTCTAAAAAAGAGAGATGGTTACTTAAAAAAGATATGCAAATGATTTTTCAAGATCCTTTAGCATCTTTAGATCCTAGAATGACAATTGGTGATATCATATCAGAACCTTTATTATCATTTTTTCCAGAATTAGATAAAAAACAAAGAAAAGAAAAAGTTCTTACAATTATGGCAAAAGTTGGTTTATTACCAAATGTTATTAATAGATATGCTCATGAATTTTCAGGTGGTCAGTGTCAAAGAATTGGAATTGCTCGTGCATTAATTACTGAACCAAAACTTATTATTTGTGATGAACCAGTTTCCGCTTTAGATGTATCTATTCAGGCACAAGTTACAAATCTACTTATGGATTTACAAAAAGAAATGAATTTATCTTTAATCTTTATTTCTCATGATTTATCTGTAGTAAAACATATCTCAAATAAGATTTTAGTTATTTATTTAGGAAATATGGTTGAATTTGCTGATAAAAATGAATTATTTGATAATCCTTTACATCCTTATAATAAAGCACTAATTTCTGCAGTTCCAGTTGCAGATCCACGATTAGAAAAAGCTAAAAAGATTATATTCTTAGAAGGTGATTTACCCTCACCTATTAATCCTCCATCTGGCTGTGTATTTAGAACTAGATGTCCTAATGTTATTGAAAAGTGTTCAATAGACAAACCAGGAATTACAAAAATTAACGATAAACATATTTTACAGTGTTATAATTACTAAAAAATAAAGTTATAGATTTTTCTATAACTTTATTTTTCTTACAAATTAAATCTAATATGATCTCCTTTAATCAAACAAAATATACTAAAAATACATTAAATTTTCAATTTTAATGAATTTATTTAAGTCATTCTCTTTTTTAATATTTAATAATTCAACTAAATTATAACTTAATAACAAATTAAGACATTTCCTTATAAGATAATGTAACATATTATTATAAAAATATAGAAGGATGGGACATGAGTAATTTATCTATTAGAGCAAAACTTGTGATTGTCACTATTTTAACAATTATTGGGTTTATTATTTTGGTTTTATTTAATTATCAGTCAAATGCAAGGCTAGATTATTTAAATAATGTTGAATCTTCTGTTGAAAAACTACAAACAGAGATATTAAGATTAAGAAAACATGAAAAAGATTTTTTATTAAGAAAAGATCTTAAATATTTAAAACTCTTTGATAAAGGGTTTAAACAATTAGAGAATGATAGAGATATTGTAAAAAGAGAGTTTAAGAAATTAGAGCTTGATTTAAGAAAAATAAATTATTTCTATAAAATTTCTGATTCTTATAAAAAAGAGTTTAATAAACTTGTATCCTTACAAGTAGAAATTGGATTAAGCCCAAGTGAAAAATTATATGGCAATTTAAGATCTAGTGTACATGCTGTTCAAACAGATGCAAAAAAAGATGCAAATTTTGAATTATTATCTATGATTTTTAATTTAAGAAAACTTGAAAAAGATTTTATGCTTAGAAAAGATTTAAAATATATAGGTTATTTTAAATTAGCTATGAAAGAATTATTTGAAACTACAAGATTAATTGATGAAAAACAAATAATTAATTTAAAAGATTATCAGAGTGATTTGTTAGAAATTGTAAATAAAGATGTTGAACTTGGTTTAAATGAAAAATCTGGAATTAAATCTAAATTACATGAAATTGTTGTTGATACAGAGACTTCAATTAAAGAAATGGTAAAAAATATTAGAATTAAAATAAATAAAGAGAGTGATGAATTAGTTTTATATAATTTAAGTATTGCTGCTTTAATTATTCTTATAATTTCATTTATAATCTATTTTATTTCAAAAAATATTATATCTTCAATTAACAATTTCCAAAGTGGATTAATTGGATTTTTCAAATATTTAAATAGAGAAGTTGATACCGTAGATGAATTAAGAATTACAGGCAAAGATGAAATAAATGCTATGGCTGTTATTATTAATGATAATATTAAAACTATTAAAATTGATCTTGATAAGGATAAAAGTATTATTCACGAGACAATAGATGCTTTATCTAATTATGAACAAGGTGATTTTTCTTCAAAAATTAATACTAAGTCTTCTAACCCAGCATTAAATGATTTAACTGAAGTAATTAACAAAATGTCTAGAAATTTAGAGAAAAATATTGATAGTATTTTAGCTGTCTTTGAAGAGTTTGAAAAATTCGATTATACAAAACAAGTATCTACAAAAGGAATAAAAGCCCATTTAGAAAAATTAGCAATGGGTGTTAATGATTTAGGTTTAAATATTTCTACTTTATTAAAAAAATCTCTTGAAATTGGTTTAACTTTAGATGATTCATCTGATAAACTAATTACTAATGTTGATATTTTAAATAAATCTTCAACTGAAGCTGCCATGTCTTTAGAAGAAACAGCAGCAGCATTAGAAGAAGTTACGAGTACTATTATTTCAAATGCTCAAAACGTTAAAGAAATGTCTGCATATGCTCAAGAGTTAAATGATTCTGCTAAATCGGGACAAGAATTAGCTCAAAATACAACTCAAGCTATGGAAGATATTACAAAACAAGTTACTTTTATTAATGAATCAATTTCAATTATTGATCAAATTGCTTTCCAGACAAATATTCTTTCATTGAATGCAGCCGTTGAAGCTGCTACTGCAGGAGAAGCTGGAAAAGGTTTTGCAGTAGTTGCTCAAGAAGTGAGAAACTTAGCTTCACGATCAGCAGAAGCCGCAAAAGAAATAAAAGAGTTAGTTGAGAATGCTACTATTAAAGCTACAGAGGGAAAAAACATATCATCTGAGATGATTACAGGTTATGAATCATTATTAGAGAATATATCAAATTCTACTAAAAAAATAGAAGAAATTTCAACTGCAAGTAAAGAACAAGAAACAGCAATTACACAAATTAATGATGCTGTTAATAGACTTGATCAGCAAACGCAAGAAAATGCTGCAACTGCTGCTAAAACGCATACGATTGCTGTTGAAACTGATGTTATTGCAAAAGAAATAGTATCAGATGCAAATAGTAAAAACTTTATAGGAAAAGACTCTGTTCACGCAATTGTAAGAGAAAGACCTGAAAAAGTAGATAAAAGTATTAGCGTACGTAAACATGAAAAAGTTGTACATACAAAAGATGATAAAGAGTGGGAAAGTTTTTAAATTATAAAAATATAATTTATTAATTTTCATCTTTAGTTTTTAGATTAGCTTTTGCTAATCTATTTAAATAGACAATAGAGATAGAATCAGTACACTTATTATATAATAAAGGAAAATAAGGAAGTATATTGATTTTATTACTATTTTTTGCACCATTTTTCATAGCTATTGGAGTTTTAGTAATGATAGATAATGCAAACACTCAAGAAATAGATAATTTATTTAAAAAATCTAAGTGTGAAAAAGTTTTTTATTATAAAAGCAGATATAAAAGTATTTGTGAGAATAATATTATTCTTGTTCAAAACCAATTCTCAGTGGATTTTTCTACTAATATATATATTAAATATCAAAACATCTTAAATACAAAAATAGATAATACTAACTTAGAAATTAAAACAAAAAAAGAACTTTTCACTCTGTCTTTTGAAAAAAAAGAAGAAGTAAATGAATTTATGAAAAGTTTAGAGGATAAACAATAATGAAAAACCTAATAACATTTATACAAAGTACTAAAGTAAAAGAAACAGAACTTTTTGCACTTTTAAAATGTAAAATACAAGAAGCAAAGTTTTTACAATATATTACAAAAGAATATATTCAAGGTAGAGATTCACTTATGGTACTTGATATCTTATCTCAATTTTATGATATTAAAAAATTTGAACATATTGAAAAAATAGTATTAATTAAAAACTTACTTGAACTTGGATGGATAGTTCAAAGTAATATGTTTGAGCATGTAAAACTTAGTGAAATATCAATGCTAGAGTTATTAAACTCAAGTATTACTTTATCTCCTGCATTTTTAAAGATTGTTGAAGATGGAACTTTAGATTTAGAACTACCAGAAATTAAAGAATATTCTGATCACTTAGAATACTTACAAGATCAGTTCTCAAAAATAGCTTTAGCTCAAAAACTAAAAGTTATTAAATCTTCATTTGATGAAAATGCTCCTAATATTAATAGATTAAAAACTAAATTAGATTTATTAGATAAAAGAATTAAAGAGCGAATAGATGCTACAAAAACTGATATTATGATTGAAAACTTTTTTGATGAAAATTCTTTAGCAGATAATGAAAGAATGATATTTTTATCGCTTCTAAAAGAAGAGTATGCAAGTAGCGATGAAGGACTAAGAGATATGAACTCATTAATTGACTTAGTATCATGTGATGATTATGAGAAAATTAAACATAGATCACTTTTAGAAGAGAGCTCTACTTTAGTATCTAATGGATTAATAGATTATGATGAAATGTTAACACCTTTTGGAGGAATATCTAGAAACTTTTTTATTCCAGAAGAAATATTATATAAAATTTCACATCCTACAAAAAAGAAAACTAGGGTAGCTAAAATTAAATTAGACTCAGTTATTAAAGAACAAAAAGTATTTGAACTTATTTCCACAAATAAAGACTTAGATGATGTTGTTTTAAACTCTAAAACAAAAGAAACGTTAAATGCTTTATTAAAACAAGTTGATAAAGAAGTTATGAATAGATTAAAAGACTGGGGAATTAAAGACAAGAAAAAAGGAATTGAAGCTAAGATTATATTTTATGGTGCTGCTGGTACTGGTAAAACTATAACTGCTTTAGCACTTGCTAAGTCTTTAAAAAGACAGGTAATATCTTTTGACTGTTCTAAAATCTTATCTATGTATATAGGTGAGAGTGAAAAGAATGTAAGAGAAATATTTGAAAAATATAAAGAAATTAGAATTAAAACAAAAACAGAACCAATTTTATTACTTAATGAAGCTGATCAGTTTTTAAGCTCACGAGTATCTGGAACATCTACTTCTAGTGATAAAATGCATAATCAAATGCAAAATATATTCTTAGAACAAATTGAAAGATTTGATGGAATATTAATTGCAACTACAAACTTATTAGAAAATCTTGATAAAGCATTTTCAAGAAGATTTAATTATAAAATTGAGTTTGTTAAACCAAATGAAGAACAAAGATTAGCTTTATGGAAAAAATTAATGCCTGAGAATTTACCCTTAGAAAAAGACTTTGATTTAAGTAAATTAGCTGCTTTTGAACTAACTGGTGGACAAGTTGAGCTTATTATTAAGAATACAGCTTATAAAGTAGCCGTAATGGAAGAAGCTATATTTACAGTTGAATTATTTAAAGAACAAATTACTAAAGAGAAAAAAGGGCAATTTGATCAAGAAACTAAAGTAGGTTTTTTCTAAAATCTATATATTAAATATAAAGAAGTACTTTATAGTACTTCTTTAATACTATTTTTTCTTAGTTTTTTTAACATCTTTTTTTGATACTTCATTTTTGGTTTTTTTAGCTTCTATTTTTTTTCTGTCTTTTTTAATCTTTTTAACAATTTTCTCTGCAGATTTTGTAGCAATTTTTTTAGCTTCTTTTTCTTTTTTAGGTTCAGTTTTAATGACTTTTTTAATAACTTTTTTTGAAACTACTTTAAAATCTTTTTTCTTAGAGATCTTTTTAGATACTTTTACCGCAATTTTCTCAAGTTCTTTGTTTTTTAATACTTTTGACATAAGTTTCCTTTTTGTTTTATTTTTACCAAAAGGTAATAATATATAGTGATTATATATATTATTATATTAAATGTCAAATTTTTTTTAACAATTTTTTTTTTTAATTTGAAAAAAAAAACAAAAAAAAACTCATTTTTATACATTAAAAAAACTGAAAGA
>JABSOL010000068.1 GCA_013215985.1 Campylobacteraceae bacterium
TATATTAAAAATTTTATTCAAAATCATAGAGAATAATTAACTAAAGTTATAAAGAAATACAAAATTTCTTAATTTCTTTATAAATACCTTTAATTAGGGCTTCAAAATATAATGATTTTTTAATGAAAGTACCACCCAGAGTACCACCTAAAAAATAATTACATAAGCACAGTATTTTAAAAGTTCTGTAGGTACGATGAAATAGGAGTTTGTAATGGCGACCCTGATAGGATTTGAACCTATGTCCCCAGGAGGAAATCCTGTTGTCCTTGGCCACTAGACGACGGGGTCTTTAATATAGAATGCAATTATAATAAATATAGTTTATAAGTATGCTTAAATTTTAAACAAATTTATAAATTAAATAATTTTTATAAATATAAAGAATAAAAAGGATTATTGCTATCAATTAGCAGATAAAAGTTGATTCAATAACTTTTATCTTAATCTTTTAATCATCAAATTATTTATTTTATAAATCTTAGAAGCTTTCATTTCATTAAAACCAAAATCATTTGTTACAAGTACTTCTGCATTCTCAAAAGCAAACTTTTCATCATATAAATTTTTTGTTAAATTAGCAGATGTTGAATAAAGTATATTAAACTTATTTATAAAATCATAAAAACTAGAGTCTTGAGATATAACTCTAAAAGATTCACCCTTTGGATAAATAAATGTTGAAAGTTTAGCTTTTCTTACCATTTTTTTGTATTTATTAGGAATTCTTGTTGAGTTCTTAAGTGTTTTAAATGAATCTACTGTTTGAAGTATTTTTTGATTAGTATTTCTTCTTTTAGCATATGAAAGCTTCTCATCGTTTGACGATGAGAAACCAACAGTTGTATCAGTTTGAACTAAATAAACTAAAGATGAGTCCATTTATTTTAAAAAATCCTGAATAGATTTAATAGATACTTCTTTATTAGTTTTAAAAGACTTCATAGCTTCTACACAAGCTAAAGCTGCAGTTGCAGTTGTAACATAAGGTACTTTCATTTTAAGAACAGATCTTCTAATGTTTTTACCATCTTCTTTTGCAGATTCTTTTCCAGATGAAGTATTAAATGCTAATGCAATATCTCCATTAGTTAATAAATCCACAATATTTGGTCTACCTTCAGAAATTTTAAGTACTTTTTCACAAGCAATTCCAGCGTCTGTTATAACTTTATGACTTCCAGCAGTAGCAACTACTGTATAACCATTATCAACTAAACCTTTAGCAATTTCTGGTGCAAATGATTTATCTAAATCACATAATGAAATAAATACTTTACCACTTCTTGGTAATGCATTACTTGCAGCATCTTGTGCTTTTGCATAAGATTGTGCAAATGTACTTGAAATACCCATTACTTCACCAGTAGATTTCATCTCAGGTGTTAAAATCATATCTGATCCAGATAATTTAGTAAAAGGAAAAACAGGAGCTTTAATAGCTACAAAATCTCTTTGAATTGGTTTAAGAACACCATTTCCTTCCATTACTAAATCAAAGTTATACGCAGATAATGCTTCTCTTAAACTCTCACCCCACATTACACGAGTAGCAACTTTTGCAAGTGGCATACCAGTAGCTTTTGATACAAAAGGTACAGTTCTTGAAGCTCTTGGATTAACTTCAATTAAATATATATCACCTTTGTGAATTGCATATTGAACATTCATTAAACCTATAACACCTAGTTGTAAAGCCATATCTTTTGTTTTAGATTCAAGCTCTTTAATTAAATCGGGTGAAATAGAATGAGGAGGTAAAGTACAAGAAGAATCTCCTGAGTGAATACCAGCTTCTTCAGTATGCTGCATAATTCCACCAATATAAACTTCTTTTCCATCACAAATACAATCAACATCTAATTCAATTGCACGATCTAAGAATCTATCAATTAATACAGGAGCATCATTTGAAACTTCAACAGCAGCTGCCATATATTTTTTAAGCTCTACAGAAGAATATACAATTCTCATTCCTCTTCCACCTAATACAAATGAAGGCCGAACAAGAACTGGATAACCTATTCTCTCTGCAATTTCAACAGCTTCGCCTACTTCAACAGCAGTTCCATTTTCTGGTTGTAATAAACCAACTTTTTCAACAAATGTAGAGAATTTTTTTCTATCTTCTGCTAAATCAATAACAGCAGCAGTAGTACCAATGATTTTGGCACCAATTTCAGTTAAAGCATTTGCTAATTTTAATGGAGTTTGTCCACCAAAGTGTACAATTACACCATCTGGGTTTTCTCTCTCAATTACTGCTCTTACATGTTCAAAATCAATTGGTTCAAAGTATAAAACATCAGAAGTATCATAATCAGTAGAAACAGTTTCAGGGTTACAATTATACATAATTGTTTTAACACCCATTTCTTTTAATGCAAAAGATGCGTGTACACAACAATAATCAAACTCTATTCCTTGACCAATTCTGTTTGGACCTCCACCAATAATTAATACTTTTTTCTCATCACTTTTTACTTCTTCAACTTTAGGAAGTTTTGTAATGTTAGTAGTTGAATAAAGGTAAGGAGTTAGAGCTTCAAATTCAGCAGAACAAGTATCAACTTCATTATATTCAAAGTTAATATCTAAAACTTTTCTTGCAGTATAAACGTCATTCTCAGTTTTTCCGATTAAAGAAGCAATCATTTTGTCAGAGAAACCATTTGTTTTAGCAATTCTTAAATCATGTTCATTTGTAAGAATATCTAAAGTAATTGATTTTTCAATATTATAAATTTCTCTAAATTTAGATAAGAACCAAGGATCAATTGCACAAAGGTCAAATAATTCTTCGTTACTTAATCCTGCTCTAAAACCTTGCATTACATATAATATTCTTTTTTCATTTGGACGTCTGATTTCTTTTTTAATAAATTCTAAATCACCCTCAACTTCGTTAAATCCTGTTAAATCAGTTTCTAAAGAAATTAAAGCTTTTTGCATAGACTCATTAAATGTTCTACCCATTGCCATTACTTCACCAACAGATTTCATAGCAGTAGTTAAAGTAGAATTAGCATTAGGGAATTTCTCAAAAGTAAATCGAGGAATTTTAGTTACTACATAATCAATTACTGGTTCAAATGATGCAGTTGTACCTGTAATATCATTTTCAATTTCATCTAAAGTAAATCCAACAGCTAAAAGTGTTGCAATTTTTGCAATAGGATAACCAGTTGCTTTAGAAGCTAAAGCAGAAGATCTAGAAACTCTTGGATTCATTTCAATTACAATCATTCTTCCAGTATTTGGACAAATTGAGAATTGAACATTAGATCCACCAGTATCAACACCGATTTCTCTTAGAATATCAAAAGATGCATTTCTCATGTTTTGGTATTCTTTATCAGTTAAAGTTAAAGCAGGAGCAACAGTAATACTATCACCTGTATGAACACCCATAGGATCAATGTTTTCAATAGCACATACAATGATACAGTTATCTTTATTATCTCTAATAACTTCCATTTCGTATTCTTTCCAACCAAGCATAGATTCCATAATCTCAATCTCATTAATTGGAGAAGCATCAAGACCCGCTTCAGCTAAAAGTTTGAACTCTTCCATATTATAAGCAACACCACTCCCTGCACCAGCAAGTGTAAATGAAGCTCTAGAAATTACAGGAAATCCAATTTCTTTTGCTTCTTTCATCGCTTCATCAATAGTATAAGCATTAGCACTTTTTGGTAAATCCATACCAATTTTTCTCATTGCTTCATTAAAAAGATGTCTATCTTCACCTTTTTTAATAGCATCAGGATGTGCTCCTAAAAATTTAACACCATCTAACATACCTTTATCATACATAGAAGTAGCAACATTAAGTGCAGTTTGTCCACCCATTGTAGGTAGAATTGCATCAACTTTTTCTAATTCAATGATTTTGGCAACTACTTCTTCAGTAATTGGCTCAATATATGTTTTATCCGCAAACTCAGGATCTGTCATGATCGTTGCTGGATTAGAATTTATTAAAACAACTCTATAACCTAACTCTTTAAGAGTTTTCGTAGCCTGTGTACCAGAATAATCAAATTCGCAAGCTTGACCAATAACTATTGGACCTGAACCTATAAGTAAAATCGTTTTTATATCTTCTCTTTTTGGCATTAATATTTCCCCATATTTTTAGTAAATTTCGCAAGTATAACTAAACATTACTTAAGGTATAATTATCATAAATTATTTATAAAACATCTATTTGCTCATTTACGATAATAGAGATGCTATCATTATTAGCATTATCATAATATTCATCATCTTTAATATTCTTGTTATCAATAACTGATGAAATTAAATTATCATTAGTACTATTAGTAATTTTATTCAATACTGCTTGGTTTAATAAATCTTCTTGATTCTCTTCAAATTCAAATAGGACATCAGCTATTTCACCAATTTGATTCTCATCAGCAGTAAAAGTACTTTTTAATGATATATTATTACCATTATTATCAATGTTAGTATTTTCATAATTTAAATTAATTTCGCTAATTCCGGCATCTAATAAACTTAGAATTTCATCTTGCTGACTGATACCATCAGAATTTTTATCTTGCCATACTTTTAATTCATGATAAGACTGATCACTAGAATTAATAACACCATCGTAATTTGAGTCAAGATCAGAAAGCGCATCAAAGCCATCTTTAGCTTTTGAACCATCTTCTTTTATTGTTGATTCTCCAAAAAGCTCTTTAGAATTGTTTATTATTCCATCTAAATTTATATCTCTAACTAATAAACCATCATGTTTATCTACCCATCCTGTTTTATCTTTGTCGCCGTCAGAATCAATATCAAACTCAACACCATCTGATATATTTATAGTATTTACACCATCACCATTTAAGTCTACAATTAGAGGAGTATAAGATACTGCTATTTTTAGATCAACAACAGATTCATTAGAAACAAGACCATCATTATCTTTTATTGTATATGAAAAACTATCTGTTCCATTATAACCAGCATCAGGAACATATGTTAATTTTTGTGTTAGGGTATCATAAGAAATAGTTCCATGAGTAGGATCTATTGTAATAATAAAAGTAGCTAAATCAAGTGTACCGTCTAGGTCTTCATCATTTTGAGTTAACGTACTTACATCTATTTCTAAATTTGTATTTTCAAGTGTTGTTAGTTTATCATTTACATATGATTCAGCAGATATTTCTAATTTTGAATCATTATAACTTGCACCTTTTAAAATAATCTCACCCATATCTTCTTTTAAAATTTTACTTCCACTTGGATAATCTATTCCATTTATGCTTACTTGACCACTTTTATAATTAAGTATAAAATAATCTATGTTATCTACATTATTTGATGTAATTTTATAATTTATTGTAGTTACTAGGTTTTTATTTTCAATTAAGTATTGAGTATGAACGCTAACAACACCGCCATAAGTACCATTAGTACTTCTGGCATGCCATGTTACAATTAATGTTCCGTCATCTAATTGTTCCATATCTTTTAATAGTTCTTGACCAGTATGATTCATAATAATTGGATCACCAATTTTTTGCCCATCTTCACTAAATTTTTGTACATATATATTATTATTATTATTATAAGAAATTACATAATCACTAGAGTTTGTTATATTGATGATTTCAACATCAGAATATTGTACGTTTGCACTATCAATTTTAGTAACCGATGATATTTCATTTCCATCTTTATCAAATAATTGACTATGTAATGCATATTTTCCATACCAAACAATTAAATAATTACCATCACTTCCTATTTCTGATAAAACTGCTGAATAATCATTTCCTCCAATATCTAATACAAAATTTCTTGTTAATTCACCATCTGCGTTATAACTTTGAACATAAACAGAAGTATCAATCCCTGTTTTACTTCTTGCTTGTGCACAAACAACATAAGAGCCATCACTTTTAACTAAAGTACTTATGTCATCATAAAGAATAGGTGAATTAGCATTACCAGTTTCGGTAATTGTTAAACCTCCAGGTGTTTTTTTTCCATTTATGTCAAATCTTTCTGAAACTATTTTATATGTAGATTCATAAGTTACTAAAAAATCTCCTTCTTCATTTAATTTTGTAATTTTTACCATACCAGTAGCAACCCTAACTCCGGGAAGACGATATGATAATTCACCATCTGAAGAAGTACCATCTTTATAAAAAACTTTTATAAGTTGTCTATCATTACTAAGTTGCCACGAAGTTGCGTAACTTCCATCCACAAGTGCTTCTATATCATGTTGTCTAGCTCCATATTTCACACCTGCACTTACTTCTGTTGTTAATTCTTCACCATTCTTATTAAATGTTTTTACAATATGCTGCACCACGCTTGAATACCTAGCTCTATATATTATAGCAAAATCTCCATTTTCATTAATAATTTTAGATGTAAGATGAGATGCCCAAACGCTGGTAGTAGATTTTGTTAAGTTGATTGTATCTTTAGTAATATCTCCATTCTCATCAAGTACTCTCATATAGACGTCTTTACCCTGAGTAAATAATAGTATATTTTCACTATTTGATATTTGTAACATATCGATAGTTGCTGAATTTGCAGTTGTACTGGTAATTATTTTCTTACCTAAAGTATATGTAGGACTAACTTCTTGTGAAACATCTAAAGTAAATGTATCTAATAAATCGTCTTTTGTTATAGGGGCAAATGCGGTATGCACATCTTCTGTATCTTCTACTTTAACTCCTGCTAAATCACTTACACTCGCATTTGCTATATATGTTGTTGAATCTTCTAATACAGCTACATCTTCTACTGGTACTATTACTGTAAAGATTCCATTATTTACTTCTGCTGTATATGTTTTTTCATTAAAAACTATTGTTACAATTTGTCCATCTTCTATATCTGTTGTTTTTCCTGATATTTCTAATGATTCTGCTCTTTCTTGTAGAGTTAATATATCATCACTTATTTCATCAAGAATAATTGTAGGTACTGGTGGAGTGCCTTCTGTATGCACATCTTCTGTATCTTCTACTTTAACTCCTGCTAAATCACTTACACTCGCATTTGCTATATATGTTGTTGAATCTTCTAATACAGCTACATCTTCTACTGGTACTATTACTGTAAAGATTCCATTATTTACTTCTGCTGTATATGTTTTTTCATTAAAAACTATTGTTACAATTTGTCCATCTTCTATATCTGTTGTTTTTCCTGATATTTCTAATGATTCTGCTCTTTCTTGTAGAGTTAATATATCATCACTTATTTCATCAAGAATAATTGTAGGTGCTGGTGGTGGAGTAAGAATAGAAGTCTCTGTTTTAACATCTTTTATATCTGCGTCATCAACAACTTTTATACTCTCATTATTAAATTGTATTGATGATCTTAAGTTTGCAACAATATTTGTTTCAGTATTATTTCTTGTATTAAAGTTTGCATCATGTAAGTAGGATAAGTCTGTTTCTTCATTTCCTGCTTCAGTAGCTTCAAGAATAATTTCATTTGAATTAGATATCAATGTGTTTATACTATTCTCTGAAACTGAAGATTCATCTTCAATATCTTTAATATTAAGAGAATCATCAAACAACTGTTCTTGAGATCCTTTTAATGTTATTATTTCACCTGACTCATTAATTCTAATATTTATAATACTATTTTCATTGTTATTATTATCACCAAAAACAAGTACATTTTCATATAAATTATCTTCTGATTTGATATCAAATATTTTATTATCTTGGTCTTTACCAAAAAAAGCACCTTCTTTTGATAAGATCTTTCCAATTATTTTAGCCATAACAACTCCGTTAAATTAATTTTTTGTTTATTATATATAAGAAAATATATAATTTATATCGTCCATATGGACAGGTTCTTTTATCTAAGTAAAAGTGACAAGTTAATCTTATCTTTTACATTTAATTTTATATAAATATTTTGGGCATGAGATTTTACAGTACGAGGAGTAATAAACAATTCCTTCGCAATTTCTTTATATCTCTTTCCGTTCTTAAGTAAAGAAGCAACTTCTTTTTCTCTTTCTGTAAGAATTTCTAATAAATCCTCATTATCGCTATTAGATTTAGGAATATCTGAAATTAGCATAGATATAAATTCAGGATGTAACCATATCATTCCTTCATTTAATGTATTTATAGCAGAAACTATAAAATGTGCATGCATTAAAGCATTCCCATAACCTTTAGCACCTATAGCTAAAAATCTTTTTCCAATTACAAAATTAGGAGTTCTATTCAAAATAAGAATTTTATTCTTTTTATTTTTTTTTGAAGCTATTAACAACTCTTCAATATTAGGACTAAAAATGCTATAGTGCAAAATTATTATAGAATTAGAGAAGTTAAATAACTCATCAATATTATCAATACACGTATACTCAACATTTATATTCTTAATCAAATAGCTCATTACCAACATATCATCACTATAAATTATAATTTTCATTTATCGCTCTGTAAATGTATATTGTTTTGTTTTTAGAATTGGTTTTAATATATAATCTAATATACTTTTTTTACCAGTTATAATATCAGTACTAACTGTCATCCCTGGTATAATTTTTAAAGGGTCATTTTTATTACCTAAATAACTCTTGTTAGTTTTAATTCTTAGTGTATAAAAAACATTTTCTTTTTCATCTGTTATTGTATCTGCACTTATATGTATAACTTTTCCTTCTAATCCACCATAAATAGAAAAGTCATAAGCACTAAATTTCACTATTGCTTTTTGTCCATAATAAATAAAAGCAATATCAGATGGTTTAATTTTAACTTCAACTAATAAATTTGTATCATTAGGAACAAGTTCAATAATATTCTCTCCTGGCCTAACAACACCACCAACTGTATGAAAAAAAAGTTTATGTATTGTTCCATTCATTGGTGATTTAACTAACCTTCGTTCAACTTCATCTTTTAATGTAAGAGAATTATAATTCAAATCTTTTAATTCAGCAATCGATTCATTTAATTTATTTTTAGCATCACTTTTTGCAATTAACATTACTTCTAATATCATTTTTTCCACTTCAATAACAGAAGCTTTTATTCTTGGTCTTGAAAGCTTAATAGAATTATATTTTGTTCTAATATCATTTGCTTCTCGTTGTAACTGAAAAAATTCAATTCTAGATTTTATGCCTTTTTCAACCATAGGTTTTATCATCTTTAATTCTTTAGTTATCAAGATTAATGAATTTTTAACATCTATTCTCATTGTATTATTTTCTCTTAACTCACTCTTTTTTTGTTTTAATTGTTCAGTTAATGAAGCAACCTTTGAATTTAAACGATTCTTATTTATTAAGTACAAACTTTTTTCATTCTTGATATATAAAGGGATTTCATTTTGCAAGTCTGTATTAACATTAAAACCTTTATTACTTGATTCTGCAGTTAATCTAACTATTTTGGCCTTTAAAGCATTTAGTTGTGATTTATTTGATCCAAAAGATGAAATAGATTGTTGATTTGCTATTTCTAATAATAATTGTCCTTTTTTAACATAATCACCTTCTTTAACATAAAATTTTTCAATTATTCCACCTTCTAAATTTTGAACTATTTGATTATCACCACGTGGTATAATATCTCCATTTCCTCTAACTATTTCATCTATTTCTGCAAAATTTGCCCACATTAAAAATAAAAATACTGTTACAAACCAAAACCATATAACTGTTTTTGCTTTTTTAGGGCTTGTTTGAAGTGTAGCAGCACTTAAACTATTCATAAATTTAAAATCTTTTTCTGTTAAATTATTTTTCATCATTTATATCTTTTTTACTAAGAATTTTTTCTTTTTTATCATCTGAAATAAGTTTTGAATGATGCATTACGATAACTCTATCAACTAAAGATAATAAGTTTAATTTCTGGGTTACTAAAATAAGTGTTTTTGAACTTATTTCACTTTCTAAATTCTTCAATAAGTTTTTTTCACTTGTTTGATCCATAGCATTACTTGGTTCGTCCATTAACATAATTTTTGAGTTTACCAATAAAGCTCTTGCTATTCCAACACTTTGTTTCTGTCCACCAGATAACCCAAGCCCTTTTTCACCAATTCTCATTTCATAACCTCTTGGATGACTATCAACAAATTCTTTTGTTCCACTTAAAAATGATGCCCTTTCAATGTCTTCAGGACTTGGGTGCTGTTCAGATGAAATAATATTATCTTTTAAAGTTCCATTAAATAAACTTATTTCTTGTGGAACATAAGAAATATTTCCTCTAATATCTGATGAATTAATTTGAGTTATATCAATACCATCAATAAGAATTGTTCCTTTATCAACAGAATATAGTTTTAGAATTAGTTTAGCAATTGTTGATTTTCCAGAACCAATTCTACCAATAATTGCAACTTTTTCACCCTCTTCTATTATAAAACTAACATCATCAAGGGCTAAAATATCGGAATTAGGATACTTAAAAGTAACATTTTTAAATTCAATTTTTCCTTTTATTTTCCTCATTTCAATAAAGTCTTGATGATTGTCTTTTTCTGCAGGTTTTGAGATGATTTTGTTAATAACCTCAAATGAAGTTCTCGCATCTTCATATGTAGTAATTAATCCAGCTACTTGTCCCATAGGAGCAACAGTTCGTGAAGTCAAAATTACAGCTGCAATTAATCCTCCCATTGTAAGCTCAAATTCTTGTATCATAAAAACACCAAACACTACCACAAAAACAGTATTTAATTGTATGAAAAAGTTTGTTATAGTTGGAATAGAAGATGACAATATTTTAGATTTTAGATTAACTTTAGCAATCTCACCTGTTAATTCTTCCCATTTCCATTGAATTTTACCAGCCATTTTCATAGTTTTAATAGTTTCAATATTTTGCAGACTTTCTATCAATATTCCATTTTTTGCAGCACTTGCTTCATGCGATTTTTCAATCGTTTCTCTTATCGGTTTTTTTATAAGTAAAGCATAAAAAAGAATAAGAAATATCGTTAGTATAGGAACAAAAACAATATTACCTGCAATATAATAAATTAAACACAAGAAAATAATTGTAAAAGGCAAATCAATAATAGCACTCATTGTTGCAGTTGTAAAAAATGATCGAACAGATTCAAAATTTTTAATATTATTTGCAAATGATCCTACAGAATTTGGATGTTCAGATAAATTAAGATCAATAATTTTTTCAAATATTATTGAAGACATAATAATATCACTTTTTTTTGCAGCTATTTCAAGTAAATATGACCTAGTTAGTTTCAAAAAAAGATCTAATACATAAACAATAACAATTCCAATTGTAAAAACTAATAATGTTTCAATTGCAGTATTTGGGATTACCCTATCATATACATTCATTGTAAATAAGGGAGTAGCTAAAACAAATAAATTAATAAGTAAAGAAGCAACTAGTATATCTTTATATATACTAGTTGACATTTTTAAAGTAGACCAAAACCAATGTTTTTGTTCCATTTTTAATGTTTTAGAACTTTTTTCACTATATACAAATTTTTTCTTCACTAAAAAAGCATAACCTAAATATTCATTTTCTAGTAAATCTGTATTTATCCATTCTTGAGTCCCATTACCCTCCGAGTATATTATTTTAACTTTTTGTCTGTCATCAGAAAATTGCTCTAATATACAAGAATTATTCTTTGATAGAATTAGAATTATAGGTAATTGTAAGGATAACATTTGAGCTATATCTCTTTTAATCAATGTTGTTTCAAGACCAGCTCTAAAAGCTGCTCTTGAAAAAATTGACTTAGAATCTGAAATAGAGAATAATTCAAGTTCGGCACTTGAAGTTTCTATTGGAAGACCATGAATTAATGCATCTGCACTATATGGTTTAGAAAATATTTTAGTATATAGCACTAAAGAATTTAATAATGAACTTTGACTGGTTTTCATTATTTTCCTTTATTTATTGTTAATAATAACCACTTCTACTCTTCTATTCATAGACTGACCACTTAAAGTGTCATTTGAAGAAACTGGTTTTAATTCGCCATAAGCGTTTATTATCATTCTCTCAGAATCTATACCTAATTTATTTAAATAAACTTTAACAGAATTTGCTCTTGATTGAGATAGTTTTAAATTGTATTTATCACTGTTAATATTGTCTGTATGCCCATCAATCCTTATTCTATTATCATCATCTTTTAAAATATCTTTACTTAAAATATTTAATTCTAAAATAGAATTTTCATTAATTATTGAAGAAGTATATTTTCGTGATAGAGATAATGCAAATGTGCCGGCTTTCACAATGCGTTCTTTTGTTTCAGGGTGACTGGCCTGAAAGCCATGATAAACCTGGCCACTCATAATTTCGTGTTTTCTA
>JABSOL010000069.1 GCA_013215985.1 Campylobacteraceae bacterium
ATAATCAATTCATATCAGCAAAAATGTGGTTTAAAACATTAAGTAATGATATTATCGCTTTAAATTAAAGTATAGAATTATATATTTATTGTTTTTGGTATATATATCAATGCAAGACTATTTTTTATAAAGAGTTTAATCAAATATGGTTAAAAGAAAATAAAACTTCTAATATATAAATTTTGAATTATCTGTATCTTCTTGTCTAAATATAAAGTTGAAATTTAATTATTATCTAGCTTATTTATTCTATTTTTATTAAGAATCAGAGTATTTCTAGTATAGGATGAACATTATGGGATTTGATGTATTTAAAAATTCTACTTAGTAGAAAGAAAAACTTAATTATCTAAAGAAGTTTAGAGAAAGTAGATAATTAATCTTCAAAAATATGAAACAAAAATGTTTCATATTCTATAAATCGTCTTCATCAATTCTCATAGCATCTAATTCTTCTAAAATCTCTTTAGCTTCATCTTCTGATAATTTGTTGTCTTTAATATCTTTTAATACAGATTTAAAATCTTCTTGTAAATCACTTAAGTTTTCTAATTCTGATTTTGCATCTTTGTTATTAGAGTTTTTTGATAAAAATTTATTTAAATCTTTAATTGTTTCTTCTAACTCAACTAATAAGTCTTTTTCTAATAGTTTTTCTAATTCTTCAATTTTATTCATGGTATTTCCTAATATTTTTGATATTATAACAAAAAAAGAAGAATTATGTTTTTAAATATTAATTTAAAGTCGATTATATGAGTGATTATCAAATAGTTTATATAAAAGGGAACCCAGATATTGGTTCAAAAATTCAACATAAGAATATGGATAAAACTATATTTGAGTTTATAAAAAACTATAAGTATAAAATAATTGATTCAGATTTCACATGTAAAGAATCTATAGAAATTATTCCAAAAGCTTTAGTTTATATAGCTTTCTCAAGAGGTTCAAGATATTTAAAAAGATTACCAGGAACTCCCATGAAAATATCAATTGCAGGACTATCTGCTTCTAATGTTCGTAGGTTTATTAATGTAAATGATAAAGTACAAGAGGGTGATCTACGTTCTGAATCTTTAGCTTCTCATTTTATAATCGAAAAAGAACATCAATATAAAATAAATACATTAATAAGAAAGTTTTTAAATGAATAAAATATACGAATATACTTTAAAAGTAAAAACAAATGAAATAGATATAAATAAACATGTAAATAATGTAGTATATATTCAATGGATGCAAGATGCAGCAGTAAAACACTCTGAAAACTTAGGTTTTGGAACTAAAAAGTATTTAGAATTAGGATCTGCTTGGGTTGTAAAAGAGCACCAGATATCTTATTTAAGATCAGCTGTACTTGATGATGAGATAATAATTTATACTCATATCTCTAAAATACAAGGGATTGAGTTTACAAGAGAGTATAAAATAGTTAAAAAATCCAATAATAAAGTGCTTGCTAAAGCTTCTACTATTTGGGTCTATTTTGATACAGTAAAAAATAGAGTTAAAAAAGAAGTAGACAAAGAGATCTTAGAAGCTTTTTTATAAAGGATCATTTTGAAAAAGATCACATTATTACGCCATGCTGAAGTTTTAATTGATTTAAATAAAAAAATATATGCAAATAAATTTAATATATTTTTAGATGAATATAAAACAGCTGAAATATCAAATATATTAATTAATAAAAAAGAAATAATATCACTAATTAAACAAAGTGATATTATTATTTCAAGCGAAGAAAAAAGAGCAAAAGATTCATATTCTTTATACTCTAAATCTTCTATTTTCTCAAATAATATTTATAATGAAGCCCAACTCCCGACAATCTCACTTAAACTAATAAAATTAAAAACAAAATATTGGCTTTATATTTTTAGAGTTTTATGGTTATTTTCATTCTCAAAAAACTGTGAATCATTTAAAGATACAAAAATAAGAGCAAAAAAAGCAGCAAATGAATTAATAAATTTAAATGCAAAAAACAAGTCTGTACTTTTATTCTCCCACGGTATAATAAATAAACTAATTAAAAAAGATTTAATCAAACAAAACTATAAAGTAGAAAAACACTCTTCTAGTTCTAATTGGGACTATGATATTTTATTTAAAGACTAGGAGTTCATATGAACTATGATGAAATTATTAAAAAACTATATTCTTTAGAGAATAAAGAAAAAATAGCTTTCAAAAAAGCTAAGTTTGCAATTAATGCAAATAAATCTTTAGGAATTTATCATAAAGATTTAAAAGAAATAGCCAAAGAAATTGGAATAAACTCATCATTAGCAATGAAACTATATGATTCAGGTATTTATGAAGCTAAAATTTTATCTGCAAAAATATTTGATGTCAAAGACTTAAGTGAAGAATTATTTGATAAATATACAAATGATTTTGAAAACTGGGAGATTTGTGATTCTTTTTGTATGGGATTATTTGTTAAAAATAAATATGCTTTAAAAAAAATAAAAGAGTATAAAACTTCAGATAAAGAGTTTGTAAAAAGATCAGCTTTTACAATGATGGCAGCTTATGGTTTTTCAAATAAAAATGAATCAAATGTAATATTTGAAGAATTTTTAGAATATATTTATGAAGAGTGTAAAGAAAAAGAAGATAATAGAGTTTATGTTAAAAAAGCTGTGAACTGGGCTTTACGAAATATAGGAAAAAGAAATAAAGATTTAAATAAAAAAGCAATTACTATAGCTTTAAAAATATCTTTAATTAAAACTAAAACATCTTATTGGATATCTTCAAATGCTTTAAAAGAAATACAGAATAAAGACCTTCATTTCTTAGATTACCCAAGATCAAAATATAGAGTATAAATTATTATATTTTTTAATATTATTTTTGTATAATAAAAGAAATATTATAAGGATTTTTTAAATGTTAAATATAAAAATATTAATGATACTATTATGTACATTGTTATTCTCAGCTTGTGGAACACCAGGTCCTATGCAACAAGTAAATGGACCATTCCATACAAATAGTTTTGATACATTAGTTCTAAGTCATATTAAAGATGATTCTAAAGAAATTTTATATAAAAAAGAAACAAGAATGTTTAAAAATGGTAATTTTGTACGAAAAGGTATTTTTGTTTTAACAAAAAAAGCTGTTTATTTAGTAAATTGGAATAAAAAAAAATTAGAATATATAGTTTCATTTAAACTTTCTATGAATGAAGTACTATACCCAAGAGCTAAATCTATGTCAAATAATAGATTTAATAAAATTAAAGTATTAATGATTGCAGATTATGAAGCAAATCAACATTCTCTTAAAATCTCAAATGCTAATAAAGTTGTTAAAATTATAGACGATTTATTAGATAAATAATAATATGCATTAAAACTAATAGACATATAAATAAGAGTATCGTATAATCTTTTTTAATTAATAAATAAAAGAGAAATATGATAGAACTAATAAATATATCTAAAAGTTTTGGTGAACAAGAACTTTTTACTAACTTAAACTTTAGATTAAACTCAGGCAATAGAATAGGTTTAGTTGGTAGAAATGGATCTGGAAAATCTACATTATTTAAATTAATTTTAGCAGAAGAACATGCTGATTCTGGTGAAGTTTCAATTCCTAAAAACTACAAAATTGGTGCTTTAAAACAACACTTAGAGTTTCATGAAAAAACTTTAAGAGATGAAACAGCTTTATCTTTAGCAGAAGATGATAAGTTTTCAATATATAAAGTTGAAAAAATATTATTTGGTTTAGGTTTTGTACAAGAAGACTTAGATAAAGATCCTTTATCTTTTTCAGGTGGTTTTCAAATTAGAATTAATTTAGCAAAACTTCTTTTAACTGAACCTAATTTACTATTATTAGATGAGCCTACGAATTACCTTGATATTATTTCACTTAGATGGTTAAAAGCTTTTTTAAGAGCCTTTGATGGAGAAGTATTATTAATCACTCATGATAGAGACTTTATGGATAGCATTACAACTCATACTATGGGACTTGTTAGAAAAACTCTTAATATAATACCAGGTTCAACTCATAAGTTTTATGAACAATTATCAGCTAATGATGAATTATATGCAAAACAAAAAATAACTCAAGATAAAAAAAGAAAAGATCTTGAAGAATTTATTGCAAAAAATAAAACAAGAGCCTCAACTGCAGCACTTGCACAATCAAAAATGAAAATATTAGAAAAAATGGAAGTTATGGATGATTTATCTTTTGATAATAACTTAAGTTTTAATTTTAAATTTAAAAGCACTCCTGCTAAAGTTTTATTAGATGTAAAAGATTTATCTTTTGGATATAAAGCTGATAATATTTTATTCAAAGATATTTCATTTACTCTAGAAAAAGGTCAAACTTTAGGAATTATTGGTAAAAATGGTAAAGGTAAATCAACTTTGCTTAATACTATTGCTGGAGAACTTAAAGCAATAAGCGGAATTAGTGATTACCATGGTACTACTTCTTTTGCTCACTTTGGACAAACAAATATAGCACATTTAAATCCTAAAAATTCTGTTATGGATGAAATCTATGTAGGTAACCCAAGACTTCCAGAATCTTCTGTTAGAAGTATTTGTGGGGCTATGATGTTCTCAAATGATAATGCAAAGAAAAAAGTTGCTTTATTATCTGGTGGTGAAAAATCACGTGTAATGTTGGGACAAATAATTGCTAGAGATGTAAACTTATTATTTCTTGATGAGCCTACGAATCACCTTGATATGCAATCAATTGCAGCTTTAACAAAAGCTATTCAAAACTTTGATGGTTCTTGTATTATTGTAACGCATAGTGAAGAGTTATTAAGAGCTGTATGTGATAGACTAATTGTATTTAGAAATGATGCAGCTGAATTATTTGATGGTAATTATGATGAATTCTTATCAAAGATTGGTTGGGATGATGATATTATTGAAACTAAAGTAAAAGAAGTATCAACAGTTAATAAAAAAGAGAACAAAAAACTTAGAACTGAAATGTTAAAAGATAGAAATAAATTAACTTCTCCTTTAAAAAAACAAGTTGATAAATTAGAAGAAGAAATTATGCTTATTGAAGATTTACTTGAAAAAGAACATGCAGAACTTATTCAAGCTTCTAATGCTGGTGATAACTCTAAGATTATGGATATTTCAAGAGTTGTAACAGCTTATGAAAAAGAAGTAGAAGCAAAATTCGACCTTTTAGAAGAAAAACAAACTTTATTTGATGAAATCACTCATGACTATGAAGAAAAATTAAAAGACCTATAATCTAATCATAAATAAGGTCTTTCCTTATTTATGATTAGATACTGTAGTAGTTTTTGAAAAACCTGATGCTAAAAGATTTAAAGCATTTTTATTGTTTTTATAATGTTCTCTAATACTTTGTGCTATTTTTGTTTTTGTTCCATTATTTACAAATCCGTCCTCAGAAATATTTTCACAAATACTCTTAAGTAATTCATCTTGTGGTGATACTTGTATACTAATCCAAGACTCTAATAAAGATTTATTTATTTCTTTTGGTAAAGAAGCCATAATTCCTAATTCATTTTGATTATGTACTAAAAGTCCTGAAATTGTTCCTTTATCTAAAAGTAATACTTGATATAAATATAAAGTATGATAATCTTTTTGAATTTGGATTTCTTCTTTTTTAGCTAATACTGTTCTTTTTGCAATTAAAGAAACATAAGTATTTATAATTCCCTCACCAAAATTAAGTGCATATTCAAAATCATTATTTTGATTTTCTGTATAATAGTTTTCTAAATAAAAATGAGATACACCTCTTTCTCTATTTAAAGCAGGAATATAAAAGTATTTATCACCTTGTTTAATTCCTTCTTCATAATTATCTTGAGCTAACTCTTTTAAAGATTTAAAAAAGTCTTCAGTATCTTCAACTCTTTCATTGGAAGGATTTAAATCAGCCATAATTCTCCAATAAAACTTTCCATCTTTCATTAAAGTATATGAGATATGCATATGAAAACTAGGTAATAAAGGATTGTTAGGATGAATAATAGTTGAAATAGCAGATGCAGAGTTTAATGTTTTAGATTCATCATTTTCATAATGAACCTGAGATACATTAACACTAGCAGTATTAAAAAAGTCTAAATCACAAGATTGAAATCTACTGCCACCACCATTAAGTCCATCATTTCTTAACCAAGAAACTTCTTCAAAGTTTTTATCAGATCCAAAATTAGATGATATTGAGTTTAATTTACCTACAAAAGAGTTTTGTAAAGTTTTAACAAGTATGTATGCTTTTTTTGCCTGAGCGTGATTAGATAATGTAATATTCATATTTAGCCTAGTTTTTCTCTTATAATAACTAAGTTTTTTAAAATATAAATTAAATTTATGAGTAATTATAAAGAATATAGTAAAGCTAATGCTTTACTATACTGCTTCTAATTGTGAAGATAAAGAAATATTTCCATCTTTTAAAATAGCAGCTCTTAAACCACCTTTTTGGTCTAATCCTTCAAGTATTTTTGAATCTGTTTTTTTAGATAAGTAAGCACAAGGTTGACATAATTCAATACCTTTTAATAATACATTACCTAAGTAAAATTCTTTTCCAACAAGTGAATTTAAATCATAATTATTAATTACAATGTTTCTTCTGAAATCACTTGCAGTAAAAGAAAGATTATATTCTTCATTAAATGCATTGATATTATCAAGTTCAATTAAAGTAAGTTCTTCATTCTCATCTTTGTTTTCTTTATCAAAATATCTATCACCAAATATACCTTTTCCAGCTTCAAGTACAGCTTCTGTAACTTTATGCATAGATGAATCTCTATCTTTTGCTATTAAAATTTCAACAATCTTTCCTGACATATTAATCCTTTGTGATTTTTTATATAAAATGATAACCTAAATATTATAAGAAGATCGATAAATATTACTTTTTATGTAAGATTTACTTACATATTAAAGACAAATAAGCTAAAATAGCAGAAGAATAATAGAAGGAAACTAATGCCATTTTCAAAGTACGCATTTAATAAAGAAATCATTACAGCTTTAAAAGATAATAATTTTAAAGAGATGAGTGAAATACAAAAAGAAGTAATACCTTTAGTTTTAGAAGGTTTTGACATAAAAGCGCAAGCACAAACGGGATCTGGTAAAACAGCAGCATTTGTTTTGCCAATTTTAAAACGTTTATCTGATGATTATAAAAAAGGTAAACCTAAAATTAAAGTTTTAGTTTTAACACCTACAAGAGAATTAGCTCTACAAGTTACAGAAGTTTTTAAAACATTTTCAGCAAACTATACAAAAAAACCTGAAATTGTTACTTTTATTGGTGGTTTGAGTTTAGGGGATCAATTAGAAGAAGCACAGAAAGGTTGTGAAATTCTAATAGCTACATCTGGAAGATTAGTTGATATCTTATCAAAAAAACAAATTGATTTATCTTCTGTAGAGTTTTTAGTTTTAGATGAAGCTGATAAAATGTTAGATTTAGGTTTTGCAAAAGATTTAGAAATCATTTTAAAAGAATTACCTGAGAAAAGACAAAATTTAATGTTCTCCGCAACTTATTCAAAAAGAATGATAAGTTTAATTGAAACTGTATCATCTGAATATAAAGATGTTCTAATAGAAGTAGAAGATTTTATTCCTTCAAAAGTAGTGCAGAGAGTAATTGAAGTAAATTTAGAAAATAGAAGATTATTATTAAAATCTTTATTGAAAAAGAATGATTGGCCTTTAGTTATAGTTTTTGTAGCATCTAGAATATTTGCTGATAATATAGCTGAGAAGTTCAGAGCTTATGGATTTAAAGCAGATAGTTTTCACGGTGAATTATCACAAGAAGATAGAAACTACACTTTAAATGAATTTAAAGAAAAAAGACTTAGAATTTTATTTTCAACTGATATTGCAGCAAGAGGAATACATATTGACGATGTAACTTGTGTAATAAACTTTGATTTACCAAGATCAACTGCTGATTATATTCATAGAATAGGAAGAACAGGAAGAGCTAATAATGATGGTCTTGCTATTTCTTTCATAGGACATGAAGATCAAGATCATTTTGCTTTAATTGAAAAAAGATATGATCTTAATATTGAGAGAGAAAGTATTGAAGGTTTTGAGCTTCGAGGCGATGCTATTAAAAAAGAAAAAGGTAAAGAAGCAGTTAAGGGTAAAAGAAAAAGTAAAAAAGATAAATTAAGAGAAGCTGCTGCTTTAAAAGAAAAGAAAAAATAAATCTTCTATGCCAAATATTTTAAATTATATTAAAATTAATGAAAATATTCATACTTCAGCACAGCCAAGTGTAAAAGACTTAGAAAATATATCTAAGTCTTTTGATATTGTTATTAATTTAGCACTAAGTACTGCTCCAAATGCTCTAGAAAATGAAGATAAAATTGTATCTTCATTTGATATGACATATATTCATATTCCAGTATCTTTTGAAAATCCTAAAATTAAAGATTTAAATCTTTTCATAAATATCTTAAAAAATAACCAAGATAAAAAGATTTGGGTGCATTGTTCAAAAAACTATAGAGTAAGCGCTTTTATGTATGTTTATCATAAATATATATTAAAAACACCCTTTGATAATATCAATTTATCTTTATTTAAAGTTTGGTCTCCAAGTATTGTTTGGCAAGAATTAATGAAAGTAGAAATAAAATGATAGACTTTATAAAAAAAATGCCAAAAGCTGAATTACATCTTCATATTGAAGGTTCACTAGAGCCTTTAATGATGTTTGAGTTAGCAAAAAAGAATAATGTAAAACTTCCTTATAAAAACTTAGAAGAAGTAAAAAATGCTTATGAATTTACTAACTTACAGAGTTTTTTAGATATTTATTATGCAGGCGCAAATGTTTTAATCACAAAAGAAGATTTTTTTGATTTAACTTGGGCCTATATAATAAAGTGTAAAGAAGATAATATAATTCATACAGAAATATTTTTTGATCCACAAACTCATACTTCAAGAAAAATAGAATTTAAAACTGTAATTTTAGGAATTAAAGAGGCGCTAGATAAAGCCTATACAGAGTTTGGAATTACATCTAATATAATTATGTGTTTTTTAAGACATTTAACTCAAGAAGATGCTTTAAAAACTTTAAATCAATCATTAGAATTTAAAGATTTAATAATAGGTGTTGGTTTAGACTCATCAGAATTAGGAAACCCACCTTCTAAATTTAAAGAAGTATTTAAAAAAGCAAAAAAAGAAGGTTTTAAAATAGTTGCACATGCAGGTGAAGAAGCTGATGTCTCTTATATTTATGAAGCAATAGATATTTTGGAAGTTCAAAGAATTGATCATGGTGTTCAATCAATTAATTCAAAAGAGTTAATGGATTTATTAAAAGAATCTCAAATGCCTTTAACTGTTTGTCCTTTTTCAAATATTGAATTAAAAGTATTTAAGGATATGAGTGAACATAATATTAAACTAATGTTAGATTATGGAATAAATGTTACTGTAAATTCTGATGATCCTTCATATTTTAAGGGATATTTAAATGATAATTTCATATCTTTATATAAGAATTTAGATTTAAATAAAGAAGATATAATTAAACTTGCTAAAAACTCTATTTCATCATCTTTTATTTCAGATGAATTGAAAAATAATTATTTAGAAAAAATAAATAAGTTTATTCTTGAGTAATATAGTCTTATTAAAGGCTTTTATATTTTTTGTGCTAAGATAAAATAATTTTGTAGGGGAATTAGTTTTGAAAATAGAAACAAATATTATGAAATTTAAAGAATCCTTAAAACTTGAGAGTGGACGGATTTTAGATAATTATGAAATCATTTATGAAACTTATGGTGAACTAAATGAAAATAAGTCTAATGTAATTGTAATTTGCCATGCCTTATCAGGTTCTCATCACGCAGCAGGAAGATATGCTAATGAAGCAAAACCTGGTTGGTGGGATAATTTTATAGGTGATGGAAAAACAATTGATACTTTAAAGTATTTCGTAATTTGTTCTAATAACTTAGGTTCATCTTTTGGATCAACTGCACCTATGAGTGCGAATTATCCTTCGAAACAACCTTACAGAATGAAATTCCCTGTATTAACAATATCAGATATTGTTAATGCTCAAATGCTTTTATATAAAAGATTAGGTATTGAACATGCTCATGCAGTAATTGGTGGATCAATGGGTGGAATGCAAGCTATTTGTTACTCAATTGATCATAGTAATTTTGCAAAACATGTTTTTGCACTTGCTACTACTGCTTATACTAGACCTTGGGCAATTGCAATTAATAAAATAGCTTTTGAAGCAATTAGACATGATCCTGTTTTTAATAATGGAAATTATGAAAAAGTAGATTTAATAGCCTGTTCATTGCCAGGTTTAGCAATTGCTAGAATGGCTGGATTAATTGCATACTTAGGGCCTAATTCACTGCAAGAAAAGTTTGCTAGAAAATATACTGATACCGATGGTTTATATGAATTATTTGGTCGATTTGAAGTTGAGCGATATTTAGAATATAATGCATACAATTTTCCAAAAATATTTGATCCTTTATCATATTTATATATTTGTAAAACTATGAATATATTTAATGCAGCTCGCGGGAAAGATACAATGGAAGATGCATTTGAAAAGATTAAATGTAAATTGCATTTAATCTCATTTTCTGATGATGTACTATTTTTTCCAGCTGAAATGCAAGAAATTTATGATTTAATGATAAATATTGGGAAAAAAGATTTAGTTACATATAAAAAAGTAGATTCTACTCATGGACATGATTCATTTTTAGTAGAATTAGATAAATTTAAAGATTATATAAAAGAAATTTTAGAGGAAAGATAATGAGTAAAAAAGAAGAAAAAATAAACTTTGAAGACAAAGTTAATAAAGCAAAAGAATTATTAGAAAAATTATCAAAACCAGATATCACTTTAAGTGATTCAGTTGATTTATATAAAAATGGATTAAAAGAATTAGAAGAAGCACAAAAATTACTAGAAGAAGCAAAATTAGTTTTTACAAAATTAAATAAATAATTAGGATATTAATAATGGAAGAACATAACGAATTTTTTAATAGACAAATCAAACTTTGGGGTCAAGAAACTCAAGAATCTCTGCAGGCTAAAAAAGTAGCAATTATAGGCTCAGGTGGTCTTGGATGTACTTTAGCAATTGCACTAGGAGCTAGTGGAATAGGTGAGTTTGCTTTTGTAGATTTTGATGATGTTGGAATTCATAATATTCATAGACAAATTGGATTTAAAGTAGGAGATGATGGAAAATTCAAATCTGAAGTATTAAAAGAGCTTGTTGAATCAAGATGTCCTTTCACGAAAGTTACAGCTTATGTTGAAAGTTTTGAAGAATTTGCTAAAAGAGGGTTAGAATTTGATTTAATTATTGATGCAACTGATAATCTGCCTGTTCGTGCTGCTATTAATTCATATTGTATTGAAAATAAAATGCCTTGGATTTATGGTTCTGTTGAAGAATTCCACGGACAAGTTTGTTTCTTTGAAAAAGCTTCTTATGAATCTGTATTTGTTGTAAATGATAGAAAACCAAATGGTATAGCTTGTCCTATTGTTATGCACGTAGGTTCATTACAAGCAAATCTAGCGCTAAGATATTTAGCTGGTTTATCTGTTAAAAAAGATATTTTATATTATTTAGCATTTGATAAAGAGGGTGTTTTAGATACTAAAAGATTTAATCTACCTGTATAAAAGAAAGTATTAATACTTTCTTTTATCTTATTTTACTAATTATTAACATTTCTATTCTCTTCCTCCCCTCCCACACTATTCATTAAATATTTTACTAACATTAATATATAACTTCAAGTAATTAATAGATGCTATTAATATTATTTATAAATTCTTAATAATTCTTAAGGTTATTTGTGTTAATCTACAAGTTATTTAAAATGATGATATTAGATTGTCATA
>JABSOL010000070.1 GCA_013215985.1 Campylobacteraceae bacterium
ACATGGAAGAAGATAGAGAGAAGTGGGAACATCTAGCTTCATCTTCTTATTGTTGGTGTTGTTGTTGTTGTTGTATAGATACAGATATAAATATAGATATAAATATAGATATTATTATAGATATTAGAAGAGAAAGAGAATTTGAGCAAACAGGAAAAATAGAGAATTCTCAAACTCTAAATTTTTTTAAAGATGATGGTACTTATGATTTATTATCGTGGATAAGAGAATTTAAAAAAATAGTAAAAAATACAGATGATAAATTTATTTTAGTATGTGCTCACGCTCATAGAACTCAATCTTTAGGAGATTATTTAGTAAAAGAACTAGAATATACTAATGCTTATCATTTAGAAGGTGGCATTGCTAATTGGATTAATTTAGAGAAAGAATGCCTGAAGTATTAAAACTCATTTAATCTATTAAAAATATTATTAGATTAAATGAAAATTATTATTTATTTTTTAGCTCTTTTGCTTTTAAAAGTGCTGCTACTACATCATCAATATTTTCATAAGGAATATGTGCTTTCCAAGAAACATCAGAAGCTGTAAGTGTAATACCAATACTTACTACATCATTTGAACCTGATCCATATGGTTCTGTAATATCAGAGATTTTAATTTCTCCTTTTTTTGTACCGTGTAAAGCTATTGTTGCTAATTCTTTTGTAATTGACATTTTAAATCCTTATTATTATTTATGTTATTATTACAAAATATAACTTTATAAAAAATAAATTATAAAATTATATCTTTAAGTAAATTAATTATTTTGTTATTGGGTTTGTAAAAGAAACATGTTTATCTGTATAATCAATTAATTCTACAGAATCTTTTTCCCAGAACATTAAAACAGTAGATCCCATTTTAAAGTATCCTAAACAATCACCTTTTTTAACATTTAAATCATCATATTCATAAACTTGAATATCTTGTAAATCAATATTTGTTTCAACTTGTGGTTCAAAATTAAATACCATTTGTCCAACGTTAAGGGCTCCTACAAAAACCATATAAAATAATTTATTGTCTTTTGTAAAACATTCTAAAATAACTCTTTCATTTTGAACAAATAATCCTAGTTCTTTTTTTAAATAAGGAATATTTACTGGATATAGTTTTCCAGGTACATGAATTAGTTTTGTAATTTTACAATCAATTGATGAATGGTATCTATGATAATCTTTTGGTGATAAATAAAAATTCATATATTTACCATCAGTAATTTTTGAAATATTCGAAGCTGTATGGTAAGTTAATAACTCTTCAACTGAATATTCCATTCCTTTAATTTGTAAAGCTAAATCACCTTTAATATCTCCAGCTTGTGTTACAAATGAATCAGCTGGTGAAATAAATGTATCTGTAGATGAATTGATTTCTCTTTGAATTGATAATTCTCTTGTAAATAAGTCATTTAAAGATTTATAATATTTTGCATGTCTAAACTCGCTCATATCTAAACCTAAAAATTTAACATATCCATTGTTAATTACATTTTGAATAAAAGATGGAAATTCTTTTTTTGCAAATTTTCCAAAACCTTGAGAAATTATATTTGTAATGTGCATTTGTGTCCTTAAACTTTAGTAATGATATATTAGCTAAAAGCAACTTACTTTTAAAACAAAATGTTAGATTAAAGTCATAAGCTTCTTAATAAGTTAATTTGATAACCTTTCATATATACCTAGAAGGAAAATAAATGTATACAATTAACATAGATCACGTTTGTGGTTGTGTAAGAAGAAGTGATTTAGAAATTAATTCACAAGTAGAATCAAAAGATGAGGCTTTATTAAAAGCTATTAAAATGAAAGATTTAATGAATCAAGAATTTTGTGGAAAACATATGTTTGATATTGAAGAAAAAGAAAATAATTTTCATATTGCATTCGCAGTGTCAAAACCTGCAACATCTTGTTGTGGTGGATCTGCCTGTTAATTGCTAAGTAAAAACCATAAAGGTTTTACTTAGCTTTTATATCATTTGGAATTAAAAGGATTAATTTTCCTTTTTCTTTCATTCTTCCTGCTTTACTCTCAGCAATTGGCCCAAAACCATAAAAAAAGTCTGCTCTAATATCACCTTTAATTGCACCACCTGTATCAGCTGCTAACATAAGTTGATTAATTTCTTTTTTATTTAATGGATTTCTAGTTTGAATAAAAACAGGCATACCTAAAGGAATAAATTTTCTATCAACTGCTAAATTTCTCTCAGCAGTTAATTCAACACCTAAACTTCCAGTTGCCGCTTTTTTTGATTCCGAAAAGAATATAAAACTTTGATTATGATTTAAAACTCTATCAGTTTCTTTAGGATTCTTCTCAAACCATTTTTTCATACCTTGCATAGAGGCATCAATACCATTTCCAATATATCCTTGTTTAATCATATATCTTCCAACAGATTTGTATTTTCTACCATTTTGATTTGAATACGCTACATTTATAATAGATTTATCTCTTAATTGAACTCTCCCTGATCCTTGAATATGTAAAAAGAATAAATCTACTTTATTATTTACATAAGCAATTACTTCAAGTTCATCTCTTTTAATAATTTCTTCTCTTGTATAATAAGGTTTAACTTTATTAGCCTCAAGTCTTCCTCTTAATCTATATTTTTTAAGTTCTGGATATTCACTTGAAAAATCAATTATTAACATATTTTTGGGAATTTTATAAATTGCATATTTATAAACATCAGTTTTAATTAAAGATCCTTGCAATAAAGGTTCATAATAACCTGTAATTGTTCCTTGATCTGTTGAGTCTTTGTTCAATAATTTATAAGCTGTAAAGTTTTTTGTAAAAAAGACTTTTGCGTTTGTAGTTTTTAAAGATAAAGCACATACTTTTTTAAAGTTTTTTTTCCTTGCAGATCTTTTACAAGATTTTTTAAATACTTCAAGTGCTAAATCTAAATCATCTTCATAAAAACCTTTTAAGTCTTTAAATTCAATTTTATGCATATTTGATTTTGAGATGTTTTTAAAGTTATAGATTTTTGGACCACAGCCAGTAATAAAAAGAGATATAAGTAGTAATGGTAAAATATAGATTTTTTTATTCAAGAATATCCTTGTACTTTTTGGATTATTCTATCATAATTTAGTGAATGAATTCTTACTGAGTATATACTTCTTTTAAACCACAGTTTTTACATACATATTCGATTTCATTAATTCCTGTGCATCCATGATTTTTTAAGAGTTTTGCAGAAATTACTTCCATAGTAAATGTAGTTCTAGTTTTTTCATCAAAAAAAGTTTTTGTTTTTTCGTGGCATTCTGGGCATTCGCCTTTATTTAATTTATCTACTCTTGAATTTTTATTTTTTAAATATAATAAGCTTGAAAAAACAGCTAATAAAAAGAGTAATGATAATAAAATTATAGTTTGCATTTTGATTGTCCTAAGAGAAATAAGTAGAATAAAGAAAGCCTAAGGCTCTCTTTATTAAGAAATTGAATTATTCAACTTCTGCGTCAATTACGTCGTCGTCTTCTTTTTTAGCTTTAGACTCTTCAGGTTTTTTATCACCTTTTTTAGCCATAGCTTCTGCAAGTTTAGCAGATGCTTCAGTTAATGTTTTAACTTTTTCTTCAATTGAATCTTTTTCAGAATTTTCGTCTTTTAAAACTTCTTCTAAAGCAGCAGCTGCATCAACAATTGCTTTTTTCTCATCTTCAGAAACAGCTTCTTCGTTTTCTTCTAAAGTTTTTTTAGTTTGGTGTAAAAGAGCATCAGCTTGATTTCTTACTTCTACAACTTCTTTTCTTTTAGCATCTACTTCTTTATTAGCTTCAGCTTCTTGTACCATTCTCTCGATTTCATCATCAGATAATCCAGATGAACCAGAAACAGTAATTTTATTTTCTTTACCAGTTCCTTTATCTTTAGCAGATACATTTAAAACACCATTTGCATCAATATCAAATGTTACTTCAATTTGAGGAACACCTCTTGGAGCTGCAGGAATATCAGATAATTCGAAGTTACCTAAAGATTTATTATCTTTAGCAAATTCTCTTTCACCTTGACCAACATGAATTGTAACAGCTGGTTGATTATCTTCAGCAGTTGAGAATACTTGAGATTTTTTAACAGGAATCGTAGTACCTTTTTCAATTAGTTTAGTTAAAACACCACCTAGAGTTTCAATACCTAAAGATAATGGAGTTACATCTAATAAAAGAACATCTTTAACATCTCCTCTTAAAACACCAGCTTGAATAGCAGCACCTGCGGCAACTACTTCATCAGGGTTAACACCTTTATTTAAATCTTTACCAAAAAATTCTCTAACAATTTCATTTGCTTTTGGTAATCTTGTAGATCCACCAACCATAATGATTTCATCAATTTCAGTTTTGTCTAAATCAGCATCTTTTAAAGCAGTTTTGATGTGCTCTAAAGTTTCAGTAATTAAATCTTCAGTCATAGACTCAAATTTAGCTCTAGTTAAAGATTTAACTAAGTGAATTGGTCCTGCATTACCCATTGAAATAAATGGTAAGTTAATTTCTGTTGATTCAGCTGAAGATAATTCTTTTTTAGCATTTTCAGCAGCATCTTTTAGTCTTTGAAGTGCCATTTTATCGTTTTTAACGTCAAAACCATTTTCTGATTCAAACTCAGAAGATAACCAGTCAATAATAGCATTATCAAAATCATCTCCACCTAAGAATGCATTACCATCAGTTGATAATACTTCAAAAGTTCCGTCTCCGATTTCTAAAGCAGTAACATCAAAAGTACCACCACCTAAATCATAAACTAAAACTTTTTCTTCACCTTTTTTATCTAAACCATAAGCCAAAGAAGCAGCAGTTGGTTCGTTGATAATTCTTAAAACATTAAGACCAGCAATAGTACCAGCTTCTTGAGTTGCTTTTCTTTGTGCATCATTAAAGTATGCAGGAACAGTAATAACAGCATCAGTAACAGGTGCTCCTAAATATTCTTCAGCATCAGCTTTAAGTTTTGATAAGATTTTTGCAGAAATTTCTTGAGGAGTATAAACTTTATCTCCAATTTCAACAGCAGCTGCACCATTTTTGTTTACAATTTTGTAACCAACTTTAGATTGTGCATCTTTTGCATGTTCTTCGTCCATCATTAAACCCATAATTCTTTTAATAGAATAAATAGTTTTTTCTGGATTTGTAATTGCTTGTCTTTTAGCAGGATCTCCAACTAAAACTTCACCTTTATCAGTGAATGCAACAATTGAAGGAGTAGTATTTTTACCCTCTTTATTAGGGATAATTTTAGCTTCCCCACCTTCATAAACTGCCATACAAGAGTTTGTTGTACCTAAATCAATTCCGATTACTTTACTCATATTATTTCCTTATATTATAATTATTAATTTTTTAGTTAATTTCAATAGTTTAATGACATGTCGGTCAAAAAGTTCTTTAAACTTATTTTTTACAAATACTAACCATTGCAGCTCTTAAAAGTCTATTTTTAAACATATAACCTTTTTGAAGTTGTGCAACAATAAAATTGTTTTCATGATCTGCAGAATCAAGTTGCATTACTGCATCATGAATATTTGGATTAAATTCACCATCAGTTTCAACTAATGAAATATCATGTTTTTCAAAAGCAGTATTAAAGTTTTTAACAGTTAATTCAATACCTTCTTGAAGTTTTTCTAAAAGAACTGATGATTCTAAATCACCTTTTGATGAAGATAAAGCCATTTCCAACGTATCAATTGATGTTAATAAATCTTTAGCGAATTTTTCACTTGCGTAATCAATTGCAGCGTATTTTTCTTTTTCTAATCTTTTTTTAACATTTTCAAAATCAGCGTGAACTCTGTAATACTTGTCTTCGCTTTCTTTTAATTTAGCTTCAAGCTCTGCAATTTTATCTTCACTTGTTGGTTCTTTTACTTCTTCAACTTTTTCTTCAACAATTTCTGCTTCTACTTTTTCAGTAGTTTCTTGAACTTCTTCTGTAACTTCTGTTATTACTTCTTCGTTTTCTTCAACTTTTTTATTTTCTTTATTCATTAAATCTCCTAAATAATACTAATTTCTTCGTAAAAATATTCATAATCTTTTGACAACTCTCCAACTACAAACATTTTACTTTGTTTTCCATCGATTCTACAATCATGGCAAATAGCTATATAACCTTCTGGAATTAAACCAGAAAAATATAAACCCTCTTCTAAACCTTCTAAAATCTTGCCTTTTAAAAATTTATTAATTATCAGTTCATCATAATCATATTGCAAAGCCAAAGACATAAACTCTTTAATATTATAAATATGAAAATCTCTATTTTCTAAATGTTGATTTACTGCGTCATATACTTCTAAAGCTCCAACTTGCTGAGATATTTTAAGTATTCCTTTTATATCAATACTTATCATATCTTTTAAAAATCTAAATAAAGGGTCTGAATATTTAACTGTTATTGCAAAAGATGTAAATTCTAAAACCATATACTTATCACTTATATTAATAAGTTCAATTAAAGTATCTGATTTATCTTTTAATACAAAAACTGATAATCCAATTTTTGAGGCTAGATGTTGAATAGCTTTTGAATCTACATTAGCTAATGAGAAATCAAGTCTTGAAGTCCAATATTGTTTTAATGCTTCTCTTGTAGGAGTTCTACCTGAACTTACATGTTCTTGTGCTAAAAAACCCTCATCACCTAGTTTTTTAAAGTAACCACGAATTGTTGCTGGTGAGTATCTAATATCATACATAGATTTTAACTGAGTAGAACCTATTGGTTCACAGTGTTCTATATAAGCTTTAATAATAGATTGTAATAAAAATTCTTTTTTGTCTATCATATTAAATACCACTTTTTATTGTTTTTAGCACTTATATTCATAAACTGCTAAAAAGATTATAGCTATTGAAACTTTAATTGTCAAGAGTTTTTTAGCAATTGAAGGCAAATAGTGCTAATTTTAAAAATGCAAAGAAATATATTATATTAAGACGCCTATAATATAGGCTTTAATACAATATCTTTTAAATAAAAAAAAAGGACGAATATGTACGAAAAAATCGACGAACAGTTTGCAAGTGACAACTATTCACAAATTTGTCCTGAAGTACTTAACAAGATTATAGAACTAAATTCAGATAATGCTCAAGCATATGGTAATGATTATTACACAAAATATGCAGCAGATAAATTGAGAGAATTATTTGAAACAGACTGCCAAATCTTTTTTGTATTTAATGGAACAGCAGCTAACTCTTTGAGTTTAGCAGCACTTTGCCAATCATATCATAGTATTATATGCCATGAATTAGCACATATAGAAACAGACGAATGTGGAGCTCCTGAGTTTTTCTCAAATGGGTCAAAATTATTATTAGCTCATGGAAAACATGCGAAATTAACTCCTGAAGATATTGAACACTTAGCTACTAAAAGAGATGATATTCATTATCCAAAACCAAAAGTAGTATCACTTACTCAGTCAACTGAAGTAGGAACAATATATACAATTGATGAAATTAAAAAAATTAGAGAAGTTGCAGATAAACATAAACTTCATATTCATATGGATGGGGCTAGATTTGCAAATGCGTTAGTTTCTCTAGATGTAACACCTGCTGAACTAACATGGAAAGCTGGAGTTGATGTTTTATGTTTTTCAGGAACAAAAAATGGAATGGCTATGGGTGAAGTTGTAATATTCTTTAACCATGATTTAGCAGAAGACTTTGCATATAGATGTAAACAAGCTGGTCAATTAGCTTCAAAAATGAAATTTATTTCAGCTCAATGGATTGCTTTATTAGAAAATGATTTATGGAAAAAGAATGCTAAACATGCAAATGCAATGGCACAATATTTTAAAAACTCTTTAAAAGAGTTTAATGAGATTAAACTAAAATTCCCAGTTCAATCTAATAGTGTATTTATTGAAGCACCCGAATATGTAATAGAATATTTAAAAGAAAAAGATTGGATTTTTTATTCATTTATAGGAGCTGGAGGTGCAAGATTTGTATTCTCTTGGAATTCTAGTACCGCAAGAATAGATCAATTAATCAATGATATAAAAGAAGCTTTTAAAAAGAAACAGGAGTTATAACAGAGATATAAGAAGCTTTATATTGGCTTCTGTTCTCTATTTTATGAGAAATAATTGGGTCAAATCTAATACAATCACCTTTATATAAAATGAATTCTTTTTTATCTAAAGTAACAATTATTTCTCCTTCTAAAACATAATTACACTCTTCACCACCTTTAGAATGGGGAATAATTTCATTTGTAACTCTTGAAGGTTCTAAATGAACAATTAAAAATTCTAAATCACCTTGTAAATCTGGCACTAATAATTCACAAGAATATAAAGGATCTGGAAAAGAAATTGTTTTTCTTTTATCTTTTCTGACTACATATCTAGATTCATCATTTTCATTTAAATGTATCATTTCATCATTAGTAAATAAATGAGCTAAGGTTGTATCTAGAACTTTTGCAATTTTTCTTAAAGTTTCAACAGAGCCTGACGTTGATCCATTTTCTAATAAAGATAACATAGCAACAGATATTTTAGATTTTTCGGCTAATACTCTTGCTGTCATTTTTTTGTTTTTTCTTAGAAATCTTATTTTTTTACCAACTTGTAAATCTTGTGACAAAGGCTCTCCTGTTTAAGTTTAATTTAATAATTATGGCAATTTTAGCTGAAATTCTCTTTAATTTGCAAGATTATCTTATTTTATGCTTCATTATCTTATTTTAAAAGCCAAACCATATAAAAAACTTAATCTAAAAAGTTAATTAAATTTTAAGTTATCTTCTAATTGTTTTTCTGTTACTATAAGTATCAAGTTAAAATAAAATAGATAAATTTTAATCTAATTAAATATATTGGCTCTAGCCTATGGTAAAGTTTAATCAGGTTAAACAAATTAAGGAATTAGTGTGATTAAGAAAGAAAACAAAAAGTTAGTAATTATTGGTGGTGGATATGCTGGAACTACATTAATTAAACAATTAAAAAAAAGTGGTAATTTAGATATTACATTAATTAATGAAACTCCATTTCACCTTGTACAAACTGATATTCACAAGTATCTTTGTGGAGATACTCCATTTGAAGAAATTGCTTTTGATTTAGAGACTTATACTAAAAAAAATAATGCAAAATTCTTATGTTCGAAAGTTAATGATATTGATTTTGATAAAAAAGAAGTAAAAATGGATGATTCTACATTATCTTATGATTATTTAGTTATCGCAACTGGTGCTAAATCATTCTTCCCTAGACAAATCAAAAATATTGAAGAATATTCTCAAGATATTAAAGAAGTTGATACTTTAAAAAACTTTAAAGATGATTTCGCAAAATTACTTAATGAAAAAAGATCAAATAAAAACATTGCTATTGTAGGTGGTGGTTTATCTGGTATTGAAATTGCTTTAGAATTTGCTCAAAAATTAAAAGAAAAAAATATTTCAAGTGATGAGTTATCAATCTCACTAATTGAACAACTTCCTGATGTTTTACCAAATATGGACCCATATTTAGTTTCAAATACTTCAAAAGCTTGTGATGATTTAGGAATTAAAAGATTTCACGGTAATTTTGTATCTGAAGTTAGAGATAATAAAGTATTTTTATCAAATAAAGAAGAAATCAATTTTGATTTAATCTTTTTAGTAATTGGAGTTTCTTCAGTGAAATTTGTTACAGATGAAAATGTTAAAATAAATGTAAAAAATCAGTTTATAGTAGATGAATATTTAAGACTTCCAAATCATAAAGAAGTTTTTGTTTTAGGTGATGTTGCTGAGACTAAAGATAAAGAAGGTAAATATATTTTACCAACTGCTCAAATGGCAAAATTACATGGAAAATTAGCTGCTGTTAATATTTTAAATACAGTTAACGGTTATGACTTAACTGTAAATGATTTAGAAACAAAAGGTGTTATGATAGATTTAGCTGGAAAAAATGCAGTGAATTTATTAGGATTTGTAAAACTTAAAGGTTATATGGCTTATGTTGTAAAAAGATTTATTTCTTCTTTACATACAAATATGTTTAAATAAGAATTTATTCTTATTTTAGACATAAAGCACAGATGTTTAAAATTAAAGGAAAAAATATGAAAATAGGTTTAGTAAAAGAGATTAAAGTACATGAATATAGAGTTGGTTTAACACCTGATTGTGTAGACGCATATGTTAGAAATGGTCATACAGTATTTGTTGAACTTGATGCTGGTATTGGTGCAGGTTTTGAGAATTCTGAATACGAAGCAGTAGGGGCTACTATTGTAAGTGATAAGAAAAAACTATTTGATGATTCAGACATGATTATTAAAGTTAAAGAACCATTACCAGAAGAATATGATTTATTTCATGAAGGTCAAATTTTATATACTTATTTACATATTGCTGCTGATAGACCACAAGCAGAAGCATTATTAGCTAAAAAAGTAAAAGCTATTGCTTATGAAACTATTACGAGTAGAGAAGGTGGTTTACCTTGTTTAACTCCTATGAGTGAAATAGCAGGAAGATTAGCAGCTCAAGAAGGTGCTAAATATTTAGAAAAACCTTTCGGAGGACGTGGAGTTTTATTAGGTGGAGTTCCAGGTGTTCAAAGAGGTAATGTAGTAATCATTGGTGGTGGTATTGTTGGTTTAAATGCTTGTAAAATGGTAGTTGGACTTGGTGCTAACGTTACTGTATTAGACATTTCTGCTTCAAGATTAGCATATTATGATGACTTATTTGGATCACGTGTAACTACATTGTTCTCAAATAGATCTAATATTTTAAAATCTATTAAAGAAGCTGATTTAGTTATTGGTGCTGTTTTAATTCCTGGTGCTGCGGCTCCTAAATTAATTTCAAAAGATGATTTAAAATTAATGAAAAAAGCTTCAGTTATTGTTGATGTTGCTATTGATCAAGGTGGTTGTTTTGAAACTTCTCATGCAACTTATCATGATGAACCAACTTTTGTAGTAAATGATGTTTTACATTATTGTGTAGCTAATATGCCTGGTGCTGTTTCTTTAACTTCTACGCTAGCTTTAACTTCTACTACTTTAAGACATGGTATAAATATTGCTAATAAAGGTTTAGAAAAAGCTTTAGCTGATGATGAACATTTATTAAATGGTCTTAATACTTATGATGGTAAATTAACTAACGAAGCTGTTGCTTTAAGTTTAGGTCTACCTTTTGAAAATATTTCTTTCTAAAAAATCATACAATTAACTTTTATATAGTAAAATATATCCTTTAGTATAAGGATATATTTTATGGACTACATTAACTTATCAATTTTAGCTATTTTTATTCCCACTTTCTTTTTTGTATCAATTACTCCTGGTATGTGTATGACTTTATCTCTTAGTATGGGAATGTCTATAGGACTTAAACGAACTATGAATATGATGTATGGAGAATTATTAGGTGTTGCATTAGTTGCCCTTTCTTCAGTAATTGGAGTTGCTACAATTATGTATAATTACCCTTCTATATTTTTAGTATTAAAATATGCAGGTGGACTATATTTACTTTATTTAGGTATTAACATGTGGTTATCAAGAGGTAAAATGGCTTTAAACTTAGAATCTTGTTCATTCTCTATTTCAAATAAAGATTTATTTATGCAAGGTTTTGTAACAGCAATTGCTAATCCAAAAGGTTGGGCTTTTTTTATAGCTTTACTCCCTCCCTTTATTGATAAAAACATACCCTTAACTTTTCAATTACCAGCTTTATTATTTATCATTTTATTTTTAGAATTTTTTTCTTTAATGATATATGCATCTGGTGGTAATATTTTAAGAAAACTATTAAAAGATTCATCAAATGTTAAATTATTAAATAAAATATCTGGTACTTTAATGATAGGTGTTGCTTTTTGGTTAGCATTATCATAATATATATCTTTAAAGTCTTTATAATAGGTGCTAAGATATAAATAATATTTATTCTATCTTTGTATATTAAAATAATAATAAAGACTGAATAGACTATGAAGAGGAGTGATTTAATATAATAAATGAGAGTAACCCTAAAAAAAGGGCAAAAAAAAAGCTTATATAAAAAACAACTAAGTTGAATTTCATATAAGCTTTGTAAAAAAC
>JABSOL010000071.1 GCA_013215985.1 Campylobacteraceae bacterium
TCAGTTAAATTTATTAAATAAGCTAAAATTATTGATTTTTTTTTATTTTCAATTAAGTCTATGTGTGTGAGAATGAAGTATAAAAAATAAATACTTTAAAGAGTAATACATAATTTTTTATACAGAGCTATTAGATTAACTATTTAACTTTTTAATTAATAGTAATGGAAAATTCAATTTTCTCTTTTAACTTAAATATTTTTAGAAGATATAAGACTAATCTTATATCTATTAAATGAAGGATATAAGAGTGAGTGCATTTCCCAAAAAAGATAAAATTGTTTCATCTATATTATATGGTATTGAACTTGCAAAAAACAATTATACTCAATGGACTTCACAAGAACTATTTTTAGAAGAAGTAAGTGATAATTTTTTAACTATCCATATTTGTCAAGAAATAGCAAAATTAAAAAATCAAACAGAAATATTTATTGATCTTAGTATTTCAGATATTTTAAAATCTTCATTAAATAAAAAAGATTTATATAATGAATTTATGAAAAAGAATGAAATTAAGAATTCTACTTTTTCAATTACTTTAGATGATAAAAATGAGAATAAGAATTCTGTCTCAAGAGTTATTATTTCTGTTAATGCAATATCAAATAATTCAATGTCTTCTCATTTAAATGAATTAAATACTATATGTAAAATGATTCAAAAAAGTAAAACTAATGATTCATCATTAAAATATGGAATTTTTGCTTTTTACTTTGATGTTTCATCAAGAGCTAGAATTAAATGTAAAAATAAAGTAGATAATATTTTAAAAAACTTTGATGATCTTATTTCTTCAAAAAACAATCTAAAATCATTCTCAAAAGTAAAAGATATTGTTGAAATCAAAAATGTTGGTGAATATTGTTTTGGAATATATTTAGTCCAAGCAGATTTAACAAATAAGAAAAAGGTATAAAATGGCTTTAATTCAAGCTCCAAACTCTATTGTAATGGTAAGACCTTGGAAGTTCTTCTCAAATCCTCAGACTGCTAGTGATAATGCTTTTCAAAAAACATCTTCATTATCAAATAAAGAAGTATCTAAAAAAGCAAAAGAAGAGTTTGATAAAGCCGTGGAAGTATTAGAGTCAAAAGGAATTAATGTTCATGTATTTGATGACTTTGGTGAAAAACAAACTCCTGATTCAGTATTTCCTAATAATTGGTTCTCAACTCATTCAGGTGGTCATGTCGCAATTTACCCAATGTTTTGTCCAAATAGAAGATTAGAGAGACGACAAGATATTATTGAGATGTTAAAGTCTGAATATAGAGTACAAGATGTTATTGATTTCTCAGGATTAGAGTGGGATGATATATTCTTAGAAGGTACAGGTGCTATGGTTTTAGACCATATAAATAGAATCGCTTATACAGCTAAATCAAATAGATCATCTGAAATTGTATTAGAGAGATTTTGTTCAATCTTTAAGTATGAACCAATGGCTTTTGATACAGAAGATGAAAATGGAAATACTTTATATCATACTAATGTAATGATGTGCTTGGCTTCAAAATTTGTTTTAATTTGTTTTGAGATGATTAAAAATAAAAAAAGAAGAGATGAAGTTAGATCAAGATTAGAAGAGAGTCATTTAGAAGTAATAGATTTATCATTTGATCAAATCAATAATTTTGCTGGTAATGCTATTGAATTAACAGGAAATAAAAACTCTTATTTAGTTATGTCTAAAAGAGCAAAAAATGCTTTAAATAAAACTCAGTGTAAACAAATAGAAAAATACTCAAAAATAATTGATTTAAATGTTCCTACTATTGAACTAGCAGGTGGATCTGTAAGATGTATGATTGCTGGTATTCATTTAAGTAAAAGAAATTAAAGGAAAATATATGTTAGTTTTAGAAATTGAAGATATAAAAGAATTGATTCAAAAAGTTGCTTATAAAGATTTTTTCTCTAAGTTGATTTCTACTTTAGAAGAAGATTATAAAAACTGGGATGATTTTGATAAAAGTCCTAGAGTTGCTAATCATGTGAAAGGTGGAGTAATTGAACTTATGCCTATTTCAAATGCAGATATGTATTCTTTTAAATATGTAAATGGACATCCTAAAAATCCTGATCAGGGTAAGTTTACAGTAATGGCTACTGGACAGTTATCACTTACTCAAACAGGTGAGCCTTTAATGTTCTCTGAAATGACACTTTTAACTGCTTTTAGAACAGCCGCTACTTCTGCAATGATGGCTAAGCATATGGCTTTAAAAGATTCAAAAGTATTAGCATTAATAGGAACAGGAGCACAAAGTGAATTCCAATACTTAGCTTATTCATTTATTTTTGATTTAGAAGAAGTAAGATTTTATGATACAGATCCAAAAGCTATGATAAAGTTTGAAAAAAATATGAAAAAATTTGGAATTAAACTTACGCCTTGCAAAAACTCAAGAGATGCAGTAAACGGAGCTGATTTAATTACTACTTGTACAGCTGATAAAAAATATCAAACAGTATTAACAAAAGACATGATTAAAAAAGATGTATTTATTAATGCTTTGGGTGGAGATTGCCCCGGTAAAACTGAGATTGAAAAAGAACTAGTAGAGTCCTCAACTGTAGTAGTAGAGTTCTTGCCTCAATCAAAAATTGAAGGTGAAATTCAACAAATGCCAGATGATTTTATTTGTACTGAGTTCCATGAAATTATTAAAGGTGAAAAATCTATTAATGTATCTAGCCATGGAACAGTATTATATGACTCTGTTGGTTTTGCATTAGAAGATTATTCAGTTCTTAGACTTATTTATTCACTTGCAAAAGAAAATAATGTAGGTAAAGAGATGAATTTAATTCCACAACTAGATGATGTTAAAGATCTATTCTCACTGTTATAAGAAATAAAATATTAGAAGGATTATAAGTGCAAAATAAAAAAATGATAGATATGATTAAAATTGATAAGTATTATGGAGATTTTCATGTTTTAAAAGATATTGATTTTAATGTAAAACAAGGTGAAATTGTCGTTGTTTGTGGTCCTTCTGGTTCAGGAAAATCAACACTTATTAGATGTATTAATGGACTTGAAGAAATTGATTCTGGTGATATTCTAGTTGATGGTGTTAATATTTGGGAAAGTAAAAAGAACTTACAAGATATAAGAGCTGAAGTAGGAATGGTATTTCAGCATTTTAATCTTTTCCCCCATTTAACTATTACTGAAAATATTACTATTGCTCAAACATTAGTTAAAAATGCTTCAAAAGAAGAAGCAGCTACAACTGCAATTGAATTATTAAAAAAAGTAAAACTTGAAGATAAAGCAACTGCTTATCCTGCTGATTTATCAGGTGGACAAAAACAAAGAGTAGCAATTGCAAGGTCACTTGCTATGAAACCCAAAGTTTTATTATTTGATGAACCAACTTCAGCTTTAGATCCTGAAACAATTGGTGATGTATTAGAAGTCATGAAAGAACTAGCACGTGAGAATTATACTATTGTTTGTGTAACTCATGAAATGGGGTTTGCAAAAGAAGTAGGGAATAGAATTGTATTTATGGATCATGGAACAATTGTGGAAGAAAATACTCCTGATGAGTTTTTTAATAATCCAAAATCTCCAAGAGCTAAACAATTCTTAAATGAAATTTTAAGTCATTAATAAAAGGAGCAAATTTTTTAAAATAGAATCTTGAAAAAGTTATAGATACTTAGACCAAAAGAAGAAAATAAAAGGAAAATTATGAAAAATTTATTAAAAAAAATACTTGTTAGTATATTTGTTATGTCATCACTTGTTACAGCAGTTTCTGCTGATAATATTAATTTATGGAAAACATCTACTTTAAATAAAATTTTAGAGAGAAATGAATTAATTGTTGGAATGAACCCTGAGTATATGCCTTTTAATATGAAAGATAAAAAAGGTAGAATTATTGGTTATGATGTTGATATGGCTAAAAACATGGCAAAAGCTATGGGTGTTAAATTAAAAATTGTATCTACTTCTTGGGATGGAATTATTGCTGGTTTATTAACTGGTAAATATGACATGATTATGTCTGGTATGACTATTACTCAAGAGAGAAATTTAAAAATTAATTTCTCAGACCCTTATGTAGTAGTTGGACAAACTATGATGGTTAAAAAATCAATTGCACATAAAATTAAAACTGTAAAAGATTTAGACAAAGCTGAATATAAAATTGTAACAAAACTTGGAACTACTGGTGAAATTGCTACAAGAAAATTCTTTAAAAAAGCTCAAATTGTAACATTTGAAGGTGAAGCTGATGCTGCTATTGAAGTTATGAATGGTCGTGCTGATGCAATGGTATATGATAAAACTTATAACATTTTATTTATGGCAGATAAAGGTGCTAAAACTTTAGTACATTATGATACGCCTTTAACATATGAACCATTTGGTTGGGCAATTAGAAAAGGTGATCCTGATTTTTTAAACTGGTTAAATACTTATCTTAGACAAATTAAATCTGATACTATTATTAACTTCCATAATAAATTAGATAAAAAATGGTTAAAAGAAACATCTTGGTTAAAAAGAGTTAAATAATGAAAAAGGCACTTAAGAGTAACAATAAAAATCTGGGGCACTTAGGTGCTTTAGCTTTTTATATGGTTTTAGGATATTTTTTCTTTTTGGCATCATCAAATATGAACTATGTATGGAAATGGAATAGTGTTCCTAAGTATTTTGCATATGAAGAAATAATAGATATAGAAGCTCCATTGGATGGTAAGTTTATACTAGAAAATGGTAAGTTTTATATTGATGGTGAAGAAAAAGTTCTTTTAGAAGGATTAGACTCATCTTTTAAATTAGATTATACAGTTGGTGAAGATGTTTATGAAGATGATTTATTAGCTTCAAAAGAAGAGTTAAGAGCAGGGCCTATTATTAATGGTTTATGGGTTACTATAAAAATATCCTTTTTTGCAATAATTCTAGCATTTTTTATAGGTATTACTTTAGCTTTAATGAAACTCTCAAGTTCCCAGTTTTTTAAAGATATAGCTACTGTTTATATAACAATAATTAGAGGAACACCTTTGCTTGTTCAAATCTTTTTATTTTATTTTATAGTTGCAAATATATTTGAACTTCAAACTATGGTTGCTGGTATTTTAGCCCTTGGAATATTCTTTGGTGCTTATACTGCTGAGGTTCTTAGAGGTGCTATTCAATCAATTGATAAAGGTCAAATGGAAGCTGCTTCATCTTTAGGAATTTCAAAGTTCCAAGCTATGAGACATATTATTTTACCCCAAGCTTTTAAAAGAGCTTTACCTACACTTGTAGGTGAAGTAATTGCACTTTTAAAAGATTCATCTTTGGTTTCAGTTATTTCTATTACAGATTTAACAAAAGTTGGAAAAGAAATTGTTGCAAATACATTTTCTCCCTTTGAAACGTGGATAGTAATTGCTTTACTTTATTTATGTATGACATCTGTTATTTCTTATGTTGGTCATAGATTAGAAAAAAGAATGGCTTTAAAAGGTGGAATAGCTTAATTAGTTTAAGATAAAGATTTTTCTTTATCTTAAACATAAGTCCTATATTATTTTTAAATATATAAAAAATAATTATTTAAAAGTTAAATGCTAAAATTTTTAAAGATAGATATAAGTTTTTAAATTATTAACAAATATATCTTCTACATAATATAATAAGTAATGTAAAACTAGATCTTTCTCTTATTAAATATAAACAAATTACATACTTATTATAGTTTTAATATTTTCTTTATGAAAGGAAAATTATGTTTATTAAATTAATAGAAGTATACTCAGATATAGCAGGTAGTAAAAAAGGGGCATCTTTAGGTGTAGAAGCTTTAAAAAAATCATGCAAAGATTTAGACTCTCAATATTTTAAAACATATTCCTCTTCCCTTATTCAAGATGAAAACCAATCATATTCTAAAAAAAGTGAATTTACACATGCCAAATATATTGATAAAATTTATTTAGTAATAAAACGCTTAGCTTTAAAAGTTAAAGAATTAAGAGCTGAAGGAACTTTTCCTATTATATTAGCAGGTGATCACTCTTCTTGTGCTGGAACTATGCATGGATTAAGAATGGCACATCCAAATGATGAAATAGGTGTTGTTTATATTGATGCTCATGCTGATATTCATTCACCTTATACTTCCCCTTCTGGAAATATTCATGGTATGCCTTTGGCAATGGCTTGTGCTTTGGATAATAAAGAATCTAAGATTCATGATATAAGTTTAAAAGAAAAAGATTATTGGAATAAATTAAAATATTTATCAGGAGCAAAAGCTGCGATAAAACCTAAAAATATAGTTTTTTGTGGACTAAGAGATTATGAGAAAGCAGAATCTATCTTAATAAAAAAATATAATATAGATATGCATACAGTTGCAGATATTACTTTAAATGGAATATCTTCTACAGTCAAAAGTATATTTAAAAAACTAGATCATTGTAAATATATTTATGTATCTTTTGATGTAGATAGTATAGATCCTTTATATGTTCCAGGAACAGGAACTCCAGTTTCAGAAGGTTTATCATATGACCAGGCTTTACAGCTTAATATGGAGTTAATAAAGAATAAAAAAGTATGTTGCTGGGAAATAGCAGAAATTAATCCTATTTTTAATAAAAAAGAAAATGATTCAATTAAGTTATTTAATATATTAGAAAAAGTCACAGATTCCTTAGTTGAAAATTATTAATTTGAAATAAATATAAATAATAGAAAAGACTAATATTATTTATTCTTAAATGCTTTAGATTTAGCACTAGATGAAATTTATTTATACACAAATAAAATAATATACTTACCCTAAAAAATAAGTATGCTTGGGATTTTAAATCAATAGAGTTATCTTTAACAATATGAATATGCCTTGAACATATGAAGATGATAAAACTAATGCTCTTAAAACTTAAGAAAAAAACTGATTACTGAACTTATTAAAATGTATATGGAAGTGGTTATAAATTTATAATTTCTCTAATTTTTCAAATTCATTTATAATTTTATTTATATCTTCAAGTCCAACTGAAACTCTTAATAAATCAATAGGTAAATCATTCTTTTTTAAGAATTCTCTACCTTCTTTTGTGATAATACAGTCATAATGAGCTAAATAAGTATAAGGCATTAATAGAGTAAATTCTGTTCCTAAACTAGGTCCTTTTGCAAAATTTAAAATATCATATACTTTTTGAAAGTTTTTATTAAATTCTAAGGATATTACTCCACCCACAGCATTTTCATTTTTCATAAGATCAATATAGTTTTTTTCATTTAAAGTATGATATATTTTTTTCACAAAACTAGCTTTTTCTAAATACTTAATTAAGATTTTTGTATTATTATTTATTTCAAACATTCTTTTTTCATAAGTTTGTATTTCATAAGCTAATCTTTGAATATCTTTTATATAAGGTTTATCAGAATACTTAAAAAACTCTTCTTTTAAATGTGCAAACTTAGAAGTTTCATTTATTATAAACGTACCCATAAGCACATCTGCATTGCCACAGGCATATTTTGTTAAAGATTCAATAATAATATCAGCATAAGGTTTTAAATCAATGTTATATGGACTTGCAAGAGTTGAATCAATAATTAATGGAATATTATATTTTTTACATAAAAATGAGAGTTGTTTTATATCTACAGTTTTAAGCATAGGATTTGTTGGAACTTCTGTAATAATAGTACAGACATTTAAAGCATTGTTTTTTAAATATTCATCTAAAGAATTTAAGTCATAAATATCATAAAATATTTTAGAATTATTATAATGTTTTGAGATAATATTCATAGTATCTAAATATAAACAACCTAATTGAATTATTACAGTTCTTGCACTTTTTTCTTGTATTTTTTTTATAGCTTTTAAAACAGAATAAATTGCATTCATTCCAGATGTACATAAACAAATATTCTCTTTTTTTTGATTATAAGCTATTGATAAAGAGTCTAATAAAAAATTATTTGCTTTTGATTCTTCGTATAATATTTCTTTATGTTTTTTATTAATTATTTTTTTTGTATATAAATAATCTTCTGCAAATCTTGAAGAAAGATTACATCCAACATATTGAATGAATTTTAAAACTTTTGCTAATTGACTTGTTCCTTTTAATACAAGAAGTACACCAAAATCTTCATTTATAATAATAGGATTATATATATAATATTTATCTGATACTATTTCTACCGCTTTATTTGAAGAAAAAAGAATGATTTCATATTTCTTTTCAATACTATATTTAAGTCTTAAATATTCAGACATTTTTACTAAATATGAGTGTATTTTAAATCGAGGATAAGCATTTTTTAGTTTTTTTAATATTACAGGATTATTTTCTTCATAATCAATAATATCTTGGAATTTAGGGATGGAAACTGAGACAGCATGAATATTATTCATAGGTAAACTTTGTCCTAAATTTATATGCTTAAAGTTTTGATTATTCATACTATCTCATTTTTGAATAGATTATAACAAGTTTTTTTCTAATATTTAAGAAAAAAACTTTTTATATTATAATTTTTTAAAAATTGATTTTGTAACTATAAGTTCATATGTATAACCAGAACCATAATCAAGGTCTGTTTTTAAAATTCCACTTGCAATAATTTTATCAGCTATTCTAATATTAGCTTGTTTTGATCTGAAAATTAATTCATCTCCATTTTTATCTTTAATATGAACCCAATTTGAATCCATAATATTTAATGATATTTTTGTAATTTGTCCAATAATTTTGATATGTCTATTATTATAAAGAGATTTTTTATCTTTTAAATCTAATACTGTAACTTCAATAGCAGCAGAGTTTTCTTCTTTTATATTTGTTAAATCATTTTTCACAAAAGAAGCTAATGATGGTATAGTATTTACACTTATTTTTTTTTCTATTTTTTCATTGTTTTTTTTATATAGTTTTGCAAATAAAATATTTTTAAATGTTTTATTTAAAGTTTTACTTGTAAAATCTTCCATCCAAATTTGAGATTTAACTTCGATATTATCATTGATTTGTATTTTATATTCACTAATAGCAGCCCAAAATATTTTATTTGATGTTTTGATCTTAATATAAGAATAACCAGCACTATTTACTGTTTCTAGTACTTTCCCTTTGTATATTTCATTTTTTGCTTCTAAATTTAATATAAGAAATAAAAAGATGAATAATATTTTATTAAACATTATAAAGCTTTAAATACAGCATCAACTAAAATTACTTTATATTTATAGTTATAGCCATAATCTACATCAGTTAAAATAATACCTTTTGTTTTAACTTCTTGTCCTACATATAATCTATCTTCACTTGTTCTAATAATAAGATCATTACCCTTTTTATCTTGTAAATGAATCCAGTTTGTATTCATAATATTAGATGATATTTTTGTAACTTTACCTTCTATTTCAACTAATTGTGTTTTATACTTTTTAGGATTTTTTAATAATTCATTGATATTCGTTTTCACACCATTTTCATTATACGTTACATCTTTTTTCTTATGAGCTTTTATAAATTGTTCTTTTGTAATTCGTTTATAATTAGAAGAATCATTTTTATTTTTAATTACTCCAAATATAACATTTTTAAAAGTATAATTTAAAGATTTACTTGTATATTCTTTTGTTCTCAATTGAACTTCGATTTTTACTTTATCCCCAATTTTAATATCAGTTCCTGGAACAGCTGCCCACAAAATTTCTTTTTCTGTTTTTACTTGTAAGTAAATATAACCACCTGCATTTTTAATATCAAGAACTTTTCCATTTTCAAACTCTTTAGCATTTAAACATGATAAAAATATTGATATAAACAAAGTAGATAAAAGAATTCTTTTAAACATAGTATTTCCTTAAGTTTTTAGTTTAGTTATTTTACTTAAAATAATATATATTTACTTTGTTTTATATCAATTTTCAACTTAATCTATAAAATTACAATCACATAATTTAAATAAATATAATTAAAAAAAAAGATTATTAATAAAATAAAATAAAATTAATTAGAAGTGTGCACAGATTTTTTTAACTTAATGAAATTTTATATCAAAAACTAAAATAAGCCATTAACTGGAGTTAAATTATTATCTGTTAAAAGCTTTTTGGACTGGTAACCTAAATTCATACTCGGAATTTATCAATTCTGAGATAAAATAAAATGAATAAGGGTTAATCATGAGAAAAATGAAATACAGTAAAGAATTCAAAGATTCTACAGTTCAATTAATTTTAAATGATAAAGAGAATGTTGTACACGTTGCTGAAGATTTAGGTTTAAATTCAAAGACATTATACCATTGGGTTACAATGTATAAAAAGGCTCACAACATTCCAATAAGGAATATTAATTTGCCTTCAAGTGAAAGTTCAATTGAAGAACTTAAACGCCTTAGAAAAGAGAATAAACTATTGAATCAAGAGCGAGATATTTTAAAAAAGGAAGCGGCGTATTTTGCACAAGAAGTTCTCTAAAATATACCTTGATTTTTGAACATCAAAATAGTTTTAGTATAAAATTAATGTGTAAAGTAGCTAAAGTAAATAAAGCTTCTTATTATCATTGGATTAAAGCTGGTTGTGTTATTAAGAAAACTGATGAAAAAGTTAATGAATTAATTGAGGTTATATTTATTCAAGGAAGACTTAACTATGGGACTCGTTGGATTCAAGATAAACTTCTAGAATTATATGGATTAATCATTTCAAGAAAATGAATTGCAAGTATCATGAAAGATCTTAATTTAAAAGTTAAAATGAAAAGAAGATTTAAAAATACAACTGATTCTAATCACGTGGTACTCCTTGAGGGTATAATTTACCAATAGCAGCAAATATACTAAATATAGATTTTTATGCGTCAAATCCAGATAAAAATATGTTGGAGATATTACTTATATTCCAACAGGAGAAGGCTGGTTGTATCTTGCAACTGTAATTGGTCTTTATTCAAGAAAGATTGTTGGTTGGTCTATGGATGATACTATGAAAGTATCATTTGTAAACGATGCATTAAATATGGCAATACTTCATAGGAACCCTTCTAAGGGACTAATTTGGTATACGGACAGAGGAAGTCAATATGCTTCTTATTCTCATAGAGATTTGTTGAAAAAGAATGTAATTATTCAAAGTACACCCACAAGGGGTACCTCGTGAGTAGAAAAGGAAACTGCTGGGACAATGTCGTTGCTGAGAGTTTTTTCAAAACAATAAAACAAGAATTAGTTTATAACACATATTTTTATACAAAAAGACAAGCTAAAAAAGAGATATTTGAATATATAGAATTTTATTATAATAGAACTAGAAGCCATAGTTATTTAGGAAATTTATCTCCAAATAATTTTGAAGAAAAAGACTTTATGTTACAAAATGAAATGCTGGCTTAGGGATAAGCAAAAAAGAGTATGAAATTCAGTTACCACTCCAATTCTTACTTCCTTATATTCTGTGGTTAGAATTGAAGCAAGAGTTTAACATTTAATCTCTTCAAATCCAAAACTACAATCTCTTATTTTTTTATTTTCTAAAATTGCACTTTAGGTTTAAAAGTTGAAAAATAAATAATTAATATATTTATTTAATAATTATCTAAGATATTTTACATTAGTATAAATAATGCCTAAAATTATTTATACTGTATTCCTTTTCTTATTATCATCTTCACTTTATTGCACTAATTTTGATTCTTTAAAAAATCATATGTTAATAAATTCGAAAGAATTATCTGTGAAAAAACATGAGTTATTTATTTCAAAAAAAGAACTCGATATTATTCACTCTGCATATTACCCCATAATTAACTTCGGAATTAATCTGGAGAGTTCAAAATCTCTAAATATTGCAAACAGTACATCAATAAATGGTGAAAGTATTAACAATAATACTTTAAAAAAAGTTATACATACATTAATGCAAATTATAATATTTATAGTTTTGGAAGATTGAATTCAAAAATTAAGACAAAAGTAAATGAAATCCTCACAGCCTATTTATCTTATTGTATGAATGAAAAAGAACTTGTTCTTTCATTATTAGATATATATTTTAAAGCTCTGACTTTTCAAATAAATAA
>JABSOL010000072.1 GCA_013215985.1 Campylobacteraceae bacterium
TTGAAACACCAAATTTCTTTACTGAAAGCTTCTTGTACATGTTAAATCATCTTTCTTCTTATCGGCGACACGCTAATCGTCAGACTTCCTTCCAAAAATAAATAAATAAAAAAATGATTCTTCATTATTAATAATAGCTTGTGAAGATGAAATCGGACAAATGTCTAAACTAATTAATGAAAATATTACTAATGTAAAAGATAACCTTATTATTGATAATATACTAATTCAAAATACTGTAGATGTTGCGAATCAGGTTAAATTAGGAAAACTTGATATTTCAATAGAAAGAGAATCAAACAATCCTTCACTTAATGAATTAAGAGATGTTGTAAATGATATGCTTAAAGCAATATTTATAAATGTATCAACTATTCAAAATGCTTTAAAATCATTTGAAAACAATGATTATACTAAACAAGTTAATTCAAGCTTAGTTAAAGAACAAATGAAAGAACTATATGAGAATATTAATGCTTTAGGACAAACTAGTTCTACTGTATTTTGTAAAAACCTAACAAGCGCTTATTCTTTATTAAATTCATCAACACAATTATCAGATATTACAGATAACTTATCTGTATCTTCAAATAAACAAGCAGCTTCTCTAGAAGAAACAGCAGCTTCAATTGAAGAATTAACTGCAACTATGAATTCTAATGAATCTAGTATGGCAACTATGTCAGAGAATTCAAAAGAATTACAAAAACAAATTTCTTTTGGTCAAGATTTAGCTAATGATACTGTTAGTTCTATGCAAGATATTAATAATCAAACTAAAGCAATTGAAGAAGCAATATCAATAATTGATCAGATTTCTTTCCAAACAAATATTCTATCACTTAATGCAGCAGTTGAAGCAGCAACAGCTGGTGAAGCAGGAAAAGGTTTTGCAGTAGTTGCACAAGAGGTAAGAAACTTAGCAAGTAGATCAGCAGAAGCCGCAAAAGATATTAAAGAATTAGTTCAAAACGCAAGTGTAAAAACTGACGAAGGAAAAGATATTGCAAACAGAATGATTAACGGTTATATTAACTTAAATACAACAGTTAATAAAACAGCAAGTATTATTGAACATGTATTAGTAAACTTTAAAGAACAAATAGCAGGAATTGATCAAATTAATAATGCTATATGCTCATTAGATCAAATGACACAAGATAATGCACATATTGCAAATAATGCTAGTGAGATAGCTAGTATCACTGATAAACTAGCAAATGATATAGTTAATGAAACAATGGATAAAAACTTTATTGGAAAAGAAAAAATTCATCAATAAAATAATAATATCTTCTTTTAACAAATAATATAATAGACTTCGTAAAATTATTATGTTAATAAGGAATAAAATAAATGAGTTTAAAACAGTATTTAATTACTGATCCAAAATATTATGGAACAAAAGTTTTAGATTTTGAAGATAAACTTGATTATATATTAAAAAGTAATCAAGTTGATATTGCTTGTTTTAGAGATAAAACATCTGCAAATTATGAAGAATTAGCAAAAGCTTTTATACGTATATGCAAAAGTAATAAAATTGAAACAATTTTATTAAATGAGAATTATTTATTAGCAAAAGAATTAGGTGCATCTGGTGTTCATTTAACATCACAACAATTTGATTCAATTAAAGAAGTAAAAGATTTAGATTTATTTGTAATAATTTCTTGTCATAATGTATCTGAAGTTGAGAAAGCTCAAAAAAGATATGTAAATGCAATTACTTATTCACCCATATTTCAAACACCTAATAAAGATGTTCCCAAAGGTGTTGCAAAACTGGCAGAAGTATGTAATATCTTTGATATGCATATTTTTGCACTTGGTGGTATCATTACAAATGATCAAATTAAAAAGATTGAAAATACTAGAGCTTCTGGTTTCGCATCAATTAGATATTTCTGCGAAACATAAAAAAGTATTTTTATGTGAGAATTAAAGTATATGTTTAATTTTCACAGAATCTTTATTTAAATATATGATATAAGTTTCTACATTTTTAGTATCAAAAATATCACATATAGCTTTTTTATAATGTTTGATTTGTTCTTCATGCATTAGAAGTTCTTCTTTACCTGTTTTATAATCACAAATAATAAATCCATCATTTTTAAATAATAATAAATCAAGAATTTTAATTTCATTTTTATACATTACTGATTGTTCAGAAATAAACTTAGAATCTTTTATTATATTTTTAAAATCATTATTAGTTATTAAGCTAGATATTCTATTTTGAATATCTTCAAAATCACCTTTTTTAAGATAATTTGAATATCTAGATTTTGCTAAAGCAAGTGAATAAACTAAAGATTTATCATCAAAATTTTCCATCATTTCAAGCGTATAATGACAGCTAAGTCCAAAATATTTAGCCTGAAGAGAGTAGTCATTTTCACTCTCTTTTTTTCTTTGTTTATCTTGTTTTCCTAAATCCATAGGTGAATAAGATACTTTAATAATTTTCTCTTTTGTTTTTTGTACAATTTCTTTTGTATGTAAAGTACCATTTTTAATTGTTTTAAGATTTAATAAATCAAATACAGATGTATCAGTTTTTTTAAATATAAAAAGATTGTTTTTAGCTCTTGTCATTGCTACATATAAAATATTTAACTCATCATCAAAAGATAAAAGTTTTTCTTTTTTTAGAGCATCTGCATAGTTTTTATTATAATGTTCAAAATTAGGTAATTTATAATACAAATTTTTTAAAGATACTTCATCATATTCAAATAAAAGTGATGACCTATCTGCATTTTTTCTTTTTATTCTATCAAGTAAGAATACTGTATCAAACTCTAGTCCTTTTGATTTAAAAATAGTTAAAATTTGTAAACCATTTTGTTCTTTATTTTCAATAGAAGCTTCTAATTTATCAATTTCATATACAAAAGATACAATATTTTTATATGCTTTGGCTAATTCGATTAACTTTATAACATTATCATCTAAAAGGTTCAAATACTTAGCAGCATACATTAAATTCTTTAATAAGTTAGCTTGAATATCAATTTTCAACTCTAAATCAACTAAAGGTTTAAGACCCACAAGAGCGTGTAAATTTTCTTTATAAATATCTTCTTTAAAATATAAATATTTAATAGCATTTATTAAAGCTTTTACATTTTCTTGATTTGTAAGTCTTGAAGTCATTTCTGTTGAAATTTTAATATTTGGAAACATAAGTTTTAAGTATGAATATAAAGATAATACATCTGCATTTGTATAAGTTAAAATAGCAACATCATTAATATCAACTCCATTTTGAAGTAAATATGCGATTTTTGAAGCTACTGTTGTAAACTTATCATCTCCGCTTAAAGCTTCATCTTCAATAACTTCAATATATCCATCTTTGTTTATTGATTCTTGTTTTGAGTATTCATAGTTTCTAATATTTAAAAATACTTCATTTACAAAATTTACAATATTCTCTTTTGATCTATAATTAGTATTTAAATTATCAACTTCAATTAATGGAAAAGTTTTACTAACATAATCAAATAATTCTCTTCGCCCTCCTCTAAATCTGTAAATACTTTGTTTTGTATCTCCTACATAAAAGAAAGTTTTAAACTCACTTGAAGAACCTGATAAAATTTCTTTCATTAAAGGCTCTAGAATTTTATATTGTAAAATAGAAGTATCTTGAAATTCATCTATCATCATATGCTTGTATTTTGCATCAAGTCTAAAATATAAAAAATCTTTTTCTATTTTATTTTGTAATAAATCATATACTAGATTTGAAATATCATTAAATTCTAAATAGTTCTTTTTATTATTGTAAGATCTTTTAAAGTTCACAAATATTTTATATAATTTAATTAAGTTAGCTAAAGAATATGTTGATTTTAATTTAAAATATATTTCTAATTGTTCTTTTAATTTTAAAAATGAATTTTCCATTATTTCATTTGTACACTTTTTAAAAAAAGAATATTCACTAGTTGACGTTTTATTTAACCAAGTTTTTTTAACTAATTCATCAAAGTTTGTAAAATCAACTGCTTTTTTTGCAGAATTAGAAGCCACATCAGAATCAAGAACCACTTCTTTTATTTGATATGCATATTTCATTAAATCATTTTTAACTGCATAAATCAATTCTTCTTCAATATTTAAAACTTCATATTTTTCATTTTTTTCATATAAAACTTTAAAAAGATCAAAAATAGAATTATATTTTTTATTTTCAAAAAGAGAAAACTTTAATAAAAGTGAAAATTCATCTTCACTTAAAGAATTTAAGAGTTTTAATGAAATATCATCTAAATCATCTTCTTTAATATCAAAATCGTCAGATATTCCAATATATCCACAGAATTCTCTCAAAATTTTATTAATAAATTTATCAATTGTATAAATTGCTAAAGAAGATCTTCTAAATTTCTTTAATAAAAGAATCTTTATACTTAATACTTCTTTTTTGGATAAATTTGATTCTTTCATTATATTTTCTAAATATATTTCATCATCACCTAAAGTAAGTAAAGTATTATAGATTCTCTCACTCATCTCTGAGGCAGCTTTATTAGTAAATGTTAAAGTTAAAATTTCGCTTGGAGAAGCGTCTAATAATAACAAAGAAATGTATCGTACTGTTAGTGCAAAAGTTTTTCCAGAACCTGCACTTGCTTTTAATGCTAAATATTGTTTCATATCTGTGTTTAACATATTAATTCTTTAATTTAAGTAAGATTTATAATTTATACTGATTTTTTTATTATTTTATAGTTACAATGAAAAATAATTATAAATAAAATAATGAAGATAATTAATGAAAACCAAAACCAAAATAATTCTTATGATTCTAAGCGTATCTATTCTTATGTTTTTGATACTAATTTTAAACATGATTTAACATCTCAAATGATTAATGGTGTAATTAAAGATAGTAAATTATTTTTATCACAAATAGAAAATTTAGAACATGTTGATAAAATATGGTTAGTTAGGGGAGAAAAAGTTGTTAAACAATTTGGACCTGGTTTTTCAAATGAAGTAGTAAGAGATGAGATAGATAAAAAAGTATTAAAATTAGGTGAGAGTATTCGCCTTATTTCAGAAAATATATTTTCAAAAAGTACTTATAGAATTACAATTCCTTATAAAGCCACAAAAGAAGCACCTATTAATTGTTTATCCTGTCACATCGCAGATGAAGGTGATACTTTAGGAGCTATCAGTATTAAACTATCAGCTGATGAAGTAAAGAGTATGGGTATGCAAACTGTTATAAATACAATAATTATATCTTTATTAATTTTATTAATGATTTTGATATTTATACATAAAATTCTATCTATTTTTTTAAGTATATTTGAAGCAATAAAACATGTAATGGGTAAAGAAGAAGGTGATTATTCAACAAGAATATCTTATACAAAATCACAAGAAAGTAATGATGTTTAGAGATGGATAAATACACTTTTAGAAAAACTTCAAATTACTTTAGCCGATATTGATACAAATATTAATATTTTTTTAGAAAAAGATAAAAATGAAGATAAAGATCCTTTATTAAAAGTAAAAGATTCAGTTTCAAGATTATCTGAAATATATAAATTTAGAACTACGATTGAACAGGATAAATCTTTAGAGCAAATATATATCAGGTTAGCCACAATTATAGATAATAAGTTTCATTTAAATAATTTCTCATTTTATGAATCAAGTGTAGATACAGGAGAAATTAAATTAGTTTATTCTAAAAATAAAATTAGATGTAATTGTTGAACATGGTTGTAGAGCTAATAGAACAAATACAGTTATTGATTCATGTTCATTTAATGAATTATGTTCTGCTTATGATAAAACAGATAAAAATATTGATGATTATTTATGTATTCCTTATTCAATTTCAAATGAATTAGATTTAATTATATCAATTTCTTCTTCAAAAGAATAAACTCGCTCTATTCGAAATAATTTTGAATTAATAAAAGATTATATAGTTGCAATTCGAACTGAAATTATTTCAAAAAAACTTATGAATACTTTAGAAAAAAGTGCAAATACAGATCCTTTATCTGGTTTATATAATAGAAAATACTTAATAGAATCTATTAATAAAATTAATGCCCAAGATTCAAGATAAAAACTTGATTTTGGGGTATTAATGCTTGATATAGATTTCTTTAAAAAGTAAATGATACTTATGATAATGCTATTAAAATACTTGCTGAGTCCTTAAGAGAAACAACAAGAAACTCAGATATTTTACTTAGATATGGTGGAGAAGAGTTTATTATATGACTGTAGAGAAAAAGCTATTAGAGAAGTAGCTGAGAAAATTAGAATTAATTTTATGAATAAAATAATACCAGCAGGATCTGAAACTATTTCAAAAACTATATCAATGGGTTTATCATATTTTCCAAAAGATTTAGATGATTGTATTAAATTTTCAGACCTAGCTTTATATAATGCTAAAAATACAGGTAGAAATAAAGTAGTTAAATATATAAAAGATTTTTCTAAAACAACTCTTACTTAGAAGATAAAAAGCTAAGTTTATGTACAATTCTTTATATAAAAAGTATATAAAGAAGGTATAGGGAATGAAAAATAAATACAATAAAGTAGAAACTTTACTTGATGCAATTCCGCATATTAAAAAGTTTTATGGAAAAACTCTTGTAATTAAATATGGAGGATCTGCTCAAACTTCTCCTGAACTGCAAGAAAAATTTGCTCAAGATATTGTTTTATTAAAACTTGTTGGAATGAATCCTGTAATTGTTCATGGTGGTGGAGCTCGAATTTCTGAGTTATTAGAAAAACTAGATATTAAATCAGAATTCATTGATGGTCAAAGAGTTACATCAGAAGAAACAATGAGAATAGTTGAAATGGTTTTATCAGGTGAAATTAATAAAAACTTAACATCTTTATTAAATTATCATGGTGTAAAAGCTATTGGTATTTCAGGAAAAGATTCTGCAATTATTAAAGCTAAAGCTAAAGACTCTGGTAAATTTGGTTTTACAGGAGAAATTACTGAAATTAATGCAAAAGAAATTAATGCTTTAATTAAAGAAGGTTTTATTCCAGTAATTGCACCAATTGGAGACTCACTTAAACCAAACCATCCAGGTTTTAATATTAACGCAGATCTTGCTGCTTCAAAAATAGCATCTGCTTTAAATGCTCAAAAAGTAATCTTTTTAACTGATATTGTAGGGGTATTAGATAAAGATAAAAGATTATTACACTCTTTAACCGAAAAAACTGTAAATGAATATATTAAAGATGGAACAATTTCAGGTGGAATGATTCCAAAAGTTAATTCTTGTATTGAAGCAATTAATAATGGTGTAAATAAAGCTCATATTATTGATGGTAGAGTTGAACACTCACTTATACTAGAACTATTCACATCTGATGGTGTTGGAAGTGAATTTATAAAAGAAGACAATACTAATAATAGTATTAATATTGAAAAATTATTAAAAGATTAAAGGAAGAATATGCAATTTATAGAAACAAGAGGAAATGATGGAGTTTTAGAAAAGAAAGTAAACTTCTCTCATGCCATATTAAATCCAAGTGCTTCATTTGGTGGTTTATTTGTACCTGAAACTTTACCTTTTTTAGGTGAAGAATTTCTTAATAAACATTTAGAATCATCATATAAAGATTTAGCTTTAGATTTTTTAAAAGAATTCAATATTGATATAAAAGATGAAGAATTACAAAAAGCAGTAGATTTATATGATAATTTTGATGATAAAACTAATGCTTGTCCTCTAATTAAAATTGAAGATGACTTATTTGTTCATGAACAATATCATGGTCCAACAAGAGCATTTAAAGATATGGCTTTACAACCTTTTGGTTCAATTCTATCATCACTTGCAAAAGAGAAAGGTGAAGAATATTTAATTCTAGCTGCAACTTCTGGTGATACAGGACCAGCTGCTTTACATACATTTAGAGATAAAGAAGGAATTAAAGTAGTTTGTTTATATCCAGATGGTGGAACTTCTGATGTACAAAAACTTCAAATGGTTTGTGAAGATGCGACAAATCTTAAAGTAATTGGAATTAATGGAAACTTTGATGATGCACAAGCTGCTTTAAAAAATTTACTAGCGTCACAGAGTTTTAAAGATGAATTAAAAAAAGATGGTATTAAACTATCAGCTGCAAATTCTGTAAACTTTGGAAGAATTATATTTCAAGTAATTTACCATATTCATTCGTATATAGAATTATTAAGACAAAATGAAATTTTCATGGGCGAAAAAATATATTTAATTGTTCCTTCTGGAAACTTTGGGAACGCATTAGGTGGGTATTATGCTCGACTTATGGGAATTCCAATTGAAAAAATTTTAATTGCTTCAAATGAGAATAATATTCTAACTCAGTGGATAAGTACAGGTATTTATGATATTAGAGATAAAGAGTTAAAACTAACTTCTTCTCCTGCTATGGATATTTTAAAATCATCTAATATTGAAAGAATTATATTTGATTTATTTGGGCCTTCAAGAACAAAAGAATTAATGTCTGATTTAAATGATAAAAATATTTTTATTTTAAATGAAAATGAAATTAAAAAAGTACAAGAAGTATTTAATGCTACATATTCTGATGATGAATATGCTTCTAAAACAATTAAAAAGTACTCAGAAAAATCTTATATAATGGATCCTCATACTGCAACTTGTTTAAAAGCATATGAAGATTTAAAAGACAAAGATTTAAAAGCGGTAATGTATTCTACTGCAGAATGGACTAAGTTTTCATCTACAGTTTTGAATTCTTTAAAAGAAGATGAAAATAAATATACTGATAAAGAAGCTTTAGAAATCATTTCAAAAGATTATAATATGAAAATTCCTAATTCAATAAAGTCTTTATTTTCTGCAAAAATTAATCACAATACAGTAATTAACAAGCAAGATATAGAAGAAGAAATCACAAAATTTATTAGAAAATAATTTTTCTCATATGATAATAAGTCCCAAAGTTAGGTGCTTATTATCAATTCTTAAAAAAAACAGCTCATAACAAATTAATTTCCTTGCATTTGACTTATATCATATAAATTTAAGCAACATTTAAATATAATGGTAAGTATTTATTTTAAAATAAGGAAGATAAATGTCTAAAGAAACTAATAGACGAGATTTTATTGGTTATTCATTTGCAGCTGTTGCAGCTGTTGGTGGTGCAGCATCACTAGTAGGTATGAAGAGAGCGTGGGATCCGCTACCTAGCGTACTATCTGGTGGGTTTACTACTATTGATTTAACTCCAATAAAAGCGGGAACTCCAGAAACATTCGAATGGAGAGGTAAGCCAATTTTTGTACTTAAAAAATCGGCTGATATGGAAGATTCGGAGAGAGACTTAAAAGTTGGAACTGATAGATATACAGTTGCAATTGGATTATGTACTCACTTAGGATGTATTCCAGCATGGAAAAAAGATAAATGGAAATGTGCCTGTCACGGGGGGCAATTTTCGCCTAGTGGAAAGCAAATTTTTGGTCCTCCACCAAGACCATTTGATTTACCTCCATTTACAGTTGAAGGAAATACTATCGTTTTAGGTAACGCAGGTCCAGAATTCAAAAAAATTGCTGCTTATTTAGCAACTCAAGTATAAGGGGTTATTAATGGCAAAATTAACAAAAGCAAACTCTCTTGGAGAGTGGTTTGACCAAAGATTAAATACTACACAATTCACAAAAGTTATGATGACTGAGTACTGGATTCCAAAAGATATTAACTTCTTATGGGCAATGGGTGTTTTATTAGCAACTACGTTCGGAATATTAATTATTTCTGGAATTTTTTTATTAATGTATTATAAGCCTGATACTGCATTAGCATTTGACTCTGTTAACTACACAATTATGCAAGAAGTTGCATTTGGTTGGTTATTTAGACATATGCATGGTGTAGCAGCGTCTGTTATCTTCCTTATTATTTATATACATATGTTTACTGGAATCTATTATGGTTCTTATAAACAAGGTAGAGAAATGATTTGGATTTCTGGTATGTTATTATTTATGACATTCTCAGCAGCAGGATTCTCAGGATATATGTTACCTTGGGGACAAATGTCTTACTGGGCAGCAATGGTTATTACTAACTTATTTGGTGGAATTCCAATTATTGGTGATGCACTTGTAGTTTGGATTAGAGGTGACTTTAATGTGGCCGATGCAACTTTAACTAGATTCTTTATGTTACATGTATTTTTATTACCTATTACTATTATGGGATTAATTGGATTACATTTCTATACTTTAAGAATTCCTCATGTTAATAATCAAACTTCAGAAGAAATTGATTATGATTTAGAAGCACAAAAATATTTATCTGGAAATAAAAAAGAATCTAAAGTTATTCCTTTTTGGCCTGTATTTATCTCAAAAGATTTTGCAGTACTAGGTGTATTCTTAATATTCTATTTTTATCTTGTATTCTTCCATTATAATTTTGCAATGGATCCAGTTAACTTTGATCCTGCTGATAATATGGTTACTCCTGCGCATATTTACCCTGAGTGGTATTTTTTATGGTCGTATGAAGTATTAAGAGGTTTCTTCTTTGATATTGCTGGTGTTAAAGCATTTGATATTGGATTAGCAGCATTTGGTTTCGCCAATGTAGCATTCCTATTATTACCATTCTTAGATAGAGATACTAAAATTTTACCAGCTCACAAAAGACCTATGTTCTTTATTTGGTTCTGGGTATTAATGGCAGATTTAATTGTACTTACTGTTTACGGAAAACTTCCTCCTACAGGAACTAATGCTTGGGTTGGTTTTTACGCAGCCGTAGTATTCTTATTAATTTTTGCTGCATTACCATTTGTTACAAAAATGGATCAGAAAAAAAGAGGGGATAAATAATGAAAGAATTAAAAGCACTAGCTGTTGTAGTTGGATTAACTCTTGTAATGTACTGGGGTGTTGAACCTTATGCACATCACCAAATGCATCCTACTGTAGAAGCAGCTGATTTTCAATTTAAAGATCTTGATGGATTAAATGGAGCTAAAGGTAACGTTGAAAACGGTGCTACTTTAGTTGCTAATAATTGTACTGCATGTCACTCTATTGAAAGTAAAGGTTTTCCATCATTTATGGATAACGCTGCTAATGGAGCTGCATATGGTGTTGTTCCACCTGATTTAGGTTCTGCTGGAAAATTATATGACGCTAATTATTTAGCTGCATTTATTAAAAATCCTGCAAAAGCTTCAAAAACTGAACATAAATACGTAGATGGTAAAATCCATCCTATGCCTAATTTCGACTGGATGCCTGCATCTGATATAGCTGATATGGTAGCTTATTTAGGAGCAATCGCTCCAGAAGAAATGACTAATAAAGAAGCATTTACTGATGCTTGTTTAAGATGTCATGGTATTAAATATGCAGATATGAAAGGTGGCTCTATGGCTGCTAAAACTCCTGCTGCTGATATCAAACATTACATGGGTAAAACTCCACCTGATTTATCTCAGTATATTAGATCTAGAGGACATGAATATTTAGAAACATTTATTAATAATCCTCAAAAACATCTTGAAGGTACAGCAATGCCTAGAGTTGGTCTAACTGAAGAAGCTCAGTTACAAGTTATTACTTATATGGAAGATATTGGAGATTCAAAAAAATCTGAGAGAGAAGAATTAGGTCCTAAATTCTTAATCTACTTAGTTATTTTTGCAATTTTCGCTTTCTTATGGAAAAATGCTAAATGGAGAGAAGTTCACTAGAACTTCACTCAAATTTAAAAAGGTTTATAGTTAATTCTATAAACCTTTTTTTATGTCTAAATTTTATGTAAAGAAATATTAATCAATTTTTTAGTAGAATAAATACATAACTATTCAAACAACTAACATACTATTAATGCATATATTACAAGGCTAAATAATGTCAAAACTATCTCTTAGTAAAGAAAATAGAAAAATTATATTTTTGGACATAACTAATACAAA
>JABSOL010000073.1 GCA_013215985.1 Campylobacteraceae bacterium
GGTTAAAATGTTTCTTTATAAAAAGAACGTGTAAGCATAGTTATCAGAAATTAAAATTTTGAATAAATGTTACTGTTGTTTATATTGATGATAAACCATTATGTTCCACATAATTTAAAATCTCTGTGAAGTCATTCATAGATATAAACAATCCACGTTTTGTTAAACTTAGTTGCACAAAAGGGTATACAACAATATTGAATATTGCAGTCTTTTCCATCAGTTTGTTATTGACAAACCATTTATTTTTCCTTTATCTAATTCTTGAAATTCTGGTTGCCCATAAGGAAATAATCCAATTATAAGAGGATTATTGGGATTTTCCAGTTTAGTATTTATAATTTTTTAAATCTTAATTTAGAGTAAATTTATGTCTATAAACTCTTGGTCTAAAAATAAATCTTTTTCTTTTAAATTAGGAATTGATTTATTATTTGTATAGAAACAAGAAGAAACAATTATTTCTTTTTGTTTATCTTTAAAAGCCATTTTAGCACTGTGAGCAAGGTCATTATTTAAATTCTTATGCATAGCTTCAAAAGCAATCTTCCAAGCTTCAAGATTTGTAAAATTAACTTTTAAAGAATTTAAGATTCCAATGCCCGCATAATCTAAATCACTCCAAATATATGCTTTAAAATCTAGATCATTTTCTTTATAAAACCAAGAAATAAACTCATCTTTATTTTCAATTATTTCAGAGTTTTCAAAAAACATCTTTGATCCAGCTCTTTCTCTTATTCTTTTTGCACTAGTTTTATATCCAGATGAATAAACTAAAAGAATATTATCAAAAACATTATTACTTGAGTCACAACAAGAATTAAATGTATCTAAGTTCTCAATAAATAAAATATCTTTAATCACTTTATTTTTTGCATGAATTGTAAGATGTATAGCCAAAGGCAAAAGATTAAAATAATTATTAAATTCATTCTTATCATCAAAAACTTTTGACATTGCCCAAAAACATCTTGCACTTTCTTGTTTTTGAGAAGATGATTTTTTATCTGAATTAATCCATATAAATAGTTTTTTTATTATTTCATCATTACTTTTACTAGGTATTGCAAATTTATTTATTTTTAATACTCTAAATAATTCTGAATCTTTATCGCAGTATTTTTCTAAAATATCTTCATAAGTACTATTATTTATTGTTCTATTAAAATATTCCCTTAGAGCTACTTCAAATTTCTCATTAAAAATAACTTTCTTTTTAGACTCTATAAAAGAAAATAGTTCTTTAGAATTAGAAGGAAAAGAAAACACTCCTTCTTTTTCAAGAATTCTTATTTCTTCTTCTAATTCAAGTTCAGCTTCGTTATATGAAGGATCACTTAATTCAATAAAAACTTTGTCATGTAAAAAAATACTCAAAGTATTTGATCTTTCTTTAAATGATTTTTGATCTAATTTATCTAGAAATTTATTAATTATATTTTTTATAGATTCATTCATCAAAGCTTTATTTATTGAATTATTCAGCATATCTCTCATCTGCTTCTTTTTTAATTTCTGCAAAAAGTGTATTCTGGGCATCTTCATAAAGTTTTTTCACTTCTTTATTATTTCTTTTTTTAAACTCAACAAATGTTCTATAATCTAATTCCCCATTAATATGAGAGCCTAAAGGAAACTGTACAAAGTGGTAATTACTTGATTCGATTTCATAAAATGTTCCAACATTTTTTGTAGGCATTGCACAAATAATTTGGAATCCTAAAGATTTATTTAAATAATTTAAAATCTCTTTTGAACGTTTTTCATTTGACTTTAAAAAACTCTCATCAATAATAATAGATTCAAGTGAAGTAGGATTTGTTTCACTTGGTCTTAGAGCTGATTGAAGGTTAATAGATCTAATTATATAATAAGATGTTTCACCCTGCCCACCAGAGTTTTTACCATTTCGTGATAAAGAAATACTAGTACCATCAACTTCTTGAAAAATATCATAATTATTATAATTTCTATAATCAGAAATTCGTAATAATTCATTAATATGTTTTTCATTATCCATAAAAAGCTCAAGTAATGATCTTGATATATCTTCAAAACCCTCTTTTTCTAAATCTTCAAATAAAGATCCAACTTCAAGATTTTTATTAGATTCATGAATAGCTTTAAAATAATCTTGATATCTTTTCAATTCTTCATCTGCATGTTTTCTAACAATTTTAAATGTTTCATTTCCAAACTTGTGTTTTCTCAAAGTATCATTTAATCTATCAATTGAATGCTCACCTTGTTTAATATTTACATAAATAGCATGACAAAAGTCATTTAAGAAAGTATTCTTAAATGCTTTATCTGCTTGATCGATTTCATCTTTATATTTAATTGATAAAGAATTCTTTTTATCATCAACGCGCTCATTTAAATCATTTTTAAATCTTAATAATTCTTCAAAATGATTTGTACAAATAACTAGAGAATCAAACGATAAAGAATCAGGAAGAGATTTCATATTTGACATTCTTTTAACTGTGAAGAATGTCTCAAAATCATTAAATAAATCTTTTAAAATTCCTAATAAATTATTAGGAATAGCCAAAAATAAATTTACATCTATTTTAGAAATAATATTCTTTTCATATTCTTCAAAACTTATATTTGAGCTAATGACTAAATTTCTATATACACACTCATGCATTAATCTATACGCTGTTACTATAGTCTTTTTTTCTTCTAAAGTTTTTTCATTGCTTAGATATACTTTATCTTTTTCATCAAACGATCTTTTATTAGAACCAAGATCTTGTAAAATCTGACTAAGTTCTCTTTTAATTTCTATTTGTTTTAAATTACAATTTTCAATTTCTTTAATAATTGCTTCAAAATCAGAAGTATCTATTAATTCTTTTGTTTTTAAAGCTTCATGGTATTTATTATAATTAGCATTAATATTTCTTATTTCTTCAAGATTAACTAATTCTTTGTTTTCTTTAAATTTTTCAGTAAATCTAAGAACTTGTCTTAAAATATCAACTTCTATATCAAATTTATTTCTTTGTTTTTCTAGGGAATCTAAATCATTTTCCATTTTATATAAAGTTTTTCTTTGTGCTTCTTCTCCAAAAATAAATCTTTTATCTCTTAGATCACAAGTAAATAAAAGGTTTCCACTTGCTGCTTTACAATCTTTGGTAAGGCCTCTTCTTGTACTTGTTAACTCATTTGAGCTTTCAATTTGTAAAACATCACCATAAGATAAAATCAAATAAGCTTGAGCTTTTTCATTTGATATTTTAAGTAAATTTACTATTGATTTTTCATCTAGGCTTTTTCCACGAAATTTTAACTCTTCAAGTACTTTTTTACCTTGAATGATTTTAATATTAAGTTTTCTTGATTTTATTAAATCAATTGCTTCTTTTTCATACTCAGAAGCAACTATTACACAGAATCTATTATTTCCAATAAACCCTTCTATAGATTCTCTCCAATTATCATCTAAAAGTTCAACATATTCATATAATAAATGAGCATTACATAAAGGCAAGTTTTGTTTTAAGATATTTAAAGATTCTTGAACATTAGCAGGACAGAAGAATCTATTTTCCTTTAATGATTTAATTTCTGATTTAATAGTTTTTATATCATTTAAAAGATTTTCTCTTTTTATTTGTCCTTGTATAAACTCTTTTTCTAATTTATCTTTTTCATTTTTAAATTCAATTGAGTTTACAAATTCTTGATATTTTTCAATAACTTTATCTAATAAGTCTCTAAAAGAAATAACTTGATATTCAATATCTTCTGAATTAATATCATTATTAAAGAAGTATTGATTAAAAGAGTTTGATGAAAACTCATCTAAAACTATTTTTAATTCATTTAATAATCTTGTTAAGTTCTCAAATTTTTCTCTGTATAAAAATATTGAAGCTGTATCTCTTGAAATGTACTCAATATTTGAGATTATTCTAATAACATTAGACGTTCCCATATTAAAAGATTTTTTTGTATCTTGTAGTTTTTTTTCAATATCATTTAATTCTTTAATTTTATCATTTGAATTTTTTGCAATTTCAAGTTCAAGAAGTTTTTCATTGAAGTTAGTAGAATCTAAATCAAGTTTTTTTTCTTTATTTTCTAAACGAACAATTTCTCTTCTAATTTTCTCATATTTTTTTTCATCTTGAATCATTTTGTTTTCAACTTTTAAAACTTCATAATGATTAAAAATAAAATGTTCTTCACCCAAAGAATGCCATTTTCGCACAATAACATTTGTTTTATTCTCTAAAGCTTCTAAAATATTAATAGAGTCTTCAATTTCTTTTGCATCTTTTTTTAATTTATCTAAAGATCTAATTGTAGAAGATAAAGCATTTACCTCATCTTTCATATCTTTTGCAGCTAAAAATTCATTTCGTACAAAAGCATTTATATTATCAACTGGCCTTGCATGAATAAAGTTAGAGAATGCTCTTGCTGCTTTATCAGCTAAAAGTGAAGTAGTTCTATTCTTACCCCATAAGTTTCCATATAAGGTATTTAAATAATCACTTTTATCTTGGCAATGAATAACATTATCTTTGTCATATTTTAGGCTTAAGTTTTTATATAATTCTTTATGATTTAATAATTGTTTATTCTCATCTATTAAATCTTCTTGTGAAACTTCATGATTTTTAATAATAAAAAACTTTAATGAGTCTAGGATTGGTCTTTTTTCACCTTTTGATTCTTCAAATGATACTACTCCAGTTATTAAAGCTGAGAATTCATATTTTTCTTCATTAATAGAATTCTGGAAACTTAATACTATTGTAGATCTACAACCATTTGGTCGTGAAAATTTAAATCTATCTTCACCTGCAAAATATCCTTGAATAGTTCTATACTCTTTATTTCTTTTTTTATTCTGAGCTTCATCTTGTCCCGCATTATATAAAACAATACCTTTTTTATTTGCAGTCATTAAAGTTTGAATTGCATCAAGCATAGTACTTTTTCCAACACCAGTTTCACCTGTTAAAAATACTAAATCACTTAAATCATATTCTTGATTAGGAATATTTGCCCAGTTAGCAAGAATTACTTTTTTAAACTTCATTCATATTTCCTTGTTCTTCTATACTCTCTTCATTTACTTCTTTAACACTTTCTATATCTGTATTTATTTCAGCCGTTTTATCTTCTAAAAAAGGCCTTAGCATATCAGGTAAAATTATTTGTTTTATATATGGTCTTATTATTAAAGGTTTATCTTCATCTTCAAAGACACCTTTTGCAAATTTAATTACTTTTAGTTTTTTTAATGTTCTTAAAGCTTCATCTCTAATAGATTTATTCTCATTTGCTGTATATGAAAGATATGTTGCAAGTGCTGTATTAAACTCATCTAATAATACCTCAACACTAGTATCATCTTCTACTTCACCTTCATTAAACTTTTGGTTATATAAAATAGCAAGAGCTAGTAAATAAGCACTCTCTTCAGAGCTAAGTGATAAAAACATAGATGATCTAACATCTTCATCATCATATGAATCAGGATAAGAAGAACCAGGTGAATAAAGTCTAATTGATAATAAATCTTCATCGTGCACTACTGTTATATTTATAAGATTTAAATAATCTTTTATAATACTCTCAAGCCTTAAAAACAAATCATAATACTTTTCTTCTTTAGCTGTATCTTCTCTACATATAACACCATTTTCTAATAAATATGTTGTTATGTTTTGAAAATCTTCTAGATCTAATCCTATATCTTGGATTTCATCTATAAAACTATTATATATATTATTCTTCACCTATTTTTTCCTTTTTTCTAATTACGTATTCATCTGTTTCGAAATAATTGTTTTTACATCTATTACCTGTATAATCAATTTCATAGTCTGAGTCAGTTCTCATAATATCATTAGCATATAAAGCTATAAGTAAATCTTTTGGATTATTAATAGTAAAGGCGTGATTACTTAGGGTATGAGTATCTGCTTCTTCAAAATGTCTATTAATATAAGACTTTATTTCTTTTTGAGAATATGAAAATGCTAAGTGTTTTTTCTGCTCAAATGATGATTTCATATATGCTTCTTTTGGCATAGTTATTTCTTCACTTAAAAAACTAATAGTTTCTTCTTTTTTATGTGTTCTTCTAATTTTAATTGTATTTAAATTTAAAAGTTTCAAAGATGGATAATTTATAGCTTTTCCAATATTTCTTAATAATATTTCTTTATCTTCTTTGTTTTTATCTTTTATATTTTTCGCTATTTGTGTAACTTCTTTATTTTTATTAAAAAACAATGAATTAGTTTGTCTAAATATTACTGTTCCCCTATGTATATAAGAAGAGATTTCTCTTTTTAATAAAGGAAGTTTTGTATCACATGCATTTTTTAATCTATTATCAATTGCATCTAAAATAGATTTTAATGCATTAGGGTTTTTCCTAAATGATGGAAAATGAGCGTATAATCTTTTTTCTCTTAGTTCAAAGTTTTCTAAGCATAAATCTTTTACTATTTCTTCAATATCTAAGATGTATCTATTTGCAGAATCTTTACCAAACTTAACAGCAATATCAGATGCAAACTTATCTTTTACAAAATTAATAAACTTCCCACCTGCAACTTTTACATCTTCCATAGCTAAAGACATTAAAAGATTCTTTTCTTCTCTTACATCATTTATATTATCACTTAAATCAGAAACAATATATTTTGAGAAGTTAATAGCATCTATTAAATCTGCAGGATCATCAGATTGTTGATATGATAAGAGCGAAGCTTTTGTAGCTCTTACATTTCTTTGCCTTACTAATACATGTTCTTCATCACTTGAAGTATATAAAGTTTGTGAGAATTGTTTACCATTTTTTGTAAAAGTAAATATTTTAATTAATAAAACTTTATCTGTAACAAAATCTATCCATCCACAGTCTCTTAATCTTCTAATTATATAAGAAGCTTTGTCTTTATCATTATCTAAAGCAGATTCACTATCTTCATTTTGCCAAGGCATATCTTGAATTACTTGATATACTATATCTCTTGCTTTTTTTCTATCCATGATTTCATCAACAATAAAATCGTTTCCATATAGAGCTTCATATAATGAGATTAAACTTTGTTCTATAATTTGGCTATTAGCCCCAGTTAATACATTAAAAAAATCACTTTGATTTTGCGTTATGAGCATTAAAACCTTTCATCTTTTTCTGATGTAATTATACAAGAATATATTTAAGAGAAGATGACATTTAAGAGAATTACATAAAGAAATAAATAAGATTTTTATAAATATTTATATATAATCATTAAAACACAATTAAAGGACAAAAATGAAAACATTATTACTTGTTTTTTTACTATCTACAGTTTTTGTAGCTTGTTCAAATTCAAATGTGAATGCAGACAAAAGTTCATATAATAAAAAAGCTATAAAGCACCAAATTGACAGAGCAGAAAAAGCATATAAAGAGTTAAACTAAACATTCTAATCCTAATATAGGATTAGAATGTTAATTTAATTATAAATATAGTTCCTTCATATGAGCTCTCAACTTCTAACTTAGCATCTATATTATTTTCAATAATAACTTTGGACATATATAAACCAATTCATATTACATTATCATTTAATTTAGTACTAAAAAATGCTTCGAATTTTTTTAATTATTTATTAAAACTTATGGAAATTCATTCTCAAAAGTACTTACTTTAAAATTTTTATCTATGATTTTTATTTAATTTCTCTTCTATTAAAACAAGATCATCAATAAAATATTTATATGAAATTGCATTAAAAATCCTTAAGGCTAAAATTTAACAAAATAAAATAACTTAATATCTTGACCCTTATCAATGATAATGGATATCATTTTAACTAGAATATATAAAAATTAAACTATTAGGATTTATTATGAAAAAATTGTTTATGCTTATATTTATTTCTATATCGCTTTTTGCAAGTGAAAAAGTAGATAAGATTACTTTATCAGGTCCATTTGCTTCAGTATCTCATCCTTTTTTTAGAATGATTCAAACAGGTGCTTTAAATGACATAGCAAAAAATGTAGAATTTAAGTTATGGAAAACTCCAGATGAATTAAGAGCTTTAGTTATTAATGGTGACGTTGACTTTATGGCACTTCCTTCAAATGTAGCTGCTAATTTATATAATAAAGAACAAAAGATCAAATTATTAAATGTTTCTATTTGGGGAATATTAGGAATGATTTCAAGAGATAAAAATATTAAAACTTTGGCTGATTTTAAAGGAAAAGAAATAGCAATTCCTTTTAGAGCAGATATGCCTGATATTGTATTTAAAGAACTTCTTAAAAAACAAGGTTTAGATCCTAAAAAAGACTTTAAATTAAGATATGTAAGCTCACCTATTGATGCAATTCAAATGTTAATTTTAAGAAGAGTTGATCATGCTTTACTAATTGAACCAGCAATTTCAATGGCAATTGAAAAATCAAAAACTTATCCTATGAAAGTAATAGCTCCTACTTTATACAGATCAGTTGATCTTCAAGAAGAATGGGGAAGAGTTTTTAAAACGCAAGCCAAACTTCCTCAAGCAGGTGTTGCAGTTTTAGGGAAAACAATAAATCAAAAACATATTATTAAAAGATTCCAAGAAGAATATAAAAAAGCAATTATTTGGTATAAAAATAATCCAGAAGAAGCTGGAGTTTTATCAGCTAAGCACTTAAAAATGTTAGATGCTAATGCTATTACATCTTCAATTCCTAATATGAAAATAGATTTTGTATCAGCACAAGACTCAAAAAAAGATTTAATAGACTTTTTTGAGATTTTAAAAGCTAGTAATGCAAAAACAATTGGTGGTAAATTACCTAATGATGCTTTTTATTATAAACAATAAAATATGAATTTTTTAATTAAACTATTTAAAGATTTTCCATCATATTTACTTTCAGGACTATCTTCACTTGCTGCAATATTGTTATTTATAGCATTTTGGGACTTAGGAAACCAAGTTTATGGTAACCTGGCACTTCCTAGTCCTAAAGAAACATTTTATACACTTTATTTAATGTTACAAGAAGATTCTGTTTGGATTGATATTTATATTACTATTAAAAGAGCAGTGATAGGTTTTTCAATTTCTTTAGTTTTAGGTTCAGCTTTAGGACTTTTATCAGGTCTTTTTATAACAGCTTCAATGATGAGTAGACCAATTGTTACAATACTTGTAGGAATGCCTCCCATTGCTTGGATTGTATTAGCTATGATTTGGTTTGGAATGGGAGATGATACAGTTATATTCACTGTTATTGTAGCTTCTTTTCCAATTATATTTATAGGTGCTCTTCAAGGTACAAGAACATTAGAAGGTAATTTAAAAGAAATGGCAGATTCTTTTTCTTTATCTTTTACTCAAAAACTATTTGATCTATATTTTCCGCATATATTTTCTTATGTTTTTCCAGCTTGGATAAGCGCACTTGGAATGTCTTGGAAAATAGTAGTGATGGCAGAGCTTTTATCTTCAAATGATGGAATTGGAGCGGCATTAGCAATTGCAAGGTCACAATTAGATACTCCAACAGCTTTAGCTTTAGTTGTTATTATGATTGGTTCATTATTAGCTATTGAGTATTTATTATTAGAACCATTAAAAAGAGAGGTTGAATTATGGAGAAAGTAGAAGTTATTGAAAGCCTAGAACTTTTTAATGTTTCACACTCTTTTGGATTTAAAGATATTTTAAAAGATATTTCTTTTACTTTAGAAAAAGGAAAAGTATTATCAATTGTAGGTCCTTCAGGTGGAGGAAAAACTACTTTACTTCATTTATGTGCACATTTATTAACTTTAGAAGAAGGTACAATAAAAAATACATTTACTTCTTCATCTTTTGCATTTCAAGAGCCACGACTACTTCCGTGGAAAAATGTAATTGACAATATTGCCTTAGGTTTAAAAGCACAAGGTTTGAATAAAAAAAACAGAAATGAAGAAGCTAAAATAATGGCTTTAAGATTTGGTTTAGAAGAAGATGATTTTGATAAATTCCCAAAAGATTTATCAGGTGGTATGGCTCAAAGAGTTTCATTTGCAAGAGCACTTATCACAAAACCTTCTTTATTATTTTTAGATGAACCTTTTTCTGCTTTAGACATAGGTTTAAAAAAAGAGTTACAAACTTTGTTAATAGAAGAAATTAAAGAAAAAGCTTTGTCAGTTTTATTTATTACTCATGATTTAATGGAAGCTGTAAAACTATCTGATGAAATTTTACTTTTAAAATCTGAACCTTTAGGACATATAGTTAAAACTTTTAAAATAGATGTAAATCAAAAATTAAGAGATAATAAATATGTATATGAAGAAACTGCAAAACTATTATCGAATCAAACTATAATAGAAACATTTGAATTGGAATAATATGGACATTAAAAATACTAAAAATGACGAAAAAGAAATAAAGAATTATGCAACATCTCATTATGCTTTTTATCCTAAAGGTGATTACCCTGCTTTATTAGCATATGGATTTAGACCTATATTTATACTATTAGCTCCTTATATTGTATTATCAATACTTTTATGGTCTTTAAGTTTTTCTGGATTTATAAATATATCTTTTATGAATGATGCTTTAACTTGGCATATGTATGAAATGCTATATGGTTTAGGTACTGCAGGGATTTTAGCTTTTTTCTTAACAGGAGTACCTGAAATGTTTCCAGGAGCTATTCCAATTGTTGGGAAAAAATTATTAGCGCTTGTAAGTTTGTGGGTTTTAGGACGAGTTAGTTTTTGGATGATAGATTATGTTGGTGTATATTTTGTGGCACTTACGAATATATCTTTATTAGTATGGATAACAGCTCTTGTTGCAAAGCCTGTATTTAAAGATGTAAAAAGAAATCATTTTTCTTTAGCTTATATGTTAATAGTTTTAATATCTATTCAAATATGGTTTTTCTCTTCATCTGCTTCACTTATAGATTTTACATCAATGGAAATTCTAAAAGTTGCTTTAGGAGCTTTTATTGTATTAATTTTATTAGCTCTTAGACGTGTAAGTATGGAATCTATTAATGAATTATTAGAAGATGAAAATATAGATGAAACATTTTATGCAAGATCGCCTAGATATAATTTAGCTATTTTTTCAATAATTTTATATACAATAATTGAGTTTTTATATCCAGATAATTCTATTTTAGCCTGGTTAGCTTTTGCTTCTGCTGCTGCTACATTAGGAGTATTAAATGATTTTATATTAAAAGATTATAATATTTTATTAAAACCTTTTGTTATGTATTTAATGAGCATAATAATTTTAATAGCTTTAGGATATGGATTCTTAGGATATGATTATTTAAATGATGAGATTTACGCTTTAAATCATTTTAGACACTTTTTAACAACAGGTGCTTTTGGTTTGACATTTTATATAATAATGTTAATAGTATCAACTATACATACAGGAAGACATCTATTTACAAATATATATACTTCTTTAGGAGTAATTCTAATTATTCTCTCAAGCTTTATAAGAGCTTTTATACCTTATTATGAAAACTATATGATAGAAGCATATATAATCTCATCTGTATTATTTGTGATACCATTTATAATATATATGAAAATATTTTTCCCATATTTATTAGCTAAAAGAGTAGATGGATTAAAAGGTTAAAATAATAAAGATTAATGAATTAAACAAGTTTAATAATTAGCTTGTTTAGTTTGTAGATAATTTTTATTTTGAATAATGTTTTAATTGATTTTAGAAATGTTTGATTTTATTAAATAATTTGAGTAGTTTATATTATGAAATTGGTTGCGGAAACAAGATTTGAACTTGTGACCTTCGGGTTATGAGCCCGACGAGCTACCGAGCTGCTCTATTC
>JABSOL010000074.1 GCA_013215985.1 Campylobacteraceae bacterium
TCTTCATTTTTATCACCTGAAATAAGTTCTTCAAACCATAAATGAGCAGAAGTGCTTTCTATAATAATTTCATTTACTGCTGTAATTCTAGAAGAATAAGTGTTAGTAATATAATTAGCTTCAATAATAAGCCATATTAACATTGAAATAATAAAGAAAAAAAGACTAGGAAGTATTTTATATATATTGTTATTAAGAAAGTTATTTATTTTTAACATAAGACCTCAAATATTTATTTATTTGAGGAAGTATACATTCTTTTTCTTAAATATTAATAATGAATATCAATATCTTTAACGAATTATTTGTTTTTTTAATCTTTATCTATGTTTTTAATAAATTCTACCATCATTCTAACGCCAGCTCCACTTGCACCATGTGGATTATATCCCCAAGAATGTGAAACAAATGCAGGTCCAGCAATATCAAAATGTAACCATTTGTCTTTATTTTCATCTGTAATAAATTCATCTAAGAATAAAGCAGCAGTAATAGCTCCACCATATCTTGAATTAGCTAGATTTGAGATATCAGCAATTTCAGATTTAATAGTTTTTTTAAGGAATCTATTAAAAGGTAAAGAAGTAGCATATTCACCAGATTTTAAAGCGTTAGAAACAGCTTTACATTTTAATGATGAATTATTTCCCATAATTGCAGTTGTATATTGTCCAACTCCAACTAAAGCAGCACCAGTTAATGTTGCAAAATCAAAAATATAAGTAATATCTTTAATTTTCTCTTGTGCATAAACTAAACAATCTGCAAGAACTAGTCTTCCTTCAGCATCAGTATTTTTAACTTCAATTGTTTTACCATTTTTAGCTACTAATACATCATCTGGTTTATAAGCGTCTCCACCTATCATATTTTCAACAGCCCCAATAATTACATGAACTTCAACATCAAGTTTCATTTTAGAGATTGCATTAATCATTCCTAATACAGCACAACCTCCACCTTTATCAGATTTCATTCCAGCCATAAATTCTGCTGGTTTTAAAGATAAACCACCCGAATCATAAGTTAAACCTTTTCCAACTAAAACAATCTTAGCTTTTGGATTTTTTGATTTATACGTTAAATGAATTAGTTTTGATTCATGTCTTGAAGCACGTCCTACTGCTAACATAGAATGCATATTGTTTTTATCTAAATAATCTTCACCATGAACTTTAACAGAGATTTTATTTTTTTTTGCTATTTTAACAGCCTCTTTTTCAAAAGTCTCTGGGTAAAAGTCTTCAGGAGTAGTATTTACATATGATCTTACTTTATTTACTGATTTAGCAATAATTAGAGAGTCTTCTAAAGTATTAACTAAAGAAGTAGTAATTTTTGAACAAACAATAGTAAGATTTAATTTTTCTTTTTTAACTTTTTTACTTTTATATTTATTAAACTCATATGAAGCCATAATAGCACCTTCAACAAGAGCTTTTAATTTATCAGTACATGAAGTTCCTAATTCAACTTTTAAAGATGTAAATTTAGTTTTTTTAATTTCTTTAATAGCCGCAGATATTGCAATAGCAATGCAATCATATGAATCATCTTCACAGCCAACATATACATTTCTTTTTTCTGCTAGAAGAACTACTTCTTCATCACTTGCTTTAAAATTAAGATCAGCCAAAATCTTTTTATCTTCTAAAGTATCTAAACACTTTTTAGACGTAATTATAATTGCTAAATCACTTTGAATACTTTGGAAACTTTTATCACTTAAATTAATTAACATTTTTATCCTTTTTTTCACTAGCTTTTTTAAAATAATATATAATTGATCCACCAATAACTAATCCAAAAGGAGCTGCAAAATACCAGTGTTCTTTTGCCCAATGTAGTACTACTAGAATTTCTTCACCAAAGTACCATGCAGGCACAATTGTAATAGCTGCCCAGCACCAAGCTGAGATTAAATTAATGAATGCAAACATCTTAGCAGAATATCTTGTAAGTCCAATTGATATAGGGATAATTGTTCTCATTCCATACATATATCTTTGTGCGAAAATTATTGGCCATCCATATTTTTGTAATAATAAATGTGAAAGTGCAAATTTTCTTCTTTGACCTTTAAATTTTTTATAAACATATGCTTTATTAAATCTACCAATATAAAAATAAATCTGATCACCTGCAAAACCACCAAGCCCTGCAATAAAAACTGCCATATAAACATTCATATCACCAGTATGTGATAATATTCCTGCCATAATTAATCCAGCTTCACCTTCTAAAATACTCCAGGCAAATAATATAATATAACCATAAGTTTTTAATAAATATACAAATTTATCACCAAATCCTTCAACAGGAGCATGGTATAAATTATAAAGTAAAAAAGAGAAAAATGTTATAACTACTAAAGCTAATATTTTCCCAGAGTGTTTTTCTAAAAATTTTAATATTTCTTTCATTCATTTACCTAGTCAAAATTCAATAAATCTTTTGCCTGAACCATGTCTTTATCACCACGTCCAGAAAGGTTTATTATTACTATTTTATTTTTAAATTTTTCTTTTGCTTTTTTTAAATATGCAATTGCATGTGAGCTTTCAAAAGCTGGAATAATTCCTTCTTTTCTTGATAACCATACAAACGCGTCTAAGGCTTCGTCGTCAGTAATTGAATCATATTCAATTGTTTCTAAATCTTTATGATATGAGTGTTCAGGTCCAATTCCAGGATAATCCAAACCAGCAGAAATACTATGAGCTTCTAATACTTGACCATCTTCATCTTGCAAAAGGTAAGAACATTGTCCATGTAAAACACCAGGTTTTCCTTTTTCTAGAGAACAGCCATGTTTATTTGTATGAAGTCCTAATCCACCAGCTTCAATTCCTATACATGTAGTTTCTTTGTCTTCTAAAAAGTGTGAAAACATTCCTATAGCATTAGATCCACCACCAATACAAGCAACAACATAATCAGGAAGTCTATTTTCTTTTTTTAGAATTTGTTTTCTAGCTTCAAATCCAATAATTGCTTGAAAATCTCTAACCATCATAGGATAAGGATGAGGACCTGCAACAGTTCCTATAATATAATAAGTATCACGTGCGTTTGTAACCCAAAATCTAATTGCTTCGTTCATAGCATCTTTAAGTGTTTTAGAACCAGACTCAACAGAAATTACTTTTGCACCTAGAAGTTTCATTCTAAATACATTTAACTCTTGCCTCGCCACATCTTTAGCACCCATAAAAACAGTACATTCCAATCCAAGTAAAGCGGCAATTGTAGCAGTTGCAACACCATGTTGCCCTGCTCCTGTTTCTGCTATTACTTTTTTCTTACCAAGTTTTTTAGCTAATAAACCTTGAGCAATTACATTATTTACTTTATGGGCACCTGTATGATTTAAATCTTCTCGTTTTAAATATACTCGTGCTCCAATTTCTTCTGAAATGTTTTTTGCAAAATATAAAGGATTTTCACGTCCAACATAATCTTTTAATAAATCATTAACTTCAGTCCAAAAACTTTTGTCAAATCTAATTTTGTAATATTCTTTTTCAAGTTCCAATAATGCAGGCATTAATGTTTCAGGAACATATCTTCCGCCAAACTTTCCAAAATGTCCATTTTCATTAGGATCAAATTTGCTAGCTTTTGGAATGTAAAAAAATTCATTATTTATATTATTATCTTGCATGATATTTCCTATTATATTTTTTTCTAATTATATATCTAGTATTGTATAAACTTTTGTATGTTCAGAAACTCTTTTCTCACCTTCTAAAAAAGTAAGGTTTAATAAAAAACAAGCTTCAACAAGATTTATATCAAGTTTTTTAATTAATTTAGCGGCAGCATTAGCAGTTCCTCCAGTTGCAAGTAAATCATCAATCATTAATACTCTTGCACCTTTATCACCATTAAAAGCGTCTAAATGTACTTCAACTTCATCAAAACCATATTCTAATTCATATTTTTCACAAACAGTAGTTGAAGGAAGTTTTCCTTTTTTTCTAATTGGAACAAAAGCTATTTTTAATCTATCAGCTAAAGCAGCTCCAAAAATAAAACCTCTTGCATCTATTCCAGCAATATAATCTAAATCATATGATTTATATCTAGCTTCTAAATGGTTCATTAAAACTTGATATGCCTCTTTATTATTTAATAAAGTTGTAATATCTTTAAAAACAATTCCTTCTTTTGGAAAATCTTTAATATCTCTAATTGAATCACTTATTATTTTTTTATCTTCTATACTTAATTCCACATTTAACCTTTATTTTTCTTCAAAAGCATTATCTATTAATTGACAAATTGTATGTCCAAATAATATATGCATTTCTTGTATTCTCGGAGTATCGTTTGATGGAACAACTAAATTAATATCACAATAATCATTCATTTGCCCTCCATCTCTACCTGATAAGCCTATTATCTTACATCCAATTTTTTTTCCTACTTTAAAAGCATTTATTACATTTTTTGAATTTCCTGAAGTAGAAATTCCAAATAATAAATCACCTTTAACAGCTAAAGCTTCAACTTGTCTTGAAAATACAATATCATAACCATAATCATTTCCAATTGCAGTTAAAGCAGATGTATCAGTAGTTAAAGCAATTCCTGGTAAACCTCTTCTTTCAGTTTTATATCTTCCCGTTAGTTCAGCGGCAATATGCTGAGCATCAGCAGCAGATCCACCATTTCCAAAAAACAATATTTTATTACCATTTTTTAAAGTTTCAATAGCTAAAACTGAAGCTTTTTCTAAAGGTTCTTCCATAGTATCAATTACTGCATGTATTGTTTCTAAATGAGCTTTAAACTCTTTTTCTATAATTTTTCTCATATTATTTCCTAAAATTTAAATTTAAAACCAGCATATAATGATTTGTCAAATTTTATATTTTCTATTTTTTTATATTGTGTTGCTAAATTTCTTCCACCAAAATATACAAAACCGTTATTTACAACTTCGTAATTTAAGTTTAAATCATAAGCTACATATCTTTTTGCATCAGAAAAACTTAAAACTTTTGGTCCATAATATAGACTTGTATCAACTGAAAAATGTTTTGTAATATTATATACTAAATGTAATCCTAAAGGAATAGTAAGAAAATCTTCATCAATACCATTATCAATCAAAACAGTTTTAATACCAATTCCAAGTAATAATTGTTTATGAGAAGAAACTTCACTTAATACTTTAAAGTTAATTCCAATTAATGATGTTTTTTCATTATCTTCATTTTCACTTTTAATAAAATTAGCTCCAAAATAATACCTACTTCTATTATCTAAATCATAAAAGTAATTCATATATGCATCAGCTGCAATTTCTAATGTTTTATCATTTATATTTAATCTAGCTTCACTTTGTCCCAATAATAATGATGTTGCTAATACAATACCTGCTAATATTTTCTTCATTCTAATCCTTTAGTTTTCTTTTATTTTTTCTATAATTTTACTTGTACTTTTTCCATCTACAAACTTAACTAATTTAGTCTCTTTTGCAATTGAAGAACCTACAACTTCTTTACCTTCATAATCAGCACCTTTTACAAGTGTATTTGGTTGAATCTTTTTAATTAAATCATATGGAGTATCTTCATCGAATATTACAACATAATCAACACTCTCAAGTGCAGATAACATATAAGCTCTATCTTCTTCATTATTGATAGGCCTACTTGGGCCTTTTAACCTTTGAACTGAAGCATCCGAATTAAGTCCAACAATTAAAACGTCACCAAATGATTTTGCTGTATTTAAATATGAAGCATGACCTCTATGCATTATGTCAAAACATCCATTTGTAAATACAATCTTTTTATTTCTTAACAATAATCTTTTACATAAGGCTTCAATATCTTCTACACTTTTAATATGAAGTTCAATAGTGCTTTTTGAAATACTTGATTTATACTCTTCTATTTCTTCTAAAGAAACAGTAGAACAACCTAATTTACCAACAACTACTCCTGCTGCTAAATTAGCAAATTCAATAGCAGTCTCAATCTTAATATCTAAAGCTAATGCAAATCCAAGTGATGCTAAGACTGTATCACCTGCACCAGTTACATCATATACTTCTCTGGCAACTGTAGGTTTTGTAATAACTTCATTATCTTTTAAAACAGCAATTCCATCTTCACTTAAAGTAATCATTGAATACTCTAATTCTGCTATATCTTTTAAAGTAGTTAATGCTAATTCTAAACTTTGTGTATCTTCTATTATAACTTTTGAAGCAATTTGTGCTTCTTTTTTATTAGGTGTTAAAAGATATGATCCTTTATATTTTGAGTAATCATCACCTTTGGGATCAACTAAAACTTTTTTATTATATTTCCTAGAATAAGAAATAATATCTTTTGTAAAAGTTGTAGTTAAAACACCTTTTCCATAATCAGATAATAAAATAATGTCATAAGCATTAATAATTTCTTGGAATTTTAGGAATAGTTCTTTTTCACAAGAAAATGATATATCATTTTTACTTTCATGATCATATCTTACTACTTGAGATTTAGATGCCATAATTCTTGATTTTTTAGATGTTTTTCTATTCTTTTGTTCAATTATAAAAGATTTACATCCTGTTTTATCTAACATAAATTTAAGCTCAGCAGCAACGCTATCATCACCTACTACACCTAAAACACCAACATTGGCACCTAAAGTAACAAGATTGTTAATTACATTACCTGCTCCTCCTAAAACTGTTGTTTCACTTTTAATATCAACAACAGCAACAGGAGCTTCAGGAGAAATCCTATCACAAGTTCCCCATAAATAATGATCAATCATTAAATCACCAATTACTAGAATATTTGCTTTATTCTTATTTTTTAGAATATTATCAATCATTATTTTACTTCATCTTTAAATAATCTTTTAATTTCTTCTATATAAGATTTAATACCATCTTCTAACTCATAAGAAGGTTTGTAACCTAAATCTTTAATACTTGAAGAAATATTAGCTTCTGTATGAAATTGGTATTGTCCAATAAAAGGATTTGGAATATAGTTAGTTCCTAAATCTGTTCCTAATTCTTTTTGTAAAATATCTGAAATATCTTGAAAAGATCTAGCTTTACCAGTTCCTACATTATACACACCAGAGCAAGTTGCAGCTGCTGCTTTAATATTTGCTTGAATTACATCTTCAATATAAATAAAATCTCTTAAAATCTTATCACTGCCTTCAAATAATTTAGGTGTATTACCAGCTAAAATTTGATGAGCAAATTGAACAACTGTAGAAGCTGTTTTATTTTTAAAAAATTCTCTTTGACCATAAACATTAAAATATCTAAGTCCAATAATAGAAATACCTGGATTTCCTTTGATATATTTTGCAGAAATATTATCCATCATTAATTTAGAGAAACCATAAACATTTCCTGGAGCTTCATCACCTGGGGTTTGAGGAGAAGCAGCATCGCCATATGTAGCAGCAGAAGAAGCATAAGTCATATCTGCTTTATGTTTAATAGCAATTTTTAATAAGTCTTCATAGGCATTTACATTTGTTTGAATCATTAAATCTTGTTCTAATACAGTAGTATCAGAAATAGCAGCTTCATGAAAGATATAATCAAAAGTATAATCATTTTCTAAACGTTTCAATAATTCTTTATCGTTAATATCACCAGATATTACAATCCCTGTGAATCCTAAAAGATTTTTATAATGTCCAAAACTTTTAAGATTACCATTTCCTAGTGTTTCTTCAGACCTAAAACAATCTAATGCTATTATATTAACATTCTCATAATTGTTTTGAAAATAAAAACAAAGGTTTGAACCAATAAAACCAGCTGCACCTGTAACTAATATAGTTTTATTTGAAAAATCCGTATTTGTATATTTACTTGTATTTAGTATTTTATTATCTTTTATCATTTTTTTATCCAATATTATAATTAGACTTATAATAGCTAAAAAAGCATTATGATTTTATAATAGAAGAAATAATTATTTTTTCTTTTAAAAAAAGAAGAATTTCTATATTTAAGATATAATATATTATACATAAATTACATAAATATTTTAGATAAACAACGATATAAACAGAATAAGGAATGATATGAAATATTTAATAATTTTATTGTTTTTTTTCACAAGTCTTTTTCCTTTAGATATAGAGAAACAGAAATATTATAAAAACCAAAATATTACAAATTGGTATATGAGTGAAAAACTTGACGGTATTAGAGCTTATTGGAATGGACAAGAATTTTTAAGTAAAAATGGTAATAAACTTTATGCTCCTGAATCATTTTTTAAGAATATGCCAAACTTTCCTTTAGATGGTGAATTATGGACAAAAAGATCTGATTTCGAGAATATACAAAGTATTGTATTAGATAAAAAACCTTCAATTCATTGGAATAAAATTACATATAATATATTTGAAGCACCAAATTCAAAAGGTGATTTTAAAAAAAGATTAGAAAAAATAAATTTATGGTTTAAAGCAAATCCTACTTCAAATGTAAAAATAATAAAACATTATGTATGTAAAGACAGAAAACACTTATATAATTTTTTAAATGATATTATTAAAATAAAAGGTGAAGGTGTAATAATAAAAAACCCTAACTTACCTTATATTACAAAACGAACTTCAAATTCATTAAAAGTTGTTATGTTCCATGACATTGAAGGAAAAGTAATAAATATAAATTTTAATAAAAATAATAGAATGAAAAGTTTAGTTGTGCAGTTAGATAATGGAGTTGTTTTTAATTTAGGAAATGGTTTTACAAAAGAGCAAAGACTAAGTCATCCTAAAATTGGGCAAATTGTAAATTTTAAACATTTTGGTTTTACAAAAAATAAAAAACCTAGATTTGCTTCATTTTTAAGAGTAAGAAAAGAAGAGTAAACTCTTTTTTCTTTATACTTTTAGCATACCTGCTAAATTTCCACTTGAGAATGACCATTGAAGATTATATCCACCACAGGGACCATCTAAATCAACAACTTCACCGCAAAAGTATAAACCTTCAACTATTTTACTTTGCATAGTTTTAGGACTTATTTCTTTTAATTTAACACCACCTCTTGTAATCATAGCTTTTTTAAATCCAACATGATCAGTAATTGTTAAAGGAGTAGAAATTAATATTTTTATTAAATTATCTCTTATTTGACCATTAAGTTTTTTAAACTTTAAATCATGTTGAGCAGATACTATTTTACATAATTCTTTAAGTACAGATTCTGGTAATAGTTTTGAGAACACTCCAATTACAGATAAATCAGCTTTGATTTTTAATTCTTTATTAATATGAACTCTTAAATCTTCTTCATTCATACCTTTTAACATATGAACTAAAATAGGAACTTCTTCATATTTTTCTAAAAATGGTGTAATTTCTCTAGAGAAGTCTAAAACTACAGGACCTCTTATTCCTTTTGAAGTAAAAATTAAATCCCCTACTGCTTTTAATTTTTTAGCTTTTGGTAAATCAATTTTTAATACAGCCTTAGCAATTGTATCAGCCTTACATTCATTAACCCAAGTCTCTTTAGTTAATAAAGGAAGCATTGCAGGATATAAATCAGTAACTTGATGACCTAATTCTTTTGCAAAATCATAACCATCACCATTAGCACCCAAAACTGGAAAACCTAAACCACCAGTTGCCACAATTACTTTTGAAGATAAAAACTTAACAGCTTCATCTTTTCTATTACATTGAACACCAACAATTTCTTCTTTTTCAAGTAATAGTCTTAAAACTTTTGTTTCTAAAGATATTGTTACTTTTAATCTATTTAATTCATCTGCCAAAGCTTTTATAATTGTAGAAGAATTATGAGTAACAGGGAATATTCTAAAACCATCTGGAATATGTGTTTCCACACCAATATCAGCTAAGAATTGAATTAAATCTTTGTGATCTAATAAATTTAATGCATCAGACATAAATTTACCATTTCTTCCAAAAGAATTCATAAAATCTGCATTTGATAAAGTATTAGAAAGGTTACATCTTCCACCACCAGTAGCTTTAAGTTTTGGACCTAACTTATCTAACTGTTCAAGTAAAAGTACTTTTTTACCATCTCTTGAAGCTTTTATACCAGCAATCATACCAGCAGCTCCAGAACCTATTATTATAACATCGTATTGTATTTCATTCATATCGTATAATAACCAAAAGAACTTAAATTCATTTAGACTTGTTAATTTTTTCTAAACTTTTTTTCAATATTTTATTATTATAATCTTGTACAATTATTTGTGAGTAAAATAATTGATTTACTTCCATTATAGATACAGCAATAAAAATTCCAATACCTAATAAAAAGATGTCTGAAAACATTAAAATAAAAGATATTAAAAATAACGAAAAATTAATAGAAGCTTTTGTATATTTTTTTAAATAAAAATGATGCAAACCAGTTATAAATAACCAATTTAAAACAGCATAAGTATCAGGATCTTTTATTTCACTAGAAATATTATTATAAAATCTTTTTTTACTTTCATCATCTAAAAGAAAGATTTCTTTTCTAATTCTCTCTTCTTCATTATTAACATCATCTGAATTTAGCATTTATCTTCCTAAAGTAATAATAATTGCTTCTCTTGACCAAAATAAAAGAAATCGTTTTTTTTCAACAATTTGAAATACTACCTGCCAACCTTGAGAAACTTCTTTATTTAGAGCAATCTCCATTTTCTTAATTGGAATTCCAGAAGCACCTAAAATAATTGTTCCTATTCCACCTTCAACTATATGTATAATTTTATATTCTTTATATGTCATTTTAAACCTTTATGAAATTTAATTATTTATAGATTTTTTCAAAGACACTTTAAACTCAGCACCTTTATATTCTACATTCTCAAAAGAAAAAGAAATATTATTAACGTTAATCTTACCAGAAAAACTATTCTCTAATATATTTTTACACATATATAATCCAATACCAGTACCTTTTTCTTCTTTTGAAGTAACATGTGAATCAAAAATTTTATTTTTAATATCTTCTTTTACTCCTCCGGCATTATCTTTTATCTTAATATATAAATTATCTTTATCTTCAAAAGACTCAAAGAAAATAATTCTTTTACAATCTTTATCCTCTAATTCAACAATAGCATTATTTATTATATTAATAAATATATGCATTAATTCATTTTTATAAGCAAATAAGTCTATTTTTTCAAGGTTTAATATTACTTCAATATTATATTCATTAATTCTTACAGCTAAAAGTTTTAAAGAATCATTAATACAATCACTTAAAGAAAAAAGTTTTCTGATTTTATCATTAGAATAAAAATTCTTAAAATCATTAATTGTCTCAGATAAATATTTACTTGAATTCATAATTGAGTCAAGACTTGAAGAAAAAGATTTATCATCAAGTATATTTAGTTCTTTTTCTAGTTTTAGAGATGAAGCACATACAGTAATAGAAGATAAAGGCTGTCTCCATTGATGGGCAATAGATTCAATCATTTCTCCCATTAGAGCCATTTTATTTTGTTGATTAACTAGTTTATCTTGTTCTAAACTTTTTACAACTGCTTCTTTAATTCTTTTATCTAAATCATTATTTATATTTTTTAAAGTTTTATTTGATTTTTTTATTTCATTTTCTAAATCATGCTCTAATTTTGAAGATAAGTTTTTTAATTTATTTTGAAGTACTGACATTTCTTTATAACGTCTAAGAGAATAAAATAGTGCTATAAAACCTGAAATAAAGAATAATAATAATATTTCATCAATCTCATATACTTCATAATGTCTTGTATAATGAATTATTTTATCAAATAA
>JABSOL010000075.1 GCA_013215985.1 Campylobacteraceae bacterium
TAAGTGCTTAGTATTAGGAATATATTCTTTGTATTCTCTTCCATCAAAATGTAAATCAAATAAGTTTTCAACATTATAGGAAGCTATAGTAAATTCAAAAGAATATAATTTAGTAAATAAAACAAATAGAAATATAATCTTTTTTATTATCATTAACAACTATAACAAAAATATAGTTAAAAGTAATAGTATAAGAGCTAGGCTCTTATACTAAATAGAAGTCTTATTTTTTTGCATTAAGTCTTGATTGATATTCAATAGGGTGATTACATACTGGACAAGTTTTAGGTGGTTTTTTACCTCTATGTATATGTCCACATACTTCACAAATCCATTCTTCATCTTCATCATCACTTAAGAATTCTTTACCTTCTTCTAATCTTTTTAATAACATTCGATACATGTTTTCATGTTCAATTTCAATTTTACCAATTCCAGCTAAAATCCTAGCTGCTTCTTTATGACCTTCTTCTTTAGCTATTGCTGCAAAATCAGGATACATAGTTTGGTTTTCGTAAGCTTCACCTTCAATAGCTTCTTTAAGATTTCCAATGGTATCTTCGAAATCTTTATCTATTGTAATTTTATTATAAAGCCTTAATTCAAGTTTTGCATGAACTTTTTCATTATTAGCGGCTCTTTGAAAATGTTCTGCTATATCTCTATATCCTTCTTTTTGAGCAATTTTTGCATAATACTCGTATCTATTTCTAGCCATAGACTCACCAGAAAATGCTTTCATCAGATTAACTTGTGTTAAATCTTTCGTAATCATTTCCATCTCTTCATTACAACATGATAGTTTTGCGTTTGTATTTCCAACTTCTTGTATTTCTACAAGGCAGCCACAGGCATTACATTTATATGATTGGTATTTTTTCATTATTCTATTCCTTTATCAAATGATAATTTTTATCTTTAATAATATTAGACCTTTAATGCTTAAAGGAAAATTATTATTATCTAATAATATATATTAATAAATAAAAATTTAGCATAATTATATTAATATGCATTAATGAAATAGTGCATAATAATTTGTACTAATGTTAAATGGAGATAGAATGTATAGTCATAGTAATTTATTAAAAGAATATAGTTTAAAAGTAACGCCACAGCGTGTTGCAATTGTTGACGAATTATCTAAGCATGGACATATGAATATTGATGCTTTATATAAAGTTTTATTAGTTAAGTTTCCATCAATATCTTTAGCTACTATTTATAAAAATATTAATGCAATGATTGAAAAAGTATTTGTATCAGAAGTTAAAATTGCTGATAAAAAATCTGTTTATGAATTAATTAAAGAAGAACACTCACATATAGTTTGTTCATCATGTGGAAAAATAGAAGATATGAGTCTTGATTTATCTGCTCTAATAGCAGAAGTTTCTAAAAATACTAGGTATGATATTAAAGATACTGCTTTATGCTTTTCTGGTTTATGCCAAGAGTGTAAAAACAAATAAAACATTTAGAGAAAAAATCTCTAAAATGTTTTACATTCCATTTTGAATAACTAAAGCTAGTACTACCATTAAAACAATACCCGCACTCTTATTATAAAGTTTATTAGCAGTTATAAATACTAACATAAGTGATAATATAAAAGCAGCTGCAATATCAAAGAAATAAGCATTTAAATCTACATTTAAAGTATTTACAATTGAAGCTACTCCTAATACCATAGTAAAGTTAGCAACATTTGATCCAATAATATTTCCAATTGCTAAATCAGCATTATTGTTTAATGCTGCTTTAATAGAAATAGTAAGTTCTGGTAAAGAAGTTCCAAATGCAACTAAGAATAATCCAATCATCCACTCAGATACACCAAATTCTCTAGCAAGTGCAGAAGCACTCTCAACTGCAAAATGTGCACCACCAACAGTAAATGCGAAACCTAAAACTAATAAAAGTCCTGATTTTGTCCAGTTGAATTTTGTATCATCTTGATCATCACATTCTTCAACTTGATTAGAAGTAATAAGAAATGTTAAATACGAAACCATAAGAATTAAAAATAAAACTCCATCAAATGCTGTAAGTTTTCCATCTAAACTCATTAAAATAAAGATTAAAATTGGGAATAAAGACCAAGCCGAGTCTTTTGCAAATAAATCTCTTGTAGGTTTAATATTTTTAGCAATTAAAAATACTGAGCCTAAAACTAGTGAAATATTAAAAATTGTACTACCTATTACATTTGCAACAGCAATATCACCATGTCCATCAATTGAAGCTGCAATAGAAACAGCCATTTCTGGTAAAGATGTACCTAAAGCAACTAAAGTTGCACCAATCACAAAAGGTGAGATTTTATAATGAAGTGCTATTTTTTCACTTTCATTAATAATAAAATCAGCTCCATAAACTAAAGCACCCATTGAAAGTATAAAAATTAAAATATCCATATTATTGATTCCTTATAATTAAACTATCTGGTAAAGAGAATTCTTTTATTAATTCTTCTTCTTTTAATCTATGCTCACCTTCATCTATTTCATGGTCAAATCCTAATAGGTGTAATAAACCATGAATAAATAAAAGTGTAAATTCATCATCATTTGAATGTTTATATAATTTAGCTTTTTCTTCCACAAAATTTATTGATATTATAATAGACCCTAAAGGCATATTATCAAAATCAAATTCTAAAGGAAAGGATAAAACGTCTGTTGCACTGTCTTTTCCTCTGTGCTCTTTATTTAAAGCTTGTATGTATTCGTTTTCACAAATAATTACTTCAATATCTTTATGTGTTAGTTTTTCTAATATTTTTTCGCATAAATCTAAATTAATATTTAAATTTGTTTGATTCTCTAATTCAATCACTCTTTACCCTTATAATTTTGGGCATTATAGCAAAAAATAACAAAGTTTCGACTAAAGTAAAATAGCTAAATTATTTTATAAAATCATCTAGATCATAAAATTGTTTTTAATTTAATATTTGATTTTTTCTTATAATATCTATTTTTGCAGATTAAATTTTGGCTAACAATTATAAAAAACTAAATTTATAATACTGATAAAATAGGGCCTTTTATCTATTTTTTTTACGAATCTTGTATTTTGTTATCTATCGGTCTTGACTTACCTACTAATTAGTAGGTACAATACAAAATAAAAAAGGAAAATCATGATAAGTACAAGAGACAAAATTATATTAGTTTCTGAAGATCTAATACAAAAAATTGGTGTAAGTGCCATGAGTTACCAGAATATTTCTGATGAAATAGGAATAAAGAAAGCAAGTATTCATCATCATTTTACAAAAAAAGATATTTTAATTAAAGAACTTGTTAATAAATGTACTGATGTATATGTTGAAAAATATAAGAATATTATAAAAAGTGATATTAATTCTGTACAAAAACTTGAAAAAATAGCAGATTTATTTTCAAAGACTTTAAAAGAAGGAAAAGTTTGCATATTTGGAATTTTAAGTGCAGATATAAATATTATAGACAATGAAACCAAAATTGCTTTAGAAGATTCTTTAGCTAAAACTATTAATCTTTTTTCTGAAATATTTACAGAAGGAAAAAATGATAAATCTCTTAATTTTAATGAAAGTTCAGATGTTTGTGCATATACATTCTTTTCTACTTTACAAGGACTACAAATTGTTTCTAGAGTTTCTATGAATACAGAAGCTTTTGATAACTCAATTAAAGCTTTAATCTACTCTTGGAAAGCATAAAAAAATAACTTAGTAAAATTTCACTAATAATAAAAAGAATATTTTACAAGTAAATTAAACTATCAACTAGTAGGTAGCTAATTTACTTTTAAAATATTTATAAAAATATTTAAAGGATAAAATAAATGATTACAAAATTTAACGTTGATAATGTACACTTTTCAATTGATGTTGCACAAGATACACCAGTATTATGGGTATTAAGAGATATTCTTAATTTAACAAATACAAAATATGGCTGTGGTGTTGGAGAATGTGGGGCATGTACTGTTTTACTTGATAACAAAGCAATTAGAGCCTGTTCTACTCCTATTTCTATGATTAATAATAAATCAATTACAACAATAGCTAATAATGAAGATAAAGATCTTAAAAAACTTCAAAACGCATGGATTGAAGAAGATGTATCTCAATGTGGATATTGCCAACCAGGTCAGATTATTAATGCCTTAGCTTTAATTAAACAAACTCCATTACCAAGTGATGAGCAAATTATATTTTCAATGAATGGAAATATTTGTAGATGTGGAACTTATAATAAAATTAAAACAGCAATTAAAACAGCTAGTAAATCATAAAAGAAAAGGCATAAAATGCAAGAGTCAAGAAGAAATTTTATAAAAAAAAGTACATTAGCTACAAGCGCTTTTATTTTAGCATTACACTTACCTGTTAAATCTAAAGCCCAAGAGCCAGATTCTAAATCAAAACCTTTAGAGCCTAATGCTTTTATTAAAATCGATAGTGATAATACTATTACTTTTTTAATGGGACAAGCTGAAATGGGACAAGGTACATATACAACTTTAGCTATGTGTATAGCAGAAGAACTTGATGTAAACTGGGAAGAAATTAATATAGAAGCTGCTGAAGTTGCTACTATTCATTTCCATGCCTGGGTTCCTTTAATGTTAACAGGAGCTTCTTCGTCTATTTCTACAAAACATGAAATTTTAAGAAAAACAGGTGCAGCTTTAAATATTATGCTTAAAACTGCAGCTGCTAAAAGATGGGATATTAGACAATTTAATGTAGAAACTAAAAATTCTTTAGTTATTAATAAAAAAACAAAAGAAACATTTATATATGGCGATTTAGTAAAAGATTTATCTTCAATTGATGTTCCAAAAGATCCAAAAATAAAAGAATTCTCACAGTGTAAAATAATAGGGCAACCTGTAAAAAGACATTCAAAAGAAGCCTGGGCAAAAGTTAAAGGTGAAGCAGAATTTGGTATTGATGTTAGAGTTCCTAATATGAAATATGCTGCAATTATCCATGCTAGTGTTTTTGGTGCAAAAGTTAAAAGTTTTGATGCTACAAAAGCTCTAAAAAGAGAAGGAGTATTGACAGTAAAAGAGATTCCATCTGGAATTGCTATAATCGCTGAACAATGGTGGATTGCAAAAGAAGCTATGCAGGATGTTTCTGTTCTTTGGAATGAGGGTGATTTTAAAAACATAAGTACAAAAGATTTACATGAAGAATATGATAAATTATCTAAACTTGATGGAAATGTTATGAGAAAAGATGGAGATTCAAGAAAAGCATTTAAAGAAGCCAATAAAATTATTGAAGCTGAATATAATTTCCCATTTTTAGCTCATGCACCAATGGAGCCATTAAACTGTGTAGTTCATGATCAAAAAGATAAAGCAGAAATTTATTCTGGTGGACAAATACAATCTGTTTATAGAGATGTATGTGCACAAGTTTTAGGAATTAAAGCTTCTAATGTTAAATATACTAATACATTTTTAGGTGGTGGTTTTGGTAGACGTGCTGCTGCAAATGTTGATTATGTTTTAGATGCTGCTCATACTGCCAAAGGTGAAGCATGGCCAGTTATGACATTATGGTCAAGAGAAGATGATATTAAAATGGGTAACTATAGACCTATGTATAAAAATAAAGCAAAACTAGCTTTAGATTCAGATGGAAAGATTACAGGTTTTGAAGCAACTGTAGTTGGTCAAAATATTGTTAAAAATACTCCTTTTGCATTTTTAGAAAAAGATGGAGTAGATTGGGCTCAATGGGAAGGTTTATCAAATCATCCATATACTATTGAAAGTCATAACTTACAAGCACACTCACCAACATCACCAATTCCAGTGTTATGGTGGAGATCAGTGGGTTATACACAAGCTGCTCCAATGGTCGAAGGTTTAATTGAGATTGCTGCTAAAGAAGCAGGAATCGATCCTATTGAATATAGAAAAAATATGTTAAGTAATAAAAGACATATTAATCTTTTAGACGAAGTAGCTAGACTATCAGACTGGAAAAATAGAAAAAAAGAGAAGAATGTAGGATATGGTGTTTCATTTGTTCCTTCATTTGGAAGTATAATAGTTCAAATTGCAAAAGTTAGAGTTATAGATAATGATTATAAAGTTGAAAAAGTTTGGTGTAGCGTAGATTGTGGATTTGCTTTTAATCCTTTAAATGTAGAAAATCAAATGATTAGTGGTATTAACTTTGGTTTAGCAGCTGCTAAACACAGTGAAATTACTATTGAAAATGGTGCAGCTGTTCAAAGCAACTTTTATGATTATAAAGTAGCTAGAATTTCAGATGTTCCTGATATTGAAGTAAGTATTATTAATTCTGGTGCAACTGTTGGTGGTATTGGTGAGCCAGGTACTCCTCCTATTTTTGCAGCTATTGCAAATGCTTTATTAGATGCAACTGGAAAAAGATTTACAACTTATCCAATTAAATTAGGGTAAAAAATGTTCTCAAAAGAATATTTAACTTTTATTGAAAATAGTAAAAAACAATCTTTAGATATTGTAGGAGCAAGCGTTGTAGAAACGTTTGGTTCTACCTATGCAAAAGTTGGGAATATGATACTTGTAAATTCAGATTATGATTATGTAGGAGTTTTAGGAAGTCCCCTTTTACATAATAAAATTATAGATTTAGCTAAAGAAGTTTTTGAGTCATGTGAAACTATATATTACGAGAATAAAGCAAAAGATAAAAGTTCAGGCCATGGTCTAAGTAGATATCTTATCCAGCCTTTTTATTATAAAAACAATTACGAATCTTTAGGACTAGCTTTAGAAAACTATGGAAAAACACTAGTAAGATCAATAAAAGACGGAAGTTTTGAGATTATTGATGATAATTGCGAAGATAAATTAGAAAATGGAAAGTTTTATCAGAAAATTAAAGCTCCTTATTCTCTTTTGGTATTTGGTTCAGGTGCTCATGTATCTTCTTTAATTTCAATGGCTAATTTAATGGGCTGGAAAACATCTGTTATTGATTTAAAAATTAGAGAAAATTATGTCAAAGAAGCAGATGAGTTAATTAAACTAGATCATCTTCAAGATATTATAGATATGGATTTAAATTCATATAATGCATCAGTAATTTTAAGCCATAGTCCTAAAACAGATGATGTATATTTAAAAGCTTTACTAAATTCAAATGTTGAATATATAGGAATTTTAGGTAATAAAAAGAATATGAAAAAAAAGACTAAAGAATTTGATCTTTATAATGAAAAAAGATTTTTTGCTCCTGTAGGGATAGATATTGGTGGTACTTCTCATCAATCAATAGCACTTTCAATTTGTGCACAAATAGAAGCTAGGAAAAATGGAAAAATCTAATAATATAGCAGTTTTAATTTTAGCAGCTGGTACTTCAAGTAGACTAGGGCAAGCTAAACAATTAGTTACGTACCAAAACATAAGTTTATTAGAGAATGCTTGTAACAAAGCTTTAAATATATCAAATAATGTTTTTGTAGTTCTTGGTGCCAAACAAATTGAGTGTCAAGAAAAAATCAAAAACTTGAATGTTAAAGTGGTAATAAACAATGAGTATAAAGAGGGTTTAGCTTCTTCTATAAAAGCAGGTATACAAGAACTCTTAGAATATGAACAAGTTTTAATTATGCTTTGTGATCAACCTTTTATTCCTTTTTCTCATTTTGATAAAATAATTAATGAATCAAAAGGAAATACTAAGATTATTTGTTCATGTTATAATAATAAACTTGCAGTTCCTGCTCTTTTTTCAAAGGTACATTTTTTAAGTCTTCTTCAATTAAATGGAGATAAAGGGGCTAAAGGTATTATTGAAACTTCTGAGCATAAATACATATCTTTAAATAATGATCTTGCTTTTGATATAGATACAAATCTTGATTTAATTAAATTAAATAAATTTACTTAATATATTTAAAAGTATTTGAATATGAGACTCTAAAAATGAAGAGAATTATTTTATTAATTCTTCTTCATCTCTTCAATATAAATTTATAAAGTTTTTATTAAACTAAAATAGTTCAATCATTTTTTGAACTTCATCTACATCATAAACTTGAAGTTTTAATTTAATATTTGGTTTTTTAGCAATAATAGCTTTTTTTACACCTTGAGCTTGAGCTTCTTTTAGTCTTAAGTCCATTGAAAATACTTCTTTAATTTCTCCAGTTAAAGAGACTTCTCCAATAAACACTGATTCTTTTGAAATAGGTCTATCTCTAAAAGAAGAAATAATAGCTGCAATTACAGCTAAATCAGCAGAACTTTCTTTTATCTTTATTCCACCTGAGATATTAATAAATACATCATAATCATTTAAAGGCAATTCTAATTTTTTCTCTAAAAGTGCTAAAAGCATATTAAGCCTTGATAAATCAAATCCAGTCGAGCTTCTTTTTGGATTTGGAAAATTAGATTCAGATACTAAAGCTTGAACTTCTAATATTAAAGCTCTCGTTCCTTCCATTGCAACTGTTAAGGCAGAACCTGCTTGTGCTTTACTTTTATCAAAGAATTTAGATGCAATATCTTTTGCAGATATTAAACCTTCATTAGTCATCTCAAATATTCCAATTTCACTTGTAGATCCAAATCTATTTTTAAAAGCTCTTAACATACGAAGTTCTTTACTAGCTTCTCCCTCAAAATATAAAACAGTATCAACCATATGCTCTAATACTCTAGGACCTGCAATCGAACCTTCTTTTGTGATATGTCCAATAATAAATATTGAAATATTAGTTTCTTTGGCTTTTCTCATTAGTTCAAAAGTGATTTCTCTTACTTGTGTAACAGAACCAGGTGAAGAAGTTAGGTTTGCTGAGTACATAGTTTGAATTGAATCAATAATTACAACTTCATAATTTTCTCTTAATAATTCATCTTGAATTTCTTCTAATTTAATTTCTGGTAATAAAAATAGGTTTTTATGATTAGCATCTAATCTATTAGCCCTTAATTTTATCTGACCCATAGATTCTTCACCAGAAACATAAAGTACTTTTTTACCACTTGCCGCAATTGATCCAGCTACTTTTAAAAGTAAAGTAGATTTTCCAACACCTGGACTTCCACCAATTAATATTAATGACCCAGGAACAACTCCTCCACCTAAAACTAAATCAAATTCTTCATTATAAGTTGAAAATCTAATAATATCATCTTGTTTCACTTCTGTAATAGGAGTAGCTTTTGAAGAAGTAGTTCTTACTTTAGATGTTTTTTTAATAACTTCTTGTTGCTCTTGGTTTAATTCAATAAATGAATCCCATCCTCCACAATCAGGACATTTTCCCATCCATTTACTTAGTTGGTATCCACAATGTTGACATTCAAATAATGATGTTTTCTTTTTAGCCATAATACGCCTTCTTCTTTTTTATTCTATTTACAAGCATAATACAATATAATTTGATTTACATTTAAATTTATTACAAATTGTAATAATAATAGGATTTTATATGATAATTTATGTTCACGGTTTTGCATCTTCTGCTTATTCAAAAAAATCAATACTTTTTAAAGAGTATTTTAAAAATGATTTTCTTTATCCATCTTTGTCTTATATTCCAGCTCTTGCTATTAATACTTTAGAGCAGTTAATAGAATATGCCATTTTAAAAGGTGAAAAAGTTTCATTAGTAGGATCTTCTTTAGGTGGATTTTATTGTATATATTTATCAAGTAAATATAATCTAAAAGCTGTTTTAATAAATCCAGCTATTTATCCTTATAAAACTTTAGACAAATTAGGAAAAGTTACTAACTATTATGATAATTCATATTTTGAAGTAAAACAAGAACACTTAGAATATTTAAAAAGTATTCTACAATCTAACATAAATCAAGATAAGTTTTTAACACTTTTACAAAAAGATGATGAAGTATTGGATTATAAAGAAGCAGAGTCTTTTTTATTCAAAAGTAATCTTATCATAGAAGAAGGTGGAAATCATAGTTTTGAAAATATAGATAAACATTTTAAAACTATAGAACACTTTTTATCTTAAGTAAAATATCATTTAATGAGTAATTGCAAAAATATTATTCATCTTCCATCTAGTAAAAATACATTTTATATATAAACTAATAAATTCTCTTAAGGGACATAATGTCCCTTTACCTCGATATCCTACAATTAAGGGACATTTTTGTCCAAATAACAAGGATATAGGTAATAAAAGTACATTTAATATTTAAGTTAAATATTACTATAATACAAAATAAACTTCAATCCACTGTATAGTCATATTTATTATATTATTAAAAGGACATTTGTTTGTCTATTAATAATTGATATAGGGGTTAAATGGACAACAATGGGAATGAATAAATAGTTAGTCCACTCTCAAAGATTTAGGATTATGAAAAAATGGAGATAATTTAATGATACAAAAATATTTTAGCGTTAATTTCGTTAGTAAAAAAGATGGCAAAAGTACACAATGTAATGTAAAGGCTATTTCAAGTGAAAATGCAATTGAAATTTTAAAATTAAATGATTTGTTTTTGTCGAAAATCTCAGAACCAATAGAATTAAATATTAAGCCAGATTATTTTATTGACTAAATACATTTAAAAGGAAATATAATATGGGTTTATTTGGTAAAAGTAGAATAGAAAAAGAACTTGAGCATAAAGTTGATAAACTAATAAATGAAAATCAGGGTTTAAAAGATAATCTTGAACAGCAAAATAATTTGATTAAGACTAAAGAAAAAGTTATTGATATGATAATGATGGTAAATGATAGATTTAATGATGATACAAATATAGAAAACTTAACCAAAATAAAATTCGGAGAAGAAGAATATATTAGAAATTGGTTTCAAAGTGAAGATGGAAAAAATAAAATTCTAGGTAGATTTGAAATGATGATAAGAGCTCATTATAGTATGTTCCAAGATTTCGGTTCTAATAAATTAACGGACAAGATATCTTTAATGTTAGATAATGAATTTGTATCTGCTAGAATAAATGAATTAGCAGAGATAAATGATGCGCACAGTATTCAATCATCTTTTGATGAATGGAAAGAACAGTTTATAATGACTTTACAAGAAAATAATATTGAATATTCAGACTATGAAGAACAAACTATAACAAGTTATTTAGTTTATGAAACTATGTATAGGGCAATGATATTAAGAATGGAAACAATCTAAAAGTAAGTTAAGACTAACAAGCTCTTGGAGAGAAACAAGGTAAAAGTAGAAAAATTATAAGTTATTATATGTCGCAAAAAGATATAAACAAATTTAATTATATAAACGTTACTTACCTAGTTCCTCAAGTTAAACGTTATGTTCTAATTTGAAGATATTTAAATTCTGAAAATGAGTAAAATCACTTTATCGATACTTCCTTTTAATTTTTACTTAATCACATTTTTTATTTAACACTTTACGTAAAATTATATTGAAAACTTAATAATCTTTTTTTAAATATACTAAATGTATAATTAATTACAATAAAATATCTTAAAATTTTTATTTGTTATTTTAGTAATAGTATCTTATGATTAAAGGATTTAAAATTAAAAAGATTGTAAAAAAATTTAATAAAGAAATTGGTAAGTTTATTGAAAGTGAGATTGAGACATCTAATATAAATTCCTTAAATTTTAAAAAACTTGAACAACTTTATAAGTATAAGCCAAAAAAACTTTTAAAGGTACCTTCTAAAAAATATGAAAGAAAAACATTTATTCATAAAGATGATATTAAGATTATTAGATCAAT
>JABSOL010000076.1 GCA_013215985.1 Campylobacteraceae bacterium
AATTATTTCATAAAAAAGAGTTCTTTTGATATATATTTATTGCCATAACTCTTGATGCTTCATTATTAGACGAAAATCCCTAACTCTTACAAGAATACATTACTTTAATCTCAGTATATAAAAATAAAGAATTTAAAAATTTAAAATTCTTTAATAAAAATATAAAATATGATATATCTAAAGTCTCAAAATATCAAGTATTTTCATATATTCAGTTTTATGATGAATTAGAAGAAAAAAATTTTTATATAAGAATGAGAAGTAATAGGCAAATATTTGATTTTTTAATTAATAATATTGAAGTTACTCTTTTAATTTTTTCACTTATCTTAATGTTAGTATTTTTATCTTTTTATTTATTTATGCAAAAGTTATTTACAAATAGAATACAATATATAAGCACAATGGTGAAAAAAGCTTCAAAAGACGAAAATTCATGGCTTGAACTTGAACTTAATTATGATGATGAAATTACATATTTAAGTAAAAAAATCAATGAAATGTTTAAAAATATTAACTATCAACAAAGCCTTAGACTACAAAAAGAAAGAGATTTTCTACAATCAGTTTTAGATTCACAAAAAAGTATTATTATAATCTCTGATGGTGATATTATTCATAGTAAGAATAAAAAGTTCGATGATATATTTTCTTCCGAAGATATGTTTTTAACTAATTTAGCTCTTTTAGATAATAAAACAAGTGAAAACTTATTAAATATTGCTAATAATCATTATTCTTTAGAAAAACCAGCTAAATTTAAATGTATTGGTTCTGATAATAAATATTTTACATTCGATGTAAAAAAATTGGATTTTAAAAATTATCTTATATGTATGCATGATGTTTCTGAATTTAATGAAAAAATCACAGAATTAGAAAATAGAGCAAGTATGGATGAATTAACAAATATGTATAATAAAAATACAATTACTTCATTTATTAAATTATGGCTTGAAAAAAGAGATTTTTGTTTTATATTATTTGATATTGATTTTTTCAAAAAAGTTAATGATACTTATGGTCATCCTGCAGGTGATTATGTTTTAAAAGAAATGTCTTTTGTAGTTTCATCCGAACTAGCAAAAGAGGATATAATAGGTAGATTTGGTGGTGAAGAATTTTTAGTATTAATTAATGATTATACAAATGTAAATATAATCAATATCGCAAATAGGTTAAGAGAAAAAGTTCAAGATCATATATTTATTTTTGAAGATAAACAAATAGATATAAATATTTCTTTAGGATGTACATTTTGTGAAAAAGGTGAAGAATATAAAGAAGTTTATAAAAGATGTGATAAAGCCTTATATGAAGCTAAAAGTACAGGAAGAAACAAGGTAATAGAATTTAAAAAGTAATAAAATAATATAAATATTGATTAATTGATAATGATTCTAAGTAGATATTAAGCTTTACTTAAGTTAATTATTGGAAAAATCTAAATAATAAGGATAGAAAATTGATTACAACACAAGACATAATAAAAATGGCAAGTTATTTTACAACTATATCTCATACACCTGGAAGATTAAGAGTTAGGGTTTCTATGAAGATAAAAAAAGAAAGTTCAAATCTTAGTATAAAAGATATTGAAACAATACCTGATAAAATAAATGGAATCATTAGTATTAAAGTTAAAAAATTAATAGGTTCTGTGACTATTCTTTATGATCCAAGTGTTTTTTCTTCTTCTTTATGGGAAGATTTAATTAATGGTGAAAATTTGGAAGAAATTACAACATTAATTAATAATTTAGCTAAGGAGGTTATTTAATTGAAAACAGTTTTAGAAAATGAAAATATTGTTGAAGATAATAAAATTGAAGAAATAAAAGATGAAAATCTAAAAAAAGAATCTGTAGATTTAAAAATAAGTGATTTTGAATATCTAAAAAATAAAGAAGTTGATTTAAGTATTACAGAGTCAAAACTTTCTCAGGCTTTAAGAATCTCAGTTTATGATGAATTTGCTGCATATGAAACATATTCTGCAATTATAAATAAATTAGGTGAGATTCATCCTTTTGTAAATATTAAAGAAGCAGAAGCTAATCATTATTCAATGTTAATTCCATTATTAGAGAAATATAATGTAGATATTCCTAATAATGACTTAGCTTTAAAAATTAAAATTCCAAAAACATATATTGAATGTTGTGAAGTTGGAGTTTCAGAAGAAATATCAAATATAAGAATGTATGATCATTTATTAGAACATGTTGAAGAAGAAGATGTAAGAGATGTTTTTTATAAACTTCAAGCAGCTTCATTTAATAATCATTTACCAGCATTTAGAGCCTGTGTTCAAGAGTTTTATAATTCTTCATCATCATCTATGTTTAATCCTGATGATATGATGAATAAAGCTAGCGAATATCAATCTTTATTAGAAGATATAGCAAGCGGAAATATGGATCAAGATAAACTTACTAAACTTTTAAGTAAAATGAATGTTTCTATGATTACAGGAGCAGCTTCTGGAGCTGCATTAAGTGCTTTTTTAAGCTCATATTTAAATAAAAACAAGGAGTAAGTTATGGCATTACCATTTATAATAGGTCTAGCTTTAGGAGCTAGTGCAGTTATTGCTTTTAATAAAAGTGATAAATTAAAAGAAAAAGTTTGTGAAGTTTTAGGTAAATCAAAAGAAAAAGCCTGTGAAGTAATAGGTAAATCAAAAGAATTTGCAACATCATCTGTTGATAAATCAAAAGATTTAGTATCTGATGTTAAAAATACAATTACAGCTACTGCAGAATGTATAAAAGAAAAAAAACTTGTTTTAGAAAATACAGAACTTGAATCACATGAAGATAATGATTCCTTATTAGATTTACCTCTTAAAAAAGTAAAAAAAACTAAAGAAGATAAATAATGAAAGAACTTAGTTTAAATACTGGAGCTCCTAGAAATGTCTTAGCACATGTAATTTCAAGTGGAATTGCTTCTGCTTTAATGTCTGGAACTATTAATTATAAAAAGTCTTTAAATAATGAGATTAGTAAATCTGATGCTCTTCGTGATACTATTAAAAAAACATCACAAGGTGCCATAGTTGCAGGAACTGCAATTTCTGTAACAAATCAATTATCTTCAAAAGGTGGTTTATTAAAAGCATTAACTACTATTTCAATTGGAATGGCTGGAATTTATGCTCTTGAAGTATTAGATGAAACAATAAGTAGAAAAAATGATGAAAAATTAATTGAAGAAGGCGAATAATGAATAAATATGATACAAATATAGAGAATTCAAGATCTATGAAAAATGTAAATACTAATCCATATATTAATAAAAATGATATTCAAGTAGAAAACCAAAGTGTAAATACTCAAAATACTTCGTCTGGTTTTAATCAAGGTGATTTTATTAAAGGTGCTTTAATTGGTGCTGCTGTTACTTTTCTTTTAACTAATAAAGGTGCACAAGATACTATTATGAATGCAGCTTCAAAAGGTAGTGAACTTTTCCAAGCAGGAATGGAAGAGATGAAAGAAAGATATGAAGACGCTCGTGCTCAAATGGAAGCAAATAAAGATTAATTTATGAATAATAAATTTAAAAAAGTTCATTGTACTAGTTATAGAGCAAGATATAAATTTGATCTATTAAATGAAGAATTTATTGATGAAAATATTCTTGTATCTTATTTAGAAAAGATTCCTGATGTTAATTCTGTAAGAGTTAATAAAAAAGCGGCTAGTATTATCTTTGATTTTTATGATGAGAGTGTTTGTTCAGAAATTGATGATGTTTTAGGATCTTTAAGTATAGAAGATTTATTAAATGATTCATCAGATGCTTCTGTTTGTGTTTCTTGTACTTCAGATGAAGCTCCTAGTTTAAAAGGTGTGGTTCGCGCTAGTTCAGCATTAATTATGGAGAGATTTATATCTAATAATACTTTAAAAGCAACACTTACAACAGGGGCTGCAATGCCTATGTTAATAGATGGTGTTAAAGAGTTGTTTTCGGAAGGTTTAACATCAAAAGTACTAGAGAGTGCAGCGGTTGGAGTCTCTGTTTTTAGAAAAGATTATTTAGCTGCTAACTCAACTAATGCTATGCTTGAATTAGGTGAATATATAGAAGAAACTACTGTTCATAAAAGTGATGATTTGTTAAAAGAATTATCAAAACCTAATGTTAAAGAAGCTTGGTTAGAAACAGAAATTGATGGAAAAGTAACAGAAATTTTAATACCTGCTGAAGATATTAAAATTGGTGATATTATTATTGTAGGAGCAGGTAGTACTATTCCTATTGATGGCCATGTTGTATCTGGTGATGCTTCTGTAAATCAAGTTTCAATGACTGGTGAAGCGGAACCTGTTTCTAAAACTAGAGGTGATAGAGTAATTTCTGGAACTGTAATTGAAGATGGAAGACTTAAGATTTGGGCTGAGTGTATTGGAAATGATACAGCAACTCAAAGAATTAAACATTATATTGAGAATTCATTAAATGAAAAATCATCTGTTCAATTAAAAGCTACAAAACTAGCAAATAAGCTAGTTCCAGTTACACTTGGACTTGCTGGAATTTCTTATTTAATTTCTAAAGATTTTGAAAGAGTAGCTTCTGTTTTACAAGCTGATTATTCTTGTGCTTTAAAACTTGCTACTCCTGTTGCGTTTAAATCAACTATTTCAAAAGCTGGTCATAATGGTATTATGATTAAAGGTGCTAAAAGTGTTGAAGCTTTAGCTTCTGCAGATACTTTTGTATTTGATAAAACTGGTACTTTAACATCTGGTGAATTAGAAGTTATGTCTATTGATTCTTATGATTCTAAATGGAGTGAAGAAGATATTTTAAATTTAACTGCTTCAACTGAAGAACATTATTTTCATCCAGTTGCTGAAGCTGTTGTAAAAGCTGCAAAACAAAAAGGTTTTGTGCATATGCATCATGAAGAAGTTGAGTTTATTGTAGCACACGGTGTAAAAACTGAAGTTGATAAAAAAACTGTAATTATTGGATCTCGTCACTTTTTAGAAGATGATGAACATATTTCTTTTAAAAAGTATGAAAAAGAAATTGAAAAATCTTTAGAAGATGGAAGAACTTTATTATATATTTCATATAACGGAAAACTTCTAGGAACTATTGGTTTATCAGATCATGTTAGACATAATACAAAAAAAGCAATATCTGATTTGAGAAAACTAGGTGTTAAAAATATTATTATGTTAACCGGTGATACAAAAGAAAAAGCTTTAATTATTTCAGAGGAATTAGGAATTGATGAAGTTTATGGATCTTTATTGCCAAATGATAAAGCAAGAATTGTAAAAGAGCTTATGGCTGATGGTAAAAAAGTTGCTTTTATTGGTGATGGTATAAATGACGCACCTGCTTTAATTTCTGCAGATGTTGGTATTTCTATGAGCAAGGGTGCAGATATTGCAAAAGCAACTGCTGATGTATCTTTATTAAAAGATGATATTGAAGCAGTTGTAGAAGCAAAAGCATTTGCAAATAATACGATGAAACTAATAAATAAGAATTTTAATGCAACAGTTGGAATTAATTCATTAATTCTAGCAGGTGCTACATTTGGATTATTTTCTCCAATTGTAACAGCTGTATTACATAATGGTACAACAATTGGATTATTATTAAATTCAATAAAAGGTGTAAGTCAAAAGTAAAATAAAGTTTTGATAATAATTCAAAGAAATATTTAAGCTTTCTTAGCTAAAATAGTGATAATTATTATCAAAAGGATATCTATGCCATTTATTTTACCACTTGCAACAGTTTTAACAGCAGCTCTTACTTTTAAAACATTAAAAGGGACTGCTGAAACTATTATAAAGAGAAATAAAAGGAAAAAGAGAAATGAAAATTGATTTAGAAATTCAAAGAGAAGCAGCTAAAATTGCAATGTCTGCTACTTTAGGTGCTACAGTTGTAACATCTATGTTTATGAAAAATAAACTTGCAAAAAAAACTCATATAATTGCTGGCGCTGCATTTTGCGGTTTTGCTTTATGGCATCACATGCTATATCAAACTAAGAAAAAACCTAATAAATTAATTTCTCCTAAAGAAAAAATAGACAAATAAAAAATTATATAAATTATAATAAATTTTGATATACTTAGGTATATGATTAATAAGGACCAAATAATGTTAAATAATGAAGAAATAATAGAAGAATTAAAAGCTATTGTAAAACAAAAAGGTCTTAAGTATACAGAACAAAGAGAAATAGTACTGAAAGTTTTAATGGACTCAGTAGGTCACTTAAGTGCAGAAGATGTTTATAACCAAATAAAACAGACTTATAAAGAATCTAATATTGGAATTGCTACAGTATATAGAGCTTTATCATTCTTAGAAGAAGTATCTTTAATTACTTCAATTGCTTTCGGTAGTGAAGGTAAAAAATATGAATCTAATGCAAAAGCGCATCATGATCATTTAATTTGTACAGACTGTGCAAAAATAATTGAATTTGTTGATGATGAAATTGAAAAAAGACAAGATTCAATTGCTCTAGTTAATAACTTCAAAATTACATCACACTCTATGCAATTATACGGTTTATGCGAAGACTGTAATAAATAATAAAAGCCTATTTTAGGCTTTTATAAAATCTCACTTCTAATATCACTAATCCAAGAACTAATTCTTTCATCACTTAAATCATTTTGATTATCTTCATCTATTACTAATCCACAAAACTGATTACCTATCTCTGCTGTTGATTCATTATACTCAAAACCTTCGATCGATGTAAAACCTATAATGGTAGCACCTTTTGCTTTTAAGACCTTGTACATAGTTCCAAGGGCGTTTACGAACTCATCCTCATATCCATCTTGATCTCCAAGTCCAAATAAAGCAATAGTTTTGTCTGAAAAGTCATATTCTTCAAAATCTGACCATATATCTTCAAAATCACTTTGTAAATCTCCATCACCCCAAGTAGATAAACCTATAATTAATTTATCATAATCTTTTATGGGATCAAGACCTTGATTACTTATATCATATACATCAAGATTTCCTAAGTGTTCTGATATTCTATTTGCTATATCTTCAGTATTACCTGTACTGCTCCCATAGAATATTGCTGTTGCCATTATTGTCCTTTATTTTTTCTAATTATTGATCTTAATGAATAAGGAATAACTTTTATTTCGTATGTTGTATTCTCTAATTCTTCAACTTTAATTTTAATATGTCGTGAAAAATCTTTCATTTTCGGATAAACCAAATATATTTGTTTAAATTCACTTTGTTTAATTGAATTTATTGCAGTTGATAATTCATTTTTTATATTTAAATCTTTAACATTTATATCTTTCCAAGAAGTATAAATTTTTAAAGGTGCTGCATCATTTTTAATAACACATATTGAATCGCCATTATCTAAAACTGTTTTATTTTTATGCAGCTTTTTTACCCTGTTTAATACAAACTCATGAAATAATAGATTTTTATCAAAAAATATTTCTAGTTTATTATTAATAAAACAAGTTGATATGATTTTTGCAAGTGGCAAAAGTTTTGAAGAGGCAAATATATTTATTTTGTTTTGCTTATGAAAGTAATTATTAATAATTAATGTCGAGTGCAAACAAAATTTAAAATACATATTTTGTTTTTTGAATGTTTTAATATAAGAAAATATTTTTAAAGAGTTTATTTTATATTTAAAAATATTTTCTAAAGAATATTTTACTAGATTCTTCTGTTCATATTTTGAAAAAGAATAATAATCTTTAACTAAAGATGAAGAAAGATCTAAAAATAATTGTCTTAGTCTTTCTTTTGAATTAAATTCATCAAAAAAATCAGGTAAAAATTCTTCATTCTTTGAAAAGCCTATTGAGCTTTTATGCATTTTTCTTTCCAGCTTGAGGACAGTCAGAATAACAAGCAGCACAATCTTTAAGATTCATAACTCTAACATATTCATCATATACACAAGATATAGATCTTTTAGCACAAATAAATGGAATGTTATATTTTTTTGCTTGTGTTTTATATTTAAGCATTGTATTATGATTTAAAAAAGATGTTAACATAACAATACAGTCTGTATCAATAGGTATCTTTTTTTTAGGAGCTGATGATTTTTTTCTAGCATCCCAATGGTTAATACTTTTTGCACCTAAACTATGTAACATATCTTGAATCTTATTTATCTTATCTCCGCCAATAATTAATATACTCATTTAATATCCTTTTTTTTTAGCAAGTACAACCAGAAGGTTTTACTAAGTCATTTTTATTTTCAATTCTTAAGTTAATGTTTTTCAAATCAAATCCTTAATGATAATCGTTATTAGAATATTAGTAGAAGTTTTCTTAATCTTTTATTAATAGTGAGAACTGTTATCAACTTTTTTGAAAATAAAACTATTTTCTTGAAAATTATGATTATAATTGTAAAAAAATATGAGTTTTTTGATTGTTTATTAGGTGTATATATTAAGTAGTAGTGAAAAGTAAATGCTAATAATTTCTTATTAGCATTATAAATGTTTATCTCTTAGCTGTTTTGTATAAATTAACATACCAATCATCGCTAGTATCTTCAGCAGTTAATTGAAATAATGAAATTTCAATAGTTTCATTGTTGTATTCAACAGATTCGATTTTTTCAAGAGGTATTTCTAAAGCCATTTCACAATATTCTAGTAAAACTTCTTCATAAATAAATTCTTCTTGATGATAACCTTGTTCAAAATTCGTTAGTAAAAAGTAAGTTTCCATGTTGTCTCCAAAATTATTTGAGAATTATTATAAAATTGTGCTTAAAAAATATTTAAACAAAAGATTTTTTTTCAAATTTATCTCTTTTTTCTCCCTGGTAAGTATTTAAAGAAAAAGAAAATCGTCAATAACATTAGCGAAACTATTAAAAATGAAGCTGCTGTAAATTCAACATCTGCACTTTCTCCTCTTTTATAATTGCTAGGGACAAACAGTATCATTGTTGATAAAAACATAAAAGAAGCTGTAATAATAGCTATTATATGCGCAAATAACATATGAAATTTTGTACTATAAAAATCTTTAACCATTTTCCAAGTTAAAAAACTAGCTGTCATTGTAATAAAAAGAACAATTATTCTATCATCCAAGATTTAACCTTTTTGTAAATTTGTAAATTTTCTAATATTTTGCAATATTTTGTATTGTATTTTGTTGTGGCTTAAAGAATATTGAAAGCTTTTTATCAAAAACTAAAGGATTTTTATTTATAATCACAGAAAAATAAAGAATAAAAATGAAAAAATTTCTAATAATTACCTTGTTTATTACATCTATTTGTGCTAATTCTAGTATCAGCTCTTTCTCAAAATCGAAAAAGTTACTTAAAAAAGTATATGTTTCTCATCAAAAAACTTTTTATGCAGATTGTTCTTATTCATACAAGAATAAAAAAAACATGATAGATAAATCTTCTTGTGGTTATTCTCCTAGGAATTCTTTTACAAAAAAAGGAAATGTTAATAAAAGAGCAAAAAGAATTGAATGGGAACATGTAATTCCTGCTCAAAACTTTGCTAAATCTTTTATGTGTTGGAAAGAAGGTGATGATAAATGTGTAAAAAAGAATGGAAAAACTTATAAAGGCAGAAGATGCTGTAAAAAAGTAAGTAAAGATTTTAAATTTATGGAAGCTGATATGCACAATCTTGTTCCTGCAATTGGTGAACTTAATGCAGATAGATCAAATTTTAAATTCCAGCTGATTAAAAACGAAGATAGAAGATATGGAAAAAATATTGATTTTGAGGTAGATTTTAAAAATAGAATCGTGGAACCTAAAAAAGATATTAGAGGAAATATTGCAAGAACATATTTTTATTTTGAACAAAGATATGGCATGAGAATATCTTCTTCTCAGAAAAAACTTTTAAATGTTTGGAATAAAAGTGATAAAGTTGATTCTTGGGAGAGAGAAAAAAATATTCTTATAGGTAAAATACAAGGGAATATTAACCCTTTTATTAAATAATAGAGTTTTTAATATAATCTTCGATAATCCTTTTATGGTCAAATACAAGATCATTAAAGGGAATATCATCAAAAGCAAATATATATGCCTCTTTTGCATCATCAGCAGCCTTAGGCATCTTAAAAGCAGCGCATTCATATACTATAGATACACAATGAAATCTTTTATCTCTAGAGGGATCAGAATATACATTAAATAGTTTTTCTTTTTCTACTTTTAAACTCACTTCTTCTAACATTTCTCGTTTTAAAGCATCTTCTACTTTTTCGCCAATATCAACAAATCCTCCTGGAAGTGCTAGTCCAAATGGTTTATTTTTTCTTTTTATTAAAACAATACCTAAAAATTCATTTTCGTGATTATATATTCTAATTATTCCATCAACGGCTAAGTGTGGTGTTTGTATCATTTTATTTCTCTCTTTTAATAAATTTAATTATAATTATTTACAAGGTAATTAAATATAACAAATTGTAAATAATTTAAATCTAAGATAAATAAGTATATTATTTTAAATATTAAAAAAAGGCACAAAATGCAAATTATTATTTACAACCAAAAAGGTGGAGTAGGGAAGTCAATGTTAAGTACTCAGCTTGCTTTACATTTAGATACTACAATTATAGAATTAGATCCTTATGGAATGCTGCATGAAACCTTAGGTGATGATATAGTATTTAAAGTAGCACTTAATGAACAAGTTCCTAGTATTACTGAAGGTGATGTTATTTATGATTTTGGAGGATTTGATGATGAGAGATTAGATATTGTTTCAAAAAATGCAGATCTAATTATTATTCCTTTTAATCCAACTATTAATTCACTAGGAACTACACTTAAAAGTTACCATAGAGCTAAAGAGCAAAACTTACCAATATTGTTTTTAGTAAATGCAGTTGTTAATGAAAAAGATATTACAGATTCAATTGAGTTTTTAAAAGAAAATACAAGTGATGAAATTGATTATTTTTGGCTTCCTCATACTAGAGCTTTACAAACAGTTGAGAATGAAGGTATTTCATTATTAGAGTTTTCACAAAGTACGCCTTTAAGAAAACATACATATAAAAAAATTAATGCAAGAATGCAAGAATTATTAGAAAAAATAAAAGAATATATTTAAAGGTTAAAAAATGGCAAAAGCAAAATTTGATAAAATATCTAATGTAAGTTCACAAACTACTTATTCTCATAAAGATTTACAAAAGAAAAAAGCAGGAAGACCAATAGGAAGTAAAACAAAAAAAGAACAATCTAATGCTTCTTTAACTATTGCTTTAACTCCAAGTCAGAAAAAACAATTAGAAGAATATGCTGCAAGTGAATATAGATCAGTTGGAAGTGTAATTAAAGTTTTGTTAATGAAAAATAATATTATTGATATAAACGAATAAATACTTAAATATTATACTAGATAATATAACAGTAATTTAGATTATTTATATAATAAATTTAAATACTGTTATTCTTTTTAAATCCAAGCATTACAAATATTTTTATAAAATAAAATAAAAGAATAATATTGATTCATTACATTTTAATGAAATGAAAAAATGATAAGTAATGAATACCATATAGATTAATAATAAAACTGCTGAGGTTAAGAAAATAGTCTCACTTTATGTAAATACATTAATACGATAATCTAGTTCA